>CAZEPK010000008.1:11121-25551 GCA_964514085.1 uncultured Nocardioides sp.
GACGTCCTTGGACTGCGGCTCAATGAGTGGACATCCCTCGCCCTGTTCATCGCCGCCGCCGCCTACCTGTTCGTCGCGAGGAGCCGCTCCGGCGGCCGCATGACCCCGCAGCACGAGGTCAGCCAGCTCAGCGCACCTGACGCGCCACCACCCCACGAACGACCACGATGAGCACGACCGACGTAGACCTCGACGCGACCACTCAGGGAGAAGAACCCCCTCCGTCCAGCCACCTGCCCGCTGAGCTCTCGTTGCGCGAGCTGGCACGCTGGGCATGGCGACGGCTCACAGCGATGAACACAGCCCTGTTCCTGCTGTTCCTGCTGGCGATCACCGCAGCACCGGGCTCCTTCATCCCCCAGAGAAGCGTCGATCCGCAACGCGTGTCGAACTGGCAGGGGATCCATCCACGGCTGACCCCTTGGTTCGAGCGGCTTGAACTGTTCGACGTCTACTCCTCCCCGTGGTTCAGCGCCGTCTACATCCTCCTCCTTGTCTCACTGGTCGGGTGCGTCGTTCCGCGACTGGGCGTCTACGCCCGAAACCTCGGGCGCTCCCCTGCCCTGCCCCCCGCGGGGCTCGAACAGCTTGATTCGCTCCGGACCGCGGACGCGTGGCCACGGAGCAACTCGAGCGTCAGCGGTGAGGTCGTGCGTCTCCTTCGTCGCCGGGGATACCGCATCGAGCGCACAGGCCATGATCTCGTGGCGGATCGAGGCAGGCTGCGCGAGGCGGGAAATCTTCTCTTCCACGCCTCGGTTCTCATCGTGCTTGCCGGGTTCGCCTACGGCAAGCTCTACGGCTTCACCGGAGCCGCCGTGGTGGTGCAGGGGCAGAGCTTCAGCAACACCCCGAGTCAATACGACAACTTCGTCGGCGGAGCACGCTTCGACGCCGCGGACCTGCGACCCTTCGGATTCTCCCTCGACCGCTTCGTCGTCGGCTACCTACCCTCCGGGCAGCCCACCACCTTCCAGGCAGACGTTTCCTACGGGGACGCGCGATCTCCCAGCTCGTCGCTGTCGCGCAGGGTGGAGGTGAACAAGCCACTCAGCGTGGACGACACGGACGTCTACCTCGTGGGCCACGGCTACGCACCAGTCGTGACCGTCCGCGACGGAGAGGGCAACGTGACCTACCAAGGACCCGTCGTGTTCCTCCCCGAGGACAGCACCCTGCGGTCTTTCGGCGTCATCAAGGTCCCCGACGCCCGTCCCGACCAAATTGCCCTGGACGGGGAGTTCTTCCCCACCGCTGCCACCACAGCGGCCGGAAAGACCTACTCCGCCTTCCCCGACCTTCTACAACCCCAGCTCGTGCTGGATACTTACCGGGGCAACTTGGGCCTTGACGACGCGGCACCCCAGAACGTCTACAGCCTGGACAAGACGAGACTCAGCAAGACGGGCCGTCTGACCCTGACGCCCGGTCAGACAGGGGCGCTCCCCAACGGCGCGGGGTCGATCACTTTCGACGCGATTCGGCCGTGGGCACGGTTCCAGGTCAGCACGTCACCGGGCGATCGACTAGTCCTGGCTGGGGTTGTCACGGGTCTGCTGGGCCTGATCGCATCGCTGTTCGTGCGCCGCCGCCGCTTCTTCGTGGTGAGTGACCACGACGGCACGACGATCCGGGTCGCGGCCATGAGCGGCCGCAAGCGCCTCGAGGACGACCCCGCGGCCAGCGCCTGGCTCGTGAGGCGCCTCAAGCTACGCACTCACGACACACAGGAAGAGCGGAGCCAATGACAAACACCGAGATGTGGGCAAACCTGAGCGATCGAGCAGTGATGTCGGCCGCCGTGGTCTATGCGCTGGCGGTCCTCGGCTATCTGCTCGAATGGGCCTTGGTCCGGCGGTTGCCTGCCGTCGGTGTCACCACGACGTCGGCACCTCGACAGGTGCTCGTCATGCACCGCGTCAGCATCCCGCAGGGCACCGATCCGACTCTGAGCTCAGCAGACAACGGTCGGCTCGCCTCGGACGCAGGCGGGGGCTTCTGGACCGAGTTCGCTGGACGATCAGGCTTGGCGCTGACCGTGGTCGCCGCCGGACTCCACCTCGTGGCGCTCGTGACGCGGGCGCTGGCTGCCGGACGCGTCCCTTGGGGCAACATGTACGAGTTCGCCTTGGCCGGCAGCTTCGGCGCCGTAGCCCTCTACCTCGTCCTGGTGCCCCTGCTCCGGGTGCAGTGGCTCGGCCTGCCCGTGACTTCAGTAGTCCTGGTGGTACTCATGGTGGCCAGTCTGACGCTCTACGTCCCCGCCGGCCCCTTGGTCCCAGCCCTGCAGAGCTACTGGCTGGTCATCCACGTCGTCGCGGCCATCACAGCCACCGGTGCCTTCACTTTGGGCGCCTTGACCTCACTCTTGTACCTACTGCAGGCTCGCGCAGAGTCACGCAGGCCCATCTCGCTCAGCAGACATGCGGGCCGACTCCCGAGCGCTGAACGAATCGACCAAATCAGCTACCGGGTACACGCCTTCGGCTTTCCCGTCTGGACCTTCGCTGCCCTGATCGCCGGACCCATCTGGGCCAAGTACGCCTGGGGACGCTACTGGGGATGGGACCCAAAGGAAGTGTGGGCCTTCATCACCTGGGTGGTGTACGCCAGCTATCTCCATGCGCGCGCAACCGGCGGCTGGCAAGGACGACGCGCTGCAGCCGTGGCCCTCATTGGCTTCGGGACCGTGCTCTTCAACTTCGTCGGCATCAACATGTTCGGCAGCGGGCTGCATTCGTACTCCGGTCTCTGATCCGACTCGCACGGCGACGTGGAGGTGGCTGCGATGCCCGGCGGGACCGACCCCAAGTGCACCGCCAAGGATCCAGGGGCCGCCTCGCAACCGCGTGCAGCCTGACCTTGTCGCGTACGTGAGCGCGTGATGACCCTTCGCTCCTGTTGACCTGCCCGTGGGTCACCGGATCTGAGCGCAGGCCCGCGTCCATCTACTATGCTGCTTAGTGACGAGTACGAGGGTGCTTGCACGCGCTAGGAGGGGAAGATGGTGGCACTGCGGCCAAGAGGCTCAGCGCATGAACAGAGCCTGAACCCGTGGACGAGGCGTCGTGTCCTCTGCTGGACACTGTTCGTGCTGGCGGGGGTAATGGCCGTCAACCACCTGGTTGCCCACGCCGGCACCCGGATCCTGCCTTTAGGGATGGGTAAGCAGGACATCTTCCTCGGCTATCCGATGGCCGCGCTCTTGGCCCTAAGCGGCCTCATAGCACTCGATCCTCGACCCAAGCTTTGACGCCGCGACGGGACGCTCTTTCCAGAGTCCTCAACTCGTGCGGACGGGGCCATTCATCGCGTGCTCGACGACGGGCCGGTGACCGAGCCCGCGGCTCGACTGTGTAGAGCGCGCGGTGATGGGCTCACCGGTCGCCACGCCGGTCGTGACCCTCCCGATGGGCGCGTCGTTGGGAGCGCTCGATGGCTTGTCAGGACTCGGGCCGCAAGGCCAACCGCTGCAACTAGGACCATGCCGCTGGACGCAACCCGAACCCCGGTCCAGGCCCCGGCCGACGTCGCCGCGGCGGCGCTCAACGATCCCGCCGCGGCTACTGCCACGAGGGCCAGCACCCAGAACGAGCGACGCGCCCGATTGAGACCTGCCGAGCCGGAGGTCGCTGCCATGTTCACATGCGATGAACGCGCGCCTGTGCTTCGTCAGAGGCGGTTCTGCATCCGCTCCTCGATGCGGCCGAATCTCCATGTCGACACACTGATAGCCCAGATAACGGCGAACAGCCCGACCATGAGGTAGCCGAGGTACTGCAGATCGAGCCGGGTCGCCCAGGACAGAGCCACGATGTGGAAGCGCTCCGCGAGCAGCTGGAGCAGCACGATGCCGCCGATCACCAGGGCGACCACGACCGACAAGATCGTGACGGTGAGGTTGTAGTAGATCCTGCGTATCGGGCTGAGAAGCGCCCACTTGTAGGCGTGGGCCATGAAGACGCCGTCAGCCGTGTCGAACAGCGTCATCCCAGCGGCGAACAGCACGGGGAGCACGAGGATGGCCTACCACGGCAGCGTGCTGGCCGCGCCGCCGGCGAGGACCAGAAGGGCGACCTGGGTCGCGGTGTCGAACCCGAGTCCCATGAGCAGCCCGACGGGGTAGAGGTGACGAGGCTTGGTCACTCGGCGGGTGGTCCGGTTGAACAGCCGTGCCATGAAGCCGCGTTGGTGGAGGTGGTGCTCGAGCTTGTCCTCATCAAAGGTCCCGGCTCGCATGTGTCGAAAGACATGGAGGATGCCGAGCAAGGCGCTCAGATTCGTCAGTCCGATCACGATCAGGAAGGTCCCGGCAGCGAGCGTGCCCACCAGGCCGAGCGTGGTCTGCAAACCAGACCCATTCGGCCATCGTCGTCGGGACCGGGACGCGCCACGGAAGCTTGCAGCTCCTGTGGCCAATCTGGCATATATCTGGCATACGGTCGGGCCATCCGGGCCAGAAGCAGAGCAAAGAAACGACAGGAGTCGCGGGCTGACCTGCGGTTATTAAGTGGTGGAGCCTAGGGGACTCGAACCCCTAACCCCCTGCTTGCAAAGCAGGTGCGCTACCAATTGCGCCAAGGCCCCTCGCGGGGAAGAAGCTCAGCTGCGCTTGACCGCGTCGGTCGCCTCGGCCCAGAGGGCCTGCTCGGCCTTGCCCTCGTCGATCTTCTTCTTCGCGAACGCCGCTCCGGCGGCGGCAAGGGCGATGAGGAGGAGCTTCTTCACGCGGGAGACCCTAGCAAGCGGGGACCGCGGGCCGAGAACCGTCGCAGCCTCGGGGACCGGGCGGTCCAGCGGAGGGGTGGGCCTAGGAGGACTTGAACCTCCGACCTCTTCCTTATCAGGGAAGCGCTCTAACCGTCTGAGCTATAGGCCCGGGAGTACGCCGGTCGACCGGCGGACCGAGGGGAGACATTACCGGAGCGTCCCGCGGCGCTTGAAATCCGCACCGACGGGTTCGACGTCCTGGCTCAGTGGTCCTCGGCGAGGGTCACCTCGACGCCGCCGAGGAGCGAGGCCGACATGTTGTAGAGGAAGGCACCCAGGGTGCAGATCGCGGTCACCAGCACCACGTCGACGGCGGCCACGATCATGGTGAACCCGACGACCCGGCGGGTGCCGAGGTAGTCCTCGATGTCGAAGTTGGAGGCGTCCTGGCCACCCACGACGTCCTGGACCGTCTGGTTGATCGAGGTCCACACGTCAGCGGCGCCGAGCACCGTCCAGACCATCAGGACCGACACCACGATCACGATGCCCAGGGCGATCGAGAGCAGGAAGGAGGTCTTCATGACCGACCACGGGTCGATCCGGGTCAGCCGGAGCCGGGCCCGGCGGCCGGGGCGCGGGGCGACCGCGGCCTTCTCGGCCCGCTTCTCCTCGCGGCTCGGCTTGGCAGGCCGGGGCTCCTTGGCCGGCTTGACCTTGGCGGCGGGCGCGGGGGCCACGACGGGCGTGGGCGAGGCGACCGGGCGCGCGGTCTCGGTGGTGCGGGCCACCGGGGTGGCCTGGGTGGCGGGCGAGGGCTGGCCCGTGGAGGGCGCGGCCGTCGGGGCCGCCGCCGCGGCAGGGGCCGCGGGGGCCGCCGGGGCCGGCCTGCCGGAGGCGCTGATCGGCGCCTTGCGCGGTGCGGCGGCCTGCGCCCCCTGGGCGGGCGGGGCGGCGGGACGGGCGGCCGGCGGGGTGGCCGGTCGGCCCTTGGCCGGCGGGCGGGCCGACTTCTTGGCGGTGCTCCGGGTCGGTCGCGCGGCGGGCGGCTTGGTCGGAGGCGTCGGGCTGGCGGTGGCGCCCCCGGACGACCCCGACGCGCCCGTGGACGAACCGGACGAGGTGCCGTTGCCGTTGCTGCCGGACGTGTCGGCCGGCATCGGCGGCAGCACCCGTCCGTTCGAGCCGTTCGTGCCCTGGGCGGGCCGCTTCGGAGGAAGGGGCAGCGCCACCGTGTCCTCTCGACCGGTGTCGCTCGGACGGTCAGGCATGGTGACTGTCACTCCCCTTGCGCTCGACGCTGTGCTCTGTCAACGGCGTGGACCAAGCCTCACTCGGACGCGTCGTCACCGTCGATTGTTGCATCAGGGTCGACATTCGCCGATTCAGCGGCGGCCTCGGGGGCCGTCCCGGCGTCGGTCCCGACATCCGTCCCGGCGTCGGTCCCCGCCTCGGACGCCTCCGGCGCCTGGCCGTCCACCGACTCGGCCTCCGCCTCGAGCTCCTCCTCGACCTTGGCCTCGATCGAGCGCGTGGTCACGACCACCGCGTCGCCGTTCTTGGGCGTCACGAACTTCACGCCCATCGTGGAGCGACCGGTGGGTCGGAAGTTCTCGTTGATCGGGCTGCGGACGACCTGCCCGCCCTGGGTGATGGAGAGGATCTCGTCGCCGTCCTCGACGATGAAGGCCCCGACCAGCACCCCGCGCTCCTCGTTGGCCAGGGTCATCGCCTTAACCCCCTTGGTGCCGCGGTTGGTCAGCCGGTAGTCGCTGATCCGGGTGCGCTTGGCGAAGCCGCCGTCGGTCATGGTGAAGACGTACTGGACGTTCTCCTCGGAGTCCTCCGTGGCCGCCTGGGCCGCGCGGATGACCGACATGGACAGGACCGAGTCGCCCTCGGCGTACTTCATGCCGGACACGCCGGAGGTGGCCCGGCCCATCGGGCGCAGCTGGCTGTCGTCGGCACGGAAGCGCACGGCCTGGCCCTTGCGGGAGACCAGCAGGATCTCGTCCTCGGCGAAGACCAGCTCGGCGCCGATCAGCTCGTCGTCGTCCTCGCGGAAGTTGATGGCGATGACGCCGGCCTGGCGCGGGCTGTTGTAGTCGGCAAGGCGGGTCTTCTTGACCAGGCCGTTGCGGGTGGCGAGCACGAGGTAGGGAGCCTGCTCGTAGTCGCGGATCGCCAGCACCTGGGCGATGCCCTCGTCGGGCTGGAACGACAGCAGCCCGGCGACATGGCCGCCCTTGGCGTCGCGCTGCGCCTCCGGGAGGTTGTAGGCCTTGGTGCGGTAGACCCGCCCGGCGGTGGTGAAGAACAGCAGCCAGTGGTGGTTGGTGGTGGCGATGAAGTGCTCCACCACGTCGTCGCCGCGCAGCGTCGCGCCGCGGACGCCCTTGCCGCCGCGCTTCTGCGAGCGGTACTGGTCGGCACGGGTCCGCTTGGCGTAGCCACCGCGGGTGATGGAGACGACCAGCTCCTCGTCGGGGATCAGGTCCTCCATCGACAGGTCGCCGTCGGCCGCAATGATCTGGGTACGCCGGTCGTCGCCGTACTTCGCAACGATCTCGGCCAGCTCCTCGGAGATGATCGTCCGCTGGCGCGACTCGTTGGCCAGGATGTCCTCGAGGTCGGCGATCTCGACCTCGATCTCGGCCAGCTGGTCGATGATCTTCTGGCGCTCGAGCGCCGCCAGCCGGCGCAGCTGCATGTCGAGGATGGCGTTGGCCTGGATCTCGTCGATCTCCAGCAGCTCGATCAGGCCCTGGCGGGCGTCGTCGACCTCGGGCGAGCGCCGGATCAGGGCGATGACCTCGTCGAGCGCGTCGAGGGCCTTGACCAGGCCGCGCAGCACGTGGGCGCGGCGCTCGGCCTCGGCCAGGCGGAAGCGGGTCCGGCGCTGGATGACCTCGATCTGGTGGGTGACCCAGTTGGAGATGAACTGGTCGACCGAGAGCGTGCGCGGCACGCCGTCGACCAGGGCCAGCATGTTGGCGCTGAAGTTGGTCTGCAGCTCGGTGTGCTTGAGCAGGTTGTTGAGCACCACCCGGGCCACCGCGTCGCGCTTGAGCACGACCACCAGGCGCTGGCCGGTGCGGCCCGAGGAGTCGTCGCGCACGTCGGAGATGCCCTGGACCCGGCCGCTGTCGGCGAGCTCGGCGATCTTCAGCGCGAGGTTGTCGGGGTTGACCATGTAGGGGAGCTCGGTGATGGACAGGCAGGTGCGGCCCTTGTTGTCCTCGTCGATCTCGATGACCGCGCGCTGGGTCACCGAGCCCCGGCCGGTGCGGTAGGCCTGCTCGATGCCGGCGCGGCCCACGATCAGGGCGCCGTTGGGGAAGTCGGGGCCCTTGATCCGCTCGACCAGGGCGTCCTGCAGCTCCTCGCGGGTCGCGTCGGGGTGCTCGAGCGCCCACTGGGCGCCCTCGGCCACCTCGCGCAGGTTGTGCGGCGGGATGTTGGTGGCCATGCCGACCGCGATGCCGGCCGAGCCGTTGACCAGGAGGTTCGGGTAGCGCGAGGGCAGGACGGTCGGCTCCTGGGAGCGGCCGTCGTAGTTGGGCTGGAAGTCGACGGTGTCCTCGCCGATGTCGCGCACCATCTCCAGCGCGAGCGGGGCCATCCGGCACTCGGTGTAGCGCATCGCGGCCGCGGAGTCGTTGCCCGGCGAGCCGAAGTTGCCCTGGCCGTGGATCAGCGGCGCCCGCATCACCCAGGGCTGGGCCAGCCGGACCAGGGTGTCGTAGATCGCGGTGTCGCCGTGCGGGTGGTACTGGCCCATGACGTCGCCGACCACGCGGCTGCACTTGGAGAAGCCGCGGTCGGGCCGGTAGCCCCCGTCGAACATCGCGTAGAGCACGCGCCGGTGCACCGGCTTGAGACCGTCGCGCACGTCGGGCAGCGCGCGGCCCACGATGACCGCCATCGCGTAGTCGATGTAGGAGCGCTGCATCGAGGTCTGCAGCTCGATCGGCTCGATCCGGCCGCCGGGGCCGACCGGGGGAGTGCCGTCAGTGGGGGTCTCGGTCATGTTCTCTGCTCTCTGTCCTACCGGGTCGCGGCCCGTGCCTACCGGTGTCTAGGGGTGTCTAGCGATCGCGCTAGAGACCTAGATATCGAGGAAGCGGACGTCCTTGGCGTTGCGCTGGATGAAGGAGCGGCGCTGCTCGACGTCCTCGCCCATCAGCGTGGAGAAGATCTCGTCGGCCCGTGCCGCGTCGTCCAGGGTGACCTGCAGCATCAGCCGCTGGTCGGGGTTCATCGTGGTCTCCCACAGCTCGTCGGCGTTCATCTCGCCGAGGCCCTTGTAGCGCTGGACCGGGTTCTCCTTGGGGAGCTTGCGCCCGTTCTCCAGGCCGTGGGCCATCATCGCGTCGCGCTCGGTGTCGGAGTAGACGAACTGGTGGTCGGCCGGCGGGCCGGTCCAGCGGATGCGGTAGAGCGGCGGCTGGGCCATGTAGACGAACCCGCCCTCGATCAGCGGCTTCATGAAGCGGAACAGCAGCGTCAGCAGCAGGGTGTTGATGTGGTGGCCGTCGACGTCGGCGTCGGCCATCAGCACGACCTTGTGGTAGCGCAGCTTGTCGACGTCGAACTCGTCGTGGATGCCGGTGCCGAGCGCGGAGATGATCGCCTGCACCTCGGTGTTGGCCAGCACCTTGTCGATGCGGGCCTTCTCGACGTTGAGGATCTTCCCGCGGATGGGGAGGATCGCCTGGGTCCGCGAGTTGCGGCCCTGGCGAGCCGAGCCGCCGGCGGAGTCGCCCTCGACGATGAAGACCTCGCACTCCTCGGGGTCGGTCGACTGGCAGTCCGACAGCTTGCCGGGCAGGCCGCCGCCACCGAGCAGCCCCTTGCGCGAGCGGGCCAGGTCGCGCGCCTTGCGCGCGGCGATCCGGGCCTGCTGCGCGGCCTGGCTCTTGCGGACGATGTCCTTGCCCTCGGCGGGGTTCTGCTCGAACCAGGCCCCGAGCTGGTCGTTCATGATCTTCTGGACGAAGCCCTTGACCTCGGTGTTGCCGAGCTTGGTCTTGGTCTGGCCCTCGAACTGCGGCTCGCCGAGCTTGACCGAGATGATCGCGGTCAGGCCCTCGCGGATGTCGTCGCCCGAGACGCGGTCCTCGGGCTTCTTCATCAGGCCCCAGTCCTCGCCCCACTTGTTGACCGTCGAGGTCAGCGCCGAGCGGAAGCCCTCCTCGTGGGTGCCGCCCTCGTGGGTGTTGATGGTGTTGGCGAAGGTGTGGACCGACTCGCTGAAGGTGGTGTTCCACTGCATCGCGACCTCGAGGCTCATGTGGTTGCCGGTGTTGTCCGGCGCCTCGGCCTCGAAGGAGATGATCGTGGGGTTGGCGGCCTGCTTGCTGCGGTTGAGGTGCTCGACGTAGTCGACCAAGCCGCGCTCGTACTTGAAGACCTGCTCGAGCCCGCCGGACTCGGCCTTGCGGATCGCGTCGGTGCCGCTCTGGTCGACGGAGTTGTCGATGGTGCCGTCCTGGACGGCCTCGACCAGGTCGCCGGCCGCCGGCCGCTCGTCGCGCACGACGATCTCGAGGCCCTTGTTGAGGAAGGCGTACTCGCGCAGCCGCGAGGTGATCGTCTCGAGGGAGTACGTCGTGGTCTCGAAGATCTCCTCGGAGGCCCAGTAGGTGATCGTGGTGCCGGTCTCCTCGCCCTCGGCCATCGGGCGGACCTGCTCGAGCTCGCCGTCCGGTACGCCGATCGTGAAGGTCTGGCGCCAGAGGTGACCGCGGTTGCGGACCTCGGCGATGACCCGGCTGGAGAGGGCGTTGACCACCGAGACGCCGACGCCGTGCAGGCCGCCTGAGACCTTGTAGCCGCCGCCGCCGAACTTGCCGCCGGCGTGCAGGACGGTCAGCGCCAGGGTCAGGGCCGGGAGGTCCTGGCCGGGCGCGGTGTCGGTGGGGATGCCGCGGCCGTTGTCCTCGACGCGGATCCCGCCGTCCTCCTGGAGGGTGATGAGGATCCGGTCGCAGTAGCCGGCCAGCGACTCGTCCACCGCGTTGTCGACGATCTCCCAGATGAGGTGGTGCAGGCCGCGCTCACCGGTGGAGCCGATGTACATGCCCGGGCGCTTGCGCACCGCCTCGAGGCCCTCGAGGACCTGGATGGCCGAGGCGTCGTAGGTGACGCCGTTGGGGGGCTCCGGAGGATTCTGGGCAGACACGGGCACCCCTTCTGGCTGGCCCGGAGGCCGTTGTCGAGACATGACGCGGGCCGCCCGCAGAAGATCAGAGCTGATCGGGACGACCCAGCGGCCATATTACCGCCCAGAACGCCGCATTTCACGCATGCCCCCGTGGGCTGGGGATGAAAAGTCCGCTACGAGGGCTCACAGAGGCGCGTGAAGGGGTTCGAGAGGCCCGCACAGGGGGTCGGCCATGCCCCCATATGGTCGCGAGGCTGCCAGAACGGCTGCAGCGCGGTCTGGTGCGCGGCGCCCGGGCCCGCGCCCGGGCCTGCCGAGGTCACCCGTAGGTGTCGCGCGGCCCGCGGCTGTCGCGGGTGCGCAGGCGGCCGCGGGGACGGTTGGCGGCGTGCGGTCCGAGCACCTCGATGACCAGCACCGTCCCGTGGCCGAGCTCCTCGTTGAGCCGGCGGACCAGGTTCGGGGCGAGGAGGGTGAGCTGGGTGGCCCAGGCGGTCGAGTCGGTGCGGACCACGAGCTTGCCCTCGGCGAACGACTCGGGGGTCGTGTGGGCGCCGACCTCGGCGCCGACCAGCTCGGGCCACCGTGCGAAGACGCCGCGGACCTTGAGCTCCAGCTCCCAGCCCTGGTCGGCGACCAGGCGGTCGAGCTGGTTGCCGAGCAGCTGGGGGTCGCGGTCGTCGGGGTGCGCGCCGGAGACCTGGCCGTCACGGGGGCGCCGGTCGCGCTTGGCCCGGCGCTTGCGCGCCGCCGGCGTGGACCGCGCGGTGGCCCGGGTCAGCTGGCGGGCCAGGTCGAGCCCGTCGTCCGCACGGGGCTGGTCCGGGGACGGCTCGTCACCCGTCACGGGTCACCTGGCCTCCCGCCACGAGGAACCGGGCGCCGGCCAGCGCGGCCGGCACGTCCTCGGGCACGGCGGCGGTGACCAGCACCTGCTCGGCGCCGGCCACGAGGTCGGCGAGCTGGGCGCGGCGCTCGGTGTCGAGCTCGGCGAAGACGTCGTCGAGGATCAGGATCGGGTCGTCCCCGTCCGAGCGCAGCAGGTCGTACGACGCCAGCTTGAGCGCCAGGGCGAAGGACCAGGACTCACCGTGGGAGGCGTACCCCTTCACCGGCAGCCGGGACTCCTCCCGGGCGGCGGGGTCGGGCGCGCCGTGGCCCAGCCAGAGCAGGAGCTCGTCGCGGTGCGGCCCCACCAGGGAGATCCCGCGGTCGAGCTCCTCCTTCTGGCGGCGCGCCAGCTCCTCGAGGATCGCCTCGTCCAGCGGGCCGTCGGTCGGGACCGAGGACCGGTACTCGATCTCGGCGTCGTCGCGGGACGCGCCGCGGGCCACCGTCTCGTAGGCCTTCCCGACGTAGGGCCGCAGCTCCTCCACCAGGCGGAGCCGGGCCTGGAGCAGCTCGGCGCCGTGGTGCGCGAGCTGGTCGTCCCACACCGCCAGCGTGGCCAGGGCTCCCTCGCGGGCCGGGCCGCGGGCCAGCCCCGCGGTCTTGAGCAGGGAGTTGCGCTGCTTGAGCACCCGGTCGTAGTCGGCGCGCGTGCCCGCGAGCCGCGGCGTGCGGAGCACCACGAGGTCGTCGAGGAAGCGCCGGCGGTCCGACGGATCGCCCTTGACCAGGGTGAGGTCCTCGGGCGAGAAGACCACCGTGCGGACCAGGCCGACGAGGTCGCGGGTGCGCGGCAGCGGCGACTTGTTCACCCGCGCCCGGTTGGCGCGGCCGGGGTTGAGCTCGACCTCGAGCACCGCCGTGCGGCCCTCCTTGACCACCGCCGCGCGCACCACGGCCTGCGCCGCGCCGCTGCGCACCAGTGGCGCGTCGGTGGCCACGCGGTGCGAGGTCAGCCGCGAGAGGTAGTCGACCGCCTCGACCAGGTTGGTCTTCCCTTGGCCGTTGCGACCGATGAACGCCGTGACCCCGGGCTCGAGCGGGACCTCCGCGGTGGCGTAGGAGCGGAAGTCGTGCAGGCTCAGGTGGGCGACGTACATCCCACCGTCAGGACTCTCCACCGGTCGGGTTGTCCGCGCCGGTCGGGGGCGCCTGGGTCCCGCTGCCGGCCTGCTGGGACGCCTCGGACTGCGCCGGCCCGGTCTGGCCGGAGACGTCGCCGCCCTTGGGCGCCTCGGTCCGCGTGGCGTGGCCACCGAACTGGTTGCGCATCGCGGCGATCGCCTTCATCGCCGGGCTGTCGTCCTGGCGCGAGGTGAAGCGCGCGAAGAGCGAGGCGGCGATGACGTGCATCGGGACGGCGTTGTCGATCGCGGCCTCGACGGTCCAGCGGCCCTCGCCGGAGTCCTCGGCGTAGCCCGAGATCTTGTCGTGGTGGGTGTCCTCGTCGAGCGCGGCGACTAGGAGGTCGAGCAGCCACGAGCGGATCACGGTGCCGGCCCGCCAGGAGTCGAAGACCTCGGTGACGTTGTCGACGATGTCGACCTTGTCGAGCAGCTCCCAGCCCTCGGCGTAGGCCTGCATCATGGCGTACTCGATGCCGTTGTGGACCATCTTGGCGAAGTGGCCCGCACCCGGTGTCTGGCCGGCGTGGACGAAGCCGTGCTCGCCCTCGGGCCGCAGCGCGTCGAGGGCCGGCTGGACCTTGGCCACGTCCTCGTCGGAGCCGCCGCACATGAGCGCGTAGCCGTTCTCCAGGCCCCAGACCCCGCCCGAGACGCCGCAGTCGACGAAGCCGATGCCCTTCTCGCCGAGCATGGCGGCGTTGGCCTGGTCGTCGGTGTACTTGGAGTTGCCGCCGTCGACCACCAGGTCGCCCTCGCCGAGCAGGTCGCCGAGCTCCTTGACGGTGTCGCGGGTCGGGTCGCCCGCGGGGACCATCACCCACACGACCCTCGGGCCGCCGTCCTCACCCGGCAGCGCGGCCACCAGGTCGGCCAGGCTCCCGACGTCGGCGAGGTCGGGGTTGCGGTCGTAGCCCACGACGGTCAGGCCGGCGTTGCGCATCCGCGTGCGCATGTTGCCGCCCATCTTGCCCAGCCCCACCAGACCGATGTACATGTCGACTCCCTCGTTCGGCTTGGTCGCAGCCTGACTCCGGCTGCGCGTCGTTTCTCCGTCTCCCGAGGGGTACCCCGGTCAGGACAGCAGTCGCCGCGGCATCAGCAGGTAGCGGAAGGCGGTGTCGTCCTTCTCGCCGTCGACCGAACCGCTGATGACCACCGGCTTGGAGGACTGCGTGAAGGCCAGCTCGACGATGTCCTCGTCGATGGCGGTCAGGCCGTCGAGGAGGAACTGCGGGTTGAACCCCGTGGTGATCGCCTCGCCGTCGATCACGGCCTCGATCGACTCCGAGGCCTGGGCCTCGTCGCCGGAGCCCGCGTCGAGGGTCAGCACGCCGTCGCTGAACGCGAGCTGGACGGCGGTGTTGCGCTCGGCGACGAGCGAGACGCGGCGCACCGACTCGATCAGGGCCTGCTTGTCGACCTTGGCCACGGTGAGGTGCTCGTTGGGGAAGAGGCTGCGGACCTTGGGGAACTCCCCGTCCAGCAGCCGGGTGGTGGTGCGGCGGGTGCCGCCCGCGGCCGCACCCTCGAAGCCGATGA
>CAZEPK010000008.1:25561-31692 GCA_964514085.1 uncultured Nocardioides sp.
TGCCGCTGGTGAGCGACTTGGCCGTGTCGCCGAGCACCTTGGCCGGCACCAGGGCGGCCAGCGTGTCGTCGGGGGTGCGCGGGTCCCAGCCGAGCTCGCGGTGGGAGAGGCGGAAGCGGTCGGTGGCGAGCATCGAGATGGTCGCCCCGTCGATCTCGATCCGCACGCCGGTCAGCACCGGCAGCATGTCGTCGCGTCCGGCGGCGGTGACCGCCTGGCTCACCGCGTGGGCGAAGGCCTCGCTGGGGACCGTGCCGCTGGCCGCCGGCATCTGGGGCAGCGTGGGGTAGTCCTCGACCGGCATCGTCTGCAGGCTGAACCTCGCGGAGCCGCAGGTCAGCGAGACCCGGGCCCCGTCGATCACCATCTCGACGGGCTTGGCGGGCAGGCTCCGGCAGATGTCGGCCAGGAGCCGGCCGCTGACCAGGGCCCGGCCCTCGTCGGCCACCTCGGCCTGGAGCGTGGCCCGGGCGGAGGTCTCGTAGTCGAAGGTCGAGAGCACGAGCCCCTCGTGGCTTGCCTCGATCAGCAGTCCGGCCAGCACGGGGACGCTGGGGCGGACCGGCAGGCTGCGCGCTGCCCAGGCGACGGCATCCGCGAGCACGTCGCGGTCGACGCGGAACTTCACGATGGGGAGTCCTTCGAGGTGTCGAGGTTCAGGGCCTGAATCCTCCCATGCCGCGTGGTGATCCACAGGGGACGGAGCTCGTGGAGTTCCACCGTCGATCGATGCATGGAGAGATACGTAGTCGTAGTAGGCAGTGTGGAATCTGTGGACGGACGGCATCCGTGCAGGTCGCGCCGCTCGACCGCCGCGCACAGGGGCTGTGCACGGCGACCGCTCCGACAGCGGCTCCGTGTGGAGGACGGTGCCGGCGTACGGCGGACCGTGCGGCGCATCCCAAGATCCTCCCCGTGTAGTTCGGACCCCGCACCGGGGTCTGTCCACAGGCTCACCTCAGGCCTGGCGGGCCGCGGCCTTGACCCGGCTGGTCAGCTCGCTCACCTGGTTGAAGACCGCGCGGCGCTCGGCCAGGAGCTGGTTGATCTTGCGGTCGGCGTACATCACCGTGGTGTGGTCGCGGTTGCCGAACTGCGCGCCGATCTTGGGCAGCGACAGGCCGGTGAGCTCGCGGCACAGGTACATCGCGATCTGGCGGGCCATGACCAGGTGGCGGCCGCGGCTGGGCCCGGTGAGCTCCTCGATGGAGACGCCGAAGTAGGCCGCGGTCTGGGCGATGATCAGCCCCGCGGTGATCTCGGGCTCGCCGCCCTCGGGGATCAGGTCCTTCAGGACGATCTCGGCCAGGGTCATGTCGACCTCCTGGCGGTTGAGGTTGGCGAAGGCCGTGACCCGGATCAGCGCGCCCTCGAGCTCGCGGATGTTGGTCTGGATCTTGGAGGCGATGAACTCCAGCACGTCCGGCGGCGCGGTCAGGCGGTCCATCGCGGCCTTCTTGCGCAGGATCGCGATCCGCGTCTCGAGGTCGGGCGGCTGGACGTCGGTGATCAGGCCCCACTCGAACCGGTTGCGGAGCCGGTCCTCCAGCGCCTCGAGCCGCTTGGGCGCGCGGTCGGAGGTCAGGACGATCTGCTTGTTGGCGTTGTGGAGGGTGTTGAAGGTGTGGAAGAACTCCTCCTGGGTCTGGGTCTTGCCCTCCAGGAACTGGATGTCGTCGATGAGCAGCACGTCGACGTCGCGGTAGCGGCGCTTGAAGCTGTCCTGCTTGTCGTCGCGGATGGCGTTGATGAACTCGTTGGTGAACTCCTCGCTCGACACGTAGCGCACCTTGGCGCCGGTGTAGAGGCTCCGGACGTAGTGGCCGATGGCGTGGAGGAGGTGGGTCTTGCCCAGGCCGGACTCGCCGTAGACCAGGAGCGGGTTGTAGGCCTTGCCCGGCGCCTCGGCCACGGCGACGGCGGCCGCATGGGGGAAGCGGTTGGACGAGCCGATGACGAAGGTCTCGAAGGTGTACTTCGGGTTGAGCCGGGTCTCCAGCGCGCTGGGCCGGCCGCCGCGCGGCTCGACCGGACCGCCGTGGCTCGGGTGGCCGCCGTGCGTGCCCGGGCCGCCCTGGTCCAGCGGGGTGCCGCGCAGCTGCAGCACCGGTGCCAGCCCGTCCATTGTCGACAAGTCGTCAAGTCGACTAGTCGATGAGTCGACCGGAGGACGCGGTGCCTCGCGGGGTTCCTCGTCACGACCGGCCTCGTGGGCCTGCTGCAGCCCGAGCTGCTGCTCGGCGTGGGCCTGGCGCTGCTCGTGCTCCGGCGATCCGGCCACCAGGGCGGGGTTGATGGTGGTGCCGAGCCCGATCTTGCGGCCGTAGACCTGGCTGATCGCGCCCTCGAGCTCCTCGCGCAGCCGGCCCTCGACCTGGGTACGGGTGAACTCGTCGGGCACCGCGATGATGGCCAGCTCGTCGTGCACGGTCACGGGGTCGCACCGGGAGAGCCAGGCCCGCTGGTTGGGCTGGATGCCTGGCTGGAGGTTGTCCAGCACGGCCCGCCAGGCGTCGATGAGGTCGGGGTCGTGCTGCTCCACGAGGTGTTCGCCTACTCCCACTGGGTTGGTGTCGTCGTGCTCTTCGCTCAGGTGTCCGGGTGGCGCCGCCGCCGCTCTCCACAACATTCTCCACAGGCTGTGCACCCGGCTCTGGCGGCACCCTCGGGGCGCGCGGGACGGGCGTGACTGCTGTGGCGGACGGCGGGGGAGACACCGGACCGAGACGCATCCCGGAGGACGGCGGGGAACCTCGGTGAGAGCCGAACCTAACCCCGTTCCGAGGGCAGGCACAAGCGGTTCTCCACAGGCTGGCACACTGATTCGGGAGCTCTCCGACCGCCGGGTCGGCGCCGCCCCATCGGGGCGCTCTCGCCGGTTTGACCCTGTGTCAGCCCACCGCGTACCGTTCATCGGTCAGCAGCTGTGTCGAGCAGCATGGCTGCGTCGTCCGGTCCGAGGCCGGGACGCGGCCGCGCCGACCACCCAGCTCGACCCCAGACCCAGCTTTTTGCACCTGCCTCCACACCGGAAGAGAAGCCTCTCGTGAGCAAGCGGACCTATCAGCCGAACAACCGTCGTCGCCACAAGGTGCACGGTTTCCGTCTGCGCATGCGCACGCGCGCGGGCCGGGCGATCATCTCCTCGCGTCGCCGCAAGGGCCGCAAGAGCCTCGCGGTCTGAGCGAGCCCGGACCCCACGTCCCGTGCTCGCCGCCGACCAGCGGTTGCGCGACAGCGACGCCTTCCGACGCACCGTGAGGTCCGGCCGGCGGGCCGGTGGTGCTGCCCTGGTGGTGCACGTGCGCTCCGACGTGGACCCGTCCGCGGCCGCCGGCGGCCCGCGGGTCGGCCTGGTGGTCAGCAAGGCGGTCGGCAACAGCGTGGTCCGCAACCGGGTCAAGCGTCGCCTGCGCCACGTCGTCAGGCCGCACCTGACACAGCTGCCGGCCTCCTCGGAGCTGGTGCTGCGGGCGCTGCCCGCGGCCGCCGCCCTGTCCAGCGCGGAACTCGACACCGAGCTCACCCGTTGTCTCCAGAGGGTCCGGCCCGGGACCGTGATGAGGGCAGAGTCGTGAAGTACGTCCTGATCGGCCTGCTGCGCGCCTACCGTGCGCTCATCAGCCCGCTCTACGGCCAGGTGTGCCGCTACCACCCGAGCTGCTCGGCCTACGCGCTCGAGGCGGTGACCCAGCACGGCAGCGTGCGGGGGAGCTGGTTCGCGGTCCGGCGCCTGGGCCGCTGCCACCCGTGGGCGGCCGGCGGCTACGACCCCGTCCCCACCCGCACCCAGAACCACCCAGCGCCCGAACCCGCCGCTGGCGTCCACAGAGGGAGAGCCTGATCCCGTGTTGCCACTCACGCTGGGACCGCTGGGCACCATCGGCCACTACATCCTGACGCCGCTCTACTACGCCATCTCCGGCGTGATGCTGTTCTGGCACAAGGCGTTCAGCACGATCGGCCTCGACCCCGACGGCGGTGCCTCCTGGGCACTGTCGATCATCGGGCTGACGCTGGTGATCCGGGCCGCCCTGATCCCGCTGTTCGTCAAGCAGATCAAGGCCAGCCGCAACATGCAGCTGATCCAGCCCAAGGTCAAGGAGCTGCAGAAGAAGTACGGGCACGACCGGGAGCGGCTGGCCCAGGAGACCATGAAGCTCTACAAGGACTCGGGCACCAACCCGTTCGCGTCCTGTCTCCCGATCCTGCTGCAGATGCCGATCTTCTTCGCGCTGTTCCGGCTGATCGACCAGGCCGCCAAGAAGGGCAAGGCCCACGGGTTCCTCGACGCCGAGACGGCCCGGCAGTTCGGTGAGGCCGAGCTGTTCGGCAAGCTCCCGCTCGCCTACTCCTTCACCGACTCCCACGGCATCATGGCCGTCCAGGTGGTCGCGGCCATCCTGGTCCTGGCCATGACGGCCACCACCTTCACCACCCAGCGCCAGCTGATGGCCAAGAACATGCCGGCCGACGCGCTGACCGGGCCCTACGCGCAGCAGCAGAAGATGCTGCTCTACGTCCTCCCGGTGGTCTTCGCCGTGGGTGGCATCGCGTTCCCGATCGGCGTGCTCCTCTACTGGACCACCTCCAACCTGTGGACCATGGGCCAGCAGTTCTACGTGATCCGGAACAACCCGGCTCCCGGCACCGAGGCGGCCCGGCTCAAGGAGGCGCGGGACGCCAAGAAGGGCCACCACCAGGCCTCGGACCAGACCGCCGTGGACGGCGCCGGCACCACGACCGCCATCGAGAGCCCGGGTGCGGACCGCCGCCCCGCGCAGCGGCAGCAGCCGAAGAAGCAGAGCAAGAGCCAGCGCCAGGCCAAGGGCGGCCCACGCAGCCCCGGTGCCGGTGGCGCCCAGGGCAGCCAGAACGAGAAGAGAGACGGGACCAACCAGTGACGGACACCGACGAGACGGTCGAGGTCGACCAGGTCGACCAGCTCGGGGACACCGAGGCGACGGACGAGACCGACGAGACGACCGAGGCCGGCGACGAGCAGGACCAGGCGGACGACGCGTCCACCGGCGGCTCGCGCGTCGACCGCCTCGAGGCCGAGGGTGACATCGCAGCCGACTACCTCGAGGAGCTGCTCGACATCGCCGACCTCGACGGCGACCTCGACATGGACGTGGAGGGCGACCGCGCGGCAGTCTCCATCGTGGGCGCGGACCTCAGCCAGCTGGTCGGCAGCGACGGCGAGGTGCTGGAGGCGCTCCAGGAGCTCACCCGGCTCGCGGTCTACCGCGAGACCGGGGAGCGGTCGCGGCTGATGCTCGACATCTCGGGCTACCGCGCGGAGAAGCGCACCGAGCTGGAGAAGCTGGCCGCCGACACGGTGGCGCGGGTCCAGGACGCCGGCGAGCCGGTCTCGCTGGAGCCGATGACCCCGTTCGAGCGCAAGGTGGTCCACGACGCGGTGGCCGCCGCCGGCCTGTCCTCGGAGTCCGAGGGCGTGGAGCCCCGACGCTTCGTGGTGGTCCTGCCCGCCTCGTGACGGACACCCGCTGATGGATGTTTCACGTGAAACGCCCTCCACGCCCGCAGCGGCGCGGAGGGCGTTCTCGTCGGAGCGGCTGCCCCTGGCGGAGCGGTACGTGCACCTGCTCGCCACGGCGGGGGTGGAGCGCGGCCTGATCGGTCCGCGGGAGGCGCCACGGCTCTGGGATCGCCACGTGCTCAACTGCCTGGCAGTAGCCTCCGCCGTCCCGCGGGACGCCCGGGTGGCGGACCTCGGCTCCGGGGCAGGCCTTCCCGGTCTGGTGCTGGCCATCGGCCGCCCGGACCTCGAGCTGACGCTGGTGGAGCCCCTGCAGCGCCGGACGGCGTTCCTCGGCGAGGTGGTGGCCGAGCTGGGGCTGTCCCAGGTGCGGGTGGTCCGCGGTCGCGCGGAGGAGCTGCACGGGCGCGAGAAGTTCGACGTGGTGACCGCGCGCGCCCTGGCTCCCCTGGAGCGGCTGCTGGGGTGGGCGATGCCCCTGGTGGCCGCCTCCGGTGCGCTGGTGGCCATGAAGGGGCGGTCGGCGGCGGAGGAGATCGACGCTGCGGCCAGCACGGTCCGTCGACTGCGCTGCGCCACGCCCGAGGTGCTCGAGCTGACCGGCCCCGACGGCGAATCCACCGCCACC
>CAZEPK010000009.1:0-31311 GCA_964514085.1 uncultured Nocardioides sp.
ACCCAGGCGATGGCCACCTCGGCGCCGTTGATCCGGGCGTCGGTCATGACCACCGGCGCCTGGAACATCGGCCGGTAGGCGGGGACCGCCGCGGGCGCCCGGTGCTCGGTCCACTGCACGCCGTCCCAGTACCGCTGCTCGCCGTGCAGCGGGTACCAGCCCGCCGGCGTCATCGGGGTCGTCGGGGGTGCCGGTACGACGGCCGGGAGGAAGGGCGTGGGTGCCGGAGGTGGGGGGACGTTCGCCGCGAAGCTCGTGGCGATCGGCGCTGTCTCGTCGCCCTGCTCGCTACCCCATCCGGTCATGCAGTCATCTTCGCCCAGGTCGGGCGGTGCGGGGCGGTTCCCGACCAGGGCCGACGTCTGCGTGGGGCGAGTGGCCGACGAGGGCGTGTGCCCGGGACGAGGGCGGGGCACACCAGCAGGGTGACCGTCTACCTCGCCTGGACCTCGGCCGACCTCGACGCCCTCGATCCAGCTCGGGACCTGGCCGGGCCGTGGCGTGAGGTCGTGGTGGCCGCTGGCGGCCTGGCGTTCGTGGACAGCGACGACACCCTCTCGCAGGTCTACCACGCCTTGAAGTGGTCGCTTCCGGACGGCGTCGCCCTCGCCGTGACCCCCGTCGCCGACCGGCCGAAGGCCAAGGGCCTCGCGCCCGGGACGAACAGCTGGCTCAGGACACGGCTCGTCTGACCTCGCCGCCGGGATGAGAGAAGTCGGACGAGCCCGCGCCGGCCACGCTCAACGCGCCCTGATGAGCAGACATCACTCATTCCTCCGGCAAGGGTCGGGCACCGTCGCGACCGCACGAGTCCGGGCGACTCGCGAGAGACGGATCGGTCGGTGACCGGATCCGGAGGTTCGTGCTCGAGCGCCGGTGGCCGTCGGACTCATACCGGTGACGCCTCCCGAACAGCCCTGACCGCGTCCTGAACGGCTCGGATCGCAACCGCGGCACCCTCGGCCTGGTCGAGTACGCCTGAGTGGTCGACGTCGGCGAAGCGATGGCTGCTGTTCGTCGAGAGACCCAGGAGCCTGTCCTGCGCGGTCGGCCAGCCTCTGGTGTCGTTGCCGAGGGCGGTGACCACCACGAGAGGAGCGTCGCCCAGCGAGGTCAGCGCCTGTGCCTGGCGGAACACCTGCGGGATGGCCGCCTGCTCATCGCGGTAGTTGCGCCAGCCAGCGGGAGACTCGGTGAAGTCACGGACCTCGCTGGCCGCGGGCTCCGGCAGTCGGCTCACCGACGACGCCGGGACCAGCTCGCCGAGTCCGACCCTGCTGAGCGTCGGGGCGAGGGCGATGACGCGCCGGGTGACAGCGAACTCCTTGGACATCGTTGGAATGAGGCTGAACTGGTCGGGGCTCGAGCTGTCGAGCAGGACCATGCCCGCCACGTCGTCGGGGTACCTCTGGGCGTAGGTCATGGCGTAGGTGCCACCGGTCGAGTGCCCGACCAACACGTACGGACCGGTCTCACCCGCCACCGCTAGTACCGAGTGCAGATCGCTCGCTGCGTGGACACCGTCGCTGGGGGCAGAGCTCGCCTCGCTCCAACCCTGTCCGGCACGCTCGAAGACACACACCCGGCTGTTCTGAGCGAGGGTCGGGCGCACGCGGGTCCACCATCCCGCCGACTCCCCCAGGCCGCCCTGGAGGACCACGGTGGGGCTGCCGGATCCACCACAGTCCAGGTGCAGCTGGCGACCGCCGATCTCGTACATCATCCCGGTGCGCACGATCTGGTCCCGGGTTGCGGTGACGACCTTCAGGTACGCCCCGCCGGCGCTGGCGAGGACGAGGACGAGGAGGACGGGGTAGAGCAGCCACCGTCCGGCGCCGCTGAGCTGTCGCCGCATGCGAACGACGCAGAAGCCGGCGCACAGGACCATGACGGGCGGCCACACCCAGCCGGACGCCGAGAGCACTCCGGCGCCGGGCGACGTCGCCATGAGGAGGATCCCGGTCCCGGACATCAGGCCGGCCGGCACGAAGGCCCAGTCCTGGCGCTGGCTCGCCCGGCGGGACAGCCAGCCGAGCAGGGCCCAACCGGTCCCGAAGCCGACCAGCAGCGAGCCGGTGACGACGGCTTCGACAGCGCCGGGAAAGACGGCGAGCGTCAGCAGCGCGGCCACCGCCGGGCCTGCGGCCAGCGATGCCGCCACCCGGAGGCCCATCGACCGCCTGCTGGGAGGGACGACAGCGTGAGCGGTGGACGAGGGCTGTTCCGGCTGCGGGCCGGTCGAGGCTGAGCGAACGGTTCGGCTGTTGAGGATCGTCATGGCTCATGCCTTCTGGGAGTCCGGTGATGGGTGACTCCACCGTCGTCGAACCGACCTCCGCTCGCCCCGGTCGAATGACCGGGATCCTCGGCGCGGTTGAAAGCAGCCACCGACCGGGCGCGACACCTATGGTCGGTGCGTGCTGCACGGTCGCGAAGCGGAGGTCGCGCACCTGGCCTCGATGCTCGCGGCCGCGGCTGAGGGCCGTGGTGAGGCGGTGCTCCTGCACGGCGAGGCGGGGGCAGGCAAGTCCGCTCTGCTGGACGCCGCCGCAGGTCTGGCAGCTGACCACCTGGTGCTGCGCACTGTCGGACTGGAGTCGGAGTCGCCGCTGCCCTTCGCCGCACTGCACCGTCTGCTCCGGCCGCTGTCGCACCTGTTCAGGGAGATTCCCGAGCCTCAGGCTCAGGCGCTCGGAGCTGCGTTCGGCGAGGTCACAGACGCTCGGGTGGATCCGTTCGTGATCGGCCTGGCCACGTTGTCCGTGCTGAGCGAAGCCGCGCTGGAGCAGCCGGTGCTGTGCCTGGTCGATGATGCCCAGTGGCTCGACTCGGCTTCGGCGGAGGCCTTGCTGTTCACGGCTCGTCGGACCCAGGCGGACCCGGTCACGTTCGTCTTCGCCGTCCGGGACGGCTTCCACACGTTCAGTCCCGAAGGCATCCCCACCCTGCCCCTCGACCGGCTCTCCGGTGCGGCGGCCCGCGCGGTCCTCGAGAGCCAGAGCGGTGGGCTGGTCGCGGACCACGTGGTCGACCAGCTCATCGAGAGGACGGCCGGGAACCCCCTCGCCCTGACGGAGATCCCGCGCCGGCTCAGCTCCGCACAGCTACAGGGCAACGAGCCACTGCCCACCGTGCTCCCGCTCGGCGAGGACGTGGAGAAGGTCTTCCTCGAGCGCTGTCGTGTCCTCTCGTCGGGGGCGCAGACCGCCATGCTCGTCGCAGCTGCCGACGACTCGACGCGGCTGGATGTCGTCCTGCGGGCGGGCGCTGAGCTGGCGGCCGAGCCGGCGGATCTCCAGGAGGCCGAGGAGTCCGGTCTGCTGTTCATCGCGAGCACTCAGGTCACCGTCAGGCACCCACTGGTCCGCTCCGCCGTCTACCAAGCGGCGACGGTGACCCAGCGACACCGGGTGCATGCGGCCCTCGGTCGCGTCTTGACCGATGCGGGCGACACGGACCGTGCCGCCTGGCACCTGGCCGCCGCCGCGGAGGGGCCGGACGAGGAGGTGGCGCAGGCACTGGACCGTGCCGGCTCCCGTGCCGCGGCGAGGGGAGGGTACGCCGGGGCCAGTGCGGCGTACGAGCGGGCGGCCACGCTCTCGACGACCGACGACGCCCGAGTCCCCCGCCTCCTGGAGGCGGCCAGGAACGCCTATGCATCGGGTCAGACGAGCAGGGCGAGCACCCTGCTCACAGCTGCCCGGCAGCAGAGCGACGACGCCACGCTGCTGGCCGACATCGGTCGGCTCAGAGGACGGATCGAGGTCGTCGCAGGGTCCGCCACCGAGTCCCACCGGATCTTCATCCAGGCCGCTCGCGCGATCGCGCCGACGGATCCTCTCCGTGCTCTGGAGATGGCGGCCCTGGCGGGGATCCTGCTCGCCCACGGCGCCGACAGCGGCACCAGGCTGCCACCGGACGCGGTACCGACGGAGGTCCGGCCCGAGGACCCGATCCGGGTCCGGTGCCTCAAGGCGATGCTGGCCGCGATGGACGCCGACTCGGCTGGGGACCCGGCCGCTGCGCTTGCTGCCCTCCGACCGGGCCTCGACGCCGGCTCCGACATCGAGGACCGCGACATCTGGGCGAACCTCGCCAACGCTGCCCTGCACCTCGGCGACGACGTCTCCCACCGCCACTACCTCACCGCGATGCTGTCCGCCGCACGGGATCAGGGCGCGGTGATGGAGGCGCTGTACGCGCTCCACCGGATCCCTCTGAGCGAGCTCGTCGCGGGCGAGTGGGAGGCGGTCCGCGGGCGCGCGGACGAGGCCCTGTCACTGGCTCGGGTCATCGGGCTGCCTTCCCAGGCGACCGTGCCCCTGGTGTGGCTGACGCTGCTCGCCGCGCTGCAGGGGAAGGCGGAGTACGCCGATCGCCTCGCGGAGGCGGAGTCCGCGGCGGCCGCCCATCCCCTCGGGGTGATGACCGGACCCGTCGACGACCTGCTGCACTGGGCCAGAGCGACACACGCCGCTGGCGAGGGGTCCCACCAGGAGGCCCTGCACCAGCTGGCGCGCATGCGGATCCCGGTCCTGATCAGGATCGCCGCGTCTGACCGGGTGCACGGAGCCGTCCGGGCGGGCGAGGCGAACCTCGCGCGCCAGTGGATCGAGGAGCTCGAGGGCCTGGGACGCGCCACGGGCCTGCCCTGGGCACTCGCCGGCGCGGCCTCAGGGAGAGCGCTGCTGGCCGACTCCGACACCGCCGCCGCTCAGTTCGAGGAGGCGCTCGCACACCACGCCGCCGCGGGTCGGCCCTACGAGCACGCGAAGGCACAGCTGTCGTACGCCGAGTTCCTGCGCAGGGCGCAGCGACGCGTCGACGCACGCGCTGTCCTGCAGGAGGCGCTCGGCACGTTCGAGGACCTTGGCGCAGCACCGCTGGCGGCGCGGGCGGCCGAGGAGCTCCGCGCCTCCGGGGTCACCGCCCGGAAGCGGGACCCGTCGACCGCCCTGCTGCTGACGCCCACGGAGCTGCGGATCGCGCGGCTCGTCAGCCAAGGACTCTCGAACAAGGACGTGGCTGCGCAGCTGTGGTGCTCCCCGCGCACCGTCGCGTTCCACCTGCGCAACATCTTCACCAAGACCGGTGTGACCTCTCGAGGCGGGCTCGCCCAGCTCCCACTGGGCTGAGCGCACCCCGGCGGATCCCGGTCATCTGACCGGGGCGACCACCGCGCGGAACGACGACCGTCGTCCTGCCCGCACGTCGTGCGGCCGACCACGTAGTCCACGCAGGAGGAGTCCCCATGTCCGGTCACGACCACACACCCCACCTCAACACCGCGCACGGCCACAGCCCCTTCGCGGCTGACGACCAGGCGCAGCCGCCGGCTGCGGTGCACCACGCCCACGCCTGGCAGGACCAGCGCGCCGACGAGCCCGAGACCGGACCCCGACGTCCGTGGTCGGTCCTGGTCCTGGCGCTCGTGGCACAGGTCCTCGTCGTGCTCGACATCTCCGTGGTCAACACCGCCCTGCCCACGATCGGCCGGTCGCTGGATCTCCGGAGCGCCGACCTCCAGTGGATGGTCACGGCGTACCTGCTCATGTCCGGCGGCGGCCTGCTGCTGGGCGGGCGGATCGCCGACCTGCTCCCCCGTCGCCGGGTCTTCATGACCGGGATGTCCATCTTCACCGGGGCCTCGCTGTTGAGCGGGTTCGCCGCGGGTGCCACTGAGCTCATCGTCGCCCGGGGCGCTCAAGGCGTCGGTGCCGCGCTCATGACGCCAGCGGCTCTCTCGATCATCATGACCAGCTACCAGGGCGCGCAGAGGGCCCGCGGACTCGCCCTCTGGGGCGCCATCGGCGGGCTCGGGATCGCTGCGGGCGTCACCCTCGGCGGTGCCCTCACCACCTGGGCCGGATGGCAGTCGATCTTCTGGATCAACGTGCCGGTCGGTGTGGTGGCCCTGGTCGCAGCCACCCGGATCCTCCCCCGCGAGTCGGCGAAGCGGACGACCCTGGGCCAGTTCGACCTCCTTGGCGCAGCCGCAGCGGTCACCGGCCTGAGCGCGCTGATGCTCGGGATCTCCGGCACCGAGGCCCACGGCTGGACGTCGACTCGGACTGTCGTGTCCCTCGCCGCGGCGGCCGTCCTGCTCGCCGGCTTCGTCTGCATCGAGCGTCGGAGCGCCCAGCCGTTGGTGCACCCGCACACCTGGTCCATCACATCGCTCGTGTCAGGCACCGCGGTGATGCTCGGTGTGACCGGACTGCTGGTGGGGGCGGTCTTCCTGACCTCGATCTTCTTCCAGACCGTGCTGGGTTACTCAGCACTGGAAGCCGGGCTCGGCGTCCTGCCCCTCGCAGCCGCGTTGGTCATCGGCACGCACGTCGCCGCGCACATCAGTGCGCACGCCTCGGCTCGCGCCGTGGCGGTCATCGGACTCCTGGTGGCCGGCGCCGGGTCGCTGCTGATCTCGCGGGCACCGATCGACGCGTCGTACGCCGCGAACCTGGTGCCGGCGCTCGTCATCATCGGCCTCGGCGCCGGGATGGTGTTCGTCGCCGTCTCCGGTGCTGCGATGGCGGGGATCCCTGCCGAGCACTCCGGCATGGCCTCGGGCTTCTTGATGACCGGGCACGAGGTCGGTGCGGCGCTGGGGGTGGCGGTCCTCTCCGCCGTCGCCACCTCGGCCGGAGTCCTCACGACGGCGGAAGGGGCCAGCGCCGCCTTCAGCCGCGGGTTCGTCGGAGCCGCCGTGCTCGCCGTCGTGGTCGCAGCCTTCGCGGCGGTGCGGATGCCCGCCACCAAGGGCGCCGGTGGAGGCCACGTGCACATGCACTGAGCCGCCACCGGCTGGCGCGCGGCGCCCCTCCTCGTCTCGTGAGGAGGGGCGCCGCCCACGGCTGTGCGCCGGGTCAGCTGCGGCTGCGGAAGGTGAGGAGGCCCTCCACGCCATGCAGGAAGGTGTCGCACACGGGCGCAGGGTCGGTGAGGCAGCCGGCGGCCATGGCGCCGTCGCGGAGCATCACGAAGTGGCGGCCGGCGCTCAGCGCGTACCGCGCCTCAGGAAGCACCCGGCCCTGAGGCGGGCGCGAGCGTTCGGCCTGAAGTGTCATACGAGGCACCGCTCGGACGAGGCACCGTCCGTATGACGTCCGGCTCGGACTCCCCCGCTACTTCACGCTGACGACGTCGATCACGAACCACAGGGTCGCGTTGCCGGGGATGCTGTCGCCGCTGCCCTCGGCGCCGTAGCCGTACGCCGGCGGGATCTGCAGCAGCACCCGGCTGCCCACCTTGACGCCGGTGAGGCCGATGCTCCAGCCCTGGATCAGGCCGCTGAGCGGCGAGGTGAGCGGCGTGCCGCTGTAGCTCTCGTCGAAGGGCTGGGTGGCCTGGAAGGTCTCGCCCAGGTAGTTCACGGTCACCGTGTCGGAGGACTTCACCTCGGCGCCCGTGCCCTCCGTGAGGACCACGCGCTGGACCGGGGTGCTGAGGTCGGGCTCCGCGATGTCGCCCCACTCCAGGCCGGTCACCTTGTCGCCGTCCGTGACGACCGAGGGCTGGGTGTCGGGCGAGGCGTCGTGCGCCTTGTCGTCGGTCGGGTCGGGCGCGACCGCGGCCTTCTCCACCAGGTCGGCGACCACCACGAGGGTGTCGTCGGCGCCGATGCCGAGGTCGGGGTTGCCCGAGCTCGAGGCGCCGAACAGCTCGCTGGGCGTGGTGACCGCGGCGATGCGCGAGCCGTACGTCGCACCGTCGAAGATCTGGGTGAACACGTCGCCGAGCTGGCCGTTGTTGGGGATCGACTCCGGCGCGCCGCTGTCGTAGTCGCTGAAGGCGTCGGTCTTCGTGCTGCCGTTGCCCAGGTAGAGGTAGGCGCTCACCGTGTCGCCGTCGGCGATCTCCTCGCCGTCGCCCTTCACCAGGGTCGACACGGTCGTCGACTCGGGCGCCTTGACCTCCGACTTCCAGGTGGCCTTGAGGCTCTGGCCGACCTCGCCCTCGAAGGTCACCTCCGACAGCGAGGAGCCGCCGTCGTCGGCGCTCGCGCTGGCCGAGGCCTTGGACGAGGTGTCGGAGCCCGAGTCGTCCCCGCTGTTGCCGCAGGCGGCGAGGACGGGGACCAGCAGGAGGGCAGCGGCAGGGCGACGGAGTCGTCGGAGCACAGGTTCAGACCTTCGGTGTGGGGAGGAGTGGCCGTGCCACGCTAGCCGCCGACCCTGAGCGGAGGCTGTGCGCCTCAGGCCGCAGCGGCCTTGCGGGCCTGCTGCTGCAGACGCGCCGCCGCCGCCCGCCGGACCTTCGGGCCCTTGGTCGACATCGCGTAGAGCGTCTTGAGCTGCGAGGGCAGGTTCTTCGCGGTCGTCGTGGCCAGCCAGCCGTTGGGCAGCGAGAGCCGCACGACCTTGTGCCAGGCCGAGTAGACCTGCTGCGGCATGGGGCGGGTGCAGTAGGTGAGGTCGTACTTCTCGAACAGCGCCCGGACCTTGGGCGCGATCTCGGCGTACCGGTTCGAGGGCAGGTCGGGGAAGAGGTGGTGCTCGATCTGGTGCGAGAGGTTGCCGCTCATCAGGTGCAGGGCCGGCGAGCCGGAGATGTTGGCCGAGCCGAGCATCTGGCGCAGGTACCACTGGCCGCGGGTCTCGTCGTCGGGGATGGACTTGCGCTCGAAGGTCTCGACGCCCTCGGGGAAGTGACCGCACATGATCACCGAGTGGCTCCACAGGTTGCGGACCACGTTGGCGGTGAAGTTGGCAGCCAGGGTGGGCAGGAACCCGCCGAACGGGAGGGCCAGCGCCGGGTTGACGACGTAGTCCTTGGTGGCCTGCTTGCGGATCTTCCCGAGCACCTTCTTGACGTTGTCCCGGAAGTCCGCCGGGCGCTTGTGCTTGGGGATGCTCAGGTTGCGGCCGAGCTCGAGGTCGTAGGCCGCGATGCCGTACTCGAAGAAGCAGGCGTTGATGAAGTTCCACACCGGCTGCGCGAGGTACATCGGGTGCCACTTCTGGTCCTCGTCGACGCGCATGATGCCGTAGCCGAGGTCGTTGTCCTTGCCGACGATGTTCGTGTACGTGTGGTGCACCTGGTTGTGCGAGTGCTTCCACTGCTCGGCCGGCGTGGCCATGTCCCACTCCCACGTCGTGGAGTGGATCTTCGGGTCGCGCATCCAGTCCCACTGCCCGTGCAGGACGTTGTGGCCGATCTCCATGTTCTCGAGGATCTTGGAGACCGAGAGGCCCACGGTGCCGAGCACCCACAGCGGCGGCAGCGCGGAGCCGAGCAGCACCGCGCGCGAGGCCAGCTCGAGGCGGCGCTGGACGGTGATGACCTTGCGGATGTACGCCGCATCGCGGTCGCCGCGGTCGTCGAGGATGTCCTGGCGGATCGCGTCGAGCTCGTAGCCGAGCTGCTCCACGTCCTCCGGGGTCAGGTGGGCGGTCGGGTTCTCGGCCTTGCGGGTGATCGTGGTCATCGTCGAACTCCTTCGTCGATGCGGCAGGCGCCGGCGGCGGCGCTGATGCAGGTCTGGATGGGGACACCGGCGGGGCCGGTCTCCCCCGGGACGGCGACGGTCAGGGCGCCGTTGCGGAGGTCGCGGACGGCGCCCTCCTTCATCGGGATGACGCAGCCCATGCAGATGCCCATCCGGCAGCCGCTGGGCATGAGGACGCCGGCACCTTCGGCGGCGTCGAGGATCGGGGTGGCGCCGTCGGCCTCGACGGTGCGACCGTCGGCGAAGGTGACGGTGCCACCCTCGCCCGCCTCGACCAGGACCGGGCGGAAGCGCTCGGTGGTCAGGGTCAGGCCACGCTCGGCGTGGTGGGCCTCGAGGGCGTCGAGCAGGCCGGCCGGCCCGCAGGCGTAGGTCAGCCGCTCGGACAGGTCCGGCACCAGCTCGTCGAGGTGGTCGACGTCGAGGATGCCGTGGGAGTCGTCGTACCGCTCGACCAGCCGCAGGTGGCCGGCCGTCCCGTGCGAGCGCAGCTCGTCACGGAAGATCGCCGAGGACTCGCACTGGTTGACGTGCACCAGCACGATGTCGGTGTCGGCCGGCGTGCGCCGCGAGAACAGGTTGCGCAGCATGCCGATGACCGGCGTGATGCCGGAGCCGGCGGTCACGAGCAGCAGCTTGCGCGGCATCGGGCTGGGCAGCACGAACTCGCCTTCGGCCTGCTCGAGCTGGATCATCTGCCCGGGCCGGATGCGGTGCACGAGGTGGTTCGAGACCACGCCGCCCGGGATGGCCTTGACGGTGAAGCTGAGGTTGCGGTCGCTGCGCGGGCCGTGGGTCAGCGAGTAGGTGCGCCAGAGGCGTACGCCGTCGACGTCGACGCCGACGCGGACGTACTGGCCCGGCACGTGGCCGGCCCAGTCGCGGCCCGGCTTGACCAGGATGGTCGCGGACTCGGCAGTCTCGGGCGTCACCGAGACGACCCGGCCCTGCAGCCCGTCGCGGTTGCCGCGCAGCGGGTGGAAGACGTCGAAGACGTCGCCGAGCTCGAGCGGGGTGACCGCCGCCTCGGCGAACCGGCGCACGGCGCCCCGCAGGGACGTGCCTGCGGCACGACCGCGGAGGGGTCCGGAAGCGGACATCGATGCCATGCCTCCCATGGTGCCTGTCTCCGTGCGATGATTCATGTCCTGGAGACGTGAACGAACACGTCACATTTGTTCGCTGGAGACAAAATGCGGAGTGAGCGACGCACCAGCAGCATCTCAGGCCACGCCCTGGAGCTGCCGGCCGCTGCGGTGAAGGAGATGCGGGCCCAGCTCTCCACCCTGGCGGACGACGTGGTGGCGGCCATCGTCGAGGAGGTACCCAGCTACCGCGACGCCTTCTCCGGGCCGATGGGCCAGACGATCAGCAACGCCGTGCAGCTGGCCCTGGGCGGGTTCCTCACGCTGGCCAGCCGCGGACGGGCCGACGACCTGAGGGCCGCGCCGGCCGTCGAGGGCTCCTACCAGCTCGGCCGGGGCGAGGCCCGCAGCGGCCGCAGCACCGACGCCCTGCTCTCGGCCTACCGCATCGGCGCGCGCGTGGCCTGGCGCGAGCTGTCCACCACGGCGGTGCGCAACGGCCTGCCCGCCGAGGTGCTCGCCGACTTCGCGGAGCTGGTCTTCGCCTACATCGACCAGCAGTCCGCCGCCGCGGTGGCGGGGCACACCGACGAGACCGAGACGACCGGGCGGGTGCGCGAGCGGCTGCTGGAGCGGGTCTCCGAGCTCCTGCTGGAGGGTGCCCCCGCCGACGCGGTCGTCGAGGCCGCCGAGCGGGCCGGCTGGACGCCGCCGACCACGCTGACCGGCGTGCTGGTCCCGGAGTCGCAGGTCCGGCCCGTGCTCGGCGCGGTCCAGGCCGCCACGCTGCGGGCGCCGCTGCCCGACCCCGGTGCCGAGGGGGCGCTCCTGCTCGTGCCCGACGCCCACGACCGGCGCCGGGCCGCCCTGCTCCGCACCCTCCACGAGCGCGGGTCGATCGCGGGGCCGGCCGTCCCGTGGCTCGACGTACGCCGGTCGGTCGACCGCGCGCTCCGGGCCCGCGAGCTCGGCATCGAGCTCGACACCGAGGCCGAGCTGCCCCGGCTGGTCCTGCACGCCGACGAGGCGGCGCTGGCCGACCTGCGCGCGCGGGTGCTCGCGCCGCTGGAGGGCCTGCGCCCCGGCACCGCGGAGAAGCTGGCCGACACCCTGCGGGCCTGGCTGCTCCACCAGGGCCGGCGCGACGACGTGGCGGAGGCGCTGTTCGTGCACCCCCAGACCGTCCGCTACCGCATGGGCCAGCTGCGCGACCTGTTCGGTGAGCGGCTCGAGGACCCCGAGGAGGTCCTGGCCCTGACCATCGCCCTGGCCTAGAGGCCCTGCCAGTCCGGCTTGCCCTCCCAGACCTCGCGGTAGTGGTCAGCCCGCTGCAGCAGCGCGGCCGCCTCGGGGTCGAGGAGCACCGTCGCGTGCGGGTGCAGCTGCAGCACCGAGGCCGGGCAGGAGGCGCTGACCGGCCCCTCCACGGCCGCGGCCACCGCCGCCGCCTTGGGCGCCCCGGTGGCGACGAGCAGCAGGTGCCGGGCGCGCAGGATGGTGCCGAGCCCCTGGGTCAGCACGTGCCGCGGCACGTCGTCGAGGGAGCCGAAGAAGCGCGCGTTGTCGCGCCGGGTCTGCTCGGTCAGCGTCTTGAGCCGGGTGAGCGAAGCCAGGGACGAGCCGGGTTCGTCGAAGGCCAGGTGGCCGTCGGCTCCGATGCCGAGGACCTGCAGGTCGACACCGCCGGCCGCGGCCAGCTCCGCCTCGTAGGCCGCGCCCGCCGACGGGACGTCGGTCGGGTCCGGCCCGTGGACCCGGTCGGCGGTGATGCCGAGGTCGTCGGTGAGCTCGCGCGCGATGGTGGCGCGGTAGGTCTGCGGGTGGCCGGGCGGGAGGCCTACGTACTCGTCCAGCGTGAAGGCCCTCACCGCGTCGTACGACGGACCGGTGCCGGCCCGGTGCCGGGCGACCAGGGCGGCGTAGGTCGGCACGGGCGACGAGCCGGTGGCCAGCCCCAGCACGCAGTCGGGCCGCGACCGGACCAGCGCCTCGACCGTGTCGGCGGCCAGGGTCGCCACCTCGTCGGACGAGGCGAGCGGGACGACCTCCATCAGCCGACCAGCTCGAGCTCGCCGGTCAGCGTGATCGTCTCCGGGCGGGGTGGCAGCCCGAGGAGGCGCAGCGGGGTGGTGGTGGCCGTGGCCACGGCCTCCTCGACCGTGCAGCCGGTGGTGGCGACCAGGACCCGCAGGCAGTCCAGGAGGGAGGAGGCCGAGCCGGCCAGGGTGCCGTCGAGCAGCCGCACGGTGCCGGCGTCGAGCACCACGTCCTGGTCGCCCAGCCGGGTCGGCCCATCGGGCAGCCCGAGCGCCGCGGTGGTGTCCGACACGGAGAGGAAGCGGTCCGGCCCCAGGGACCGCCAGGCGGTCCGCACGAACAGCGGGTCCAGGTGGTGCCCGTCGACGATCAGCCCCGCCACCAGGTCGGACCCGCCCAGGGCGGCGCCGACCGGCCCCGGCTCGCGGGCCAGGACGGGCGGCATCGCGTTGCCCAGGTGGGTCGCGCAGCGAGCGCCGGCGGCCACGGCGGCCAGCACCTGCGCGGCAGTGGCGTCGGTGTGCCCGACCGAGACGACCACCCCGCGCTCGACCAGCGCCGCCACCACCTCCAGCGCGCCGGGCAGCTCGGGGGCCAGGGTGACCATGGCGACGCCCGCCTCCCGCGACCAGCCCGCCACCAGCTCGGGCGAGGGGTCGCGCAGCCACTGCGGAGGGTGCGCGCCCGTGCGGGTCGGCGCCAGCATCGGACCCTCCAGGTGCAGCCCGAGAGGCTCGGCGCCGACCCACCCGGGCGGCGGCCCGGCGGCGAGGACGGCCATGGCCCGTGCCGGCACCGACGGGTCGCTGGTCACCACGGTGGGGAGGAACGCCGTCACGCCGTACGCCGGCAGCGCGGCCGCCACGTCCCACAGCCGCTCGGGCGCCGAGGTCAGGTCGTGCCCGGCCACGCCGTTGACCTGCAGGTCGACCAGGCCGGGGACGGTGAGGGTCACGACCGGCCCAGCAGCGCGGCGCCGATCGCCGCCACCGGCTGGTCGTCGGGGACCACCCGGATCCGGCCGGCCAGGTCCAGCGAGGCCAGGAAGGGCGACGACGCGGCCTGGGCCCGCAGCGCGTCGGCCACCGCCTCGACCAGCGGAGCGCCCAGGTGCGCCACCCCGCCCCCCAGCACGATGGTGGCCGGGTCGACGGAGAGGCAGAGGGTCCGCACGGCGTCGGCCACCCCTGCCGCGAACCGGTCGCGCACCGCCACGGCTCGCGGGTCGCCCGCGGCGGCCGCGGCGAAGAGCGCCTGGGCGGGCGGCTCGGCGTGGCCCGGCGACCCGGCCGGCTCCCAGGCCTCGGCCAGCGCGCGGCCCGAGGCCACCGTCTCCAGGCAGCCCCGCTGCCCGCACTGGCACACCGCGCCCAGCGGGTCGATCGGCACGTGCCCGATCTCGCCGGCCGCGCCGGTCGCACCGCGCCGCAGCGTGCCGTCGAGCACCAGCCCGGCGGCCAGGCCGGTGCCGATGGAGAGGTAGACCAGGTCCCGGATGCCGGTGAGGGCGACCGCGCCGAGCGTCGCGACGTTGACGTCGTTCTCCACCGCGACCGGCACCCCGAGCCGGGCCTCCAGCTCCTCCCGCAGCGGCACCCACTCCCCGTCGACCCCGAGGTTGACCGCGTGCTTGACCGTGCCGCGCTCCACGTCGACGAGCCCCGGGATGCCCAGGCCGACCGACTTCGAGGCGCCCAGGTGGGCCACGACCAGCTCGGCGGTGCGGACGATGCCGTCGGCCCCCGGCTCGGTCGCCTCGCGCACCTGCTCCAGCACCCGGCCGTCGGCGTCGAGGAGGACGCCGAGGGTCTTGGTCGCCCCGATGTCGAGGCCGATCGCTAGCCCGATCACTGGTGCCACCCTGCCTTCCTGAGGATCTCGGTCACCGCGACCGCGCCGGGCTGCGACCAGCCCCGGGCGTCGATCGTCGGCAGGTCGTCCGTACGCCGGCCGGGCCAGCCCCACTCCACCACGACCGAGCCCGGTGGTGCGGCGGCCAGGGTGGCGCGGACGTCGGGCTGCCGGTGCGCGTCGCGCACCTGGAGGACCAGCGGACCGTCGGGCAGGTCCGTCGCGCCGGGCGCGACCACCACGTCGGCCGGCAGCCCCCACGGCGCCCCGCCGATCGCGATGGTGCCGGCCGAGTCGACCCGCACCACCGTGGCGCCGGTCAGGGCCGGGAGCGCCCCCGAGACGCCCACCGACCGCGCGGCCCCCGCGGACAGGAGCCGATCCGTCTGCTCCGCCTCGCCGGCAGCGGCCGGTCGTCCCGCAGACGGATCGGGCAGGCGGTCCACGGCGGCGGCCGCCTCGGCCAGCCGCTCCTCGGCCAGGCGGCCGGAGCGCACCGCCTCGACCAGCGCGGCCTGGAGCCCGCGCACCTGGGCCACGGTGTTCCCGGAGCCGATGCAGAGGAGGTCCGCGCCGGCTGCGATCGACAGGACCGCGGCCTCCGGGATCCCGCGCGGGCCCGAGGCGCCTGCCATGTCCAGCGCGTCGCTGACGACCACGCCGCGGAAGCCGAGGCGGTCGCGCAGCAGGGCGAGCACCGGCGCGCTCAGCGTGGCCGGGAGGTCGGCGTCGAGGGCCGGCACCAGGACGTGCGAGGTCATCACCGCAGCCGTCCCGGCCTCGACCGCGGCCGCGAAGGGCACCAGCTCGCGCCGGTCCAGCGTGGCCAGGTCGACGTCCAGCACGGGCAGCGCCAGGTGGCTGTCCTGAACGGTGTGGCCGTGGCCGGGGAAGTGCTTGGCGCAGGCCGCCACCCCGGTCGACTGCAGCCCGCGCGTCCAGGCCGCCACGTGGGCGGCCGCCTCGCGGGCCGAGGGACCGAAGCTGCGGGTGCCGATCACGGGGTTGTCGGCGTGGGAGTTGACGTCGGCGACCGGTCCCAGGTCCAGGGTGATCCCGACCGCGGCCAGCTCCAGGCCGATGGCCCGGCCCACGGCGTAGGTCAGGTCGAGGTCGTCGGCCGCGCCGAGGGCCGACGGGCCGAGGACGGGGCTGCCGTCGGGCACGTGCAGCCGGGTGACGTCGCCGCCCTCCTCGTCGACCGCGACCACCGCGCGGGGGCTGACGGACCGCACGACGGCGGTGTACGCCGCGACCGCGTCCGGCCCGTCGCAGGTGTTGGAGCCGAACAGGCACAGGCCACCCAGCCCCTCCCCCAGCAGGCCGAGCACCTCGGGCGCGACCGCCGGGCCGGCGAACGATGGGAGCAGGACCCGCAGGGCCAGCGACTCCAGGCTCATCCCTTCACCGCCCCGGCGGTGAGGCCGGACACCATCCGGCCCTGGACCAGCAGGAAGAAGACGATCACCGGCACCGCGATCAGCGTGGAGCCGGCCATCACGCCGCCCCAGTCGACGCCGCGGTTGACGTCGAGGAAGCTGGCCAGCCAGACCGGCAGCGTCTTCTTGTCCTCGCGGGTCATCACCACCACGGCCAGGGTGAACTCGTTCCAGGCCTGGATGAAGCCGAAGACGCCGGTGGCCACCAGCCCGGGGGCGAGCAGCGGGAAGGTGATCTTGCGGAAGGCCTGGAAGCGCGAGCAGCCGTCCATCATGGCGGCCTCCTCGAGCTCGTAGGGCACGCCGGCCACGAAGCCGCGCAGCGTCCAGACCGTGAAGGGCAGGACGTTGGCCACGTAGACCAGCGACAGCCCGGCCACGGTGTTGAGGAGGTGGAAGCCCTCGAGCATCTTGTACTGGCTGATGAAGAGCCCCTCGACCGGGATCATCTGGATCAGCAGCAGCGTGATGATGAAGCCCTTGCGGCCGCGGAAGCGGAAGCGGGTCACCGCCAGCGCGGCCAGGAAGGCGAAGGTCAGGGACACCGCCACCGTGGCCACGGTGACGCCGAGGCTCATCCAGAGGGCGTCGAAGAAGCGGCCGCCGGAGAGCACGTGGCGGTAGTTGTCGAGCGAGCCGCCCAGCGGCAACCAGGTGGGGTCGGGTGCGTTGATCTCGCGGCGCGGCAGCAGGGAGGTGTTGACCATCCAGTAGACGGGGAAGGCGCAGGCCGCGAAGACCACCAGGCCGGCCAGGTTGGCGCTCAGGCGGACGGACGGGGACGGGGTGCGGGCCACGGCCTCAGTCCTCCTCGGCCTTGAGCATGGTCCGGACGTAGGGCGCGGTCAGCAGCACGGTGAGCGCCAGCATGAACATCGCCACCGCGGCCGCGGTGCCGAAGTCACCGCCGCCGATGCCGAGCCGGTAGATGTAGGTGCCGAGCAGGTTGGTGTCGCGGGTGACGCCACCGGCCTTCTGCAGGACGTAGATCTGGGTGAAGACCCGCAGGTCCCAGATCACCTGCAGCAGCCCGATGACCAGCAGCACGGGGCGGATCGAGGGCAGCACCACGTGGCGCAGCCGCTGGAGCCCGCCGGCGCCGTCCAGCTCGGCGGCTTCGGTGAGGTCCTCGCTGACCTGGGTCAGCGCGGCGTAGCCGGTGAACGCCACGAAGGGGACGCTCATCCACACCACGATCACCGTGGCGACGAAGTAGAACGACAGCGGGTTCAGCAGCCAGGAGTGGCCCTCGTAGTCGCCGCCCAGCCGGCTCAGCGTCCAGTTCACGACGCCGTACTGGGTGTCGAAGAGCCACTGCCACACGGTGAGCGAGGCGACCACCGGCATGGCCCAGGCCAGCAGCAGCCCGGCCTGCACCAGCAGCCGCACCGGCCCCGACATCAGCCGCATCAGCAGCGCCACCGACATCCCGATCGCCATCGTGAGCGCCGCGTTGACCAGGCAGAACACCACCGTGCGGAGCAGCACCTTCCACAGGTAGGCGTCGGTGAGCAGGGCCCGGTAGTTGTCGAGGCCGACCCACTCCGCCGGGCGGCCGAACTGCTGGGCCAGGCCGTACTCGTGGAAGGAGAGGACCACCTGCCGCACGAGCGGGTAGCCCAGCGAGAGGCCCAGGAGCACGGCGGCCGGGAGCAGCAGCCCGCACGGCAGCCGGCCGGCGCCGCGGGTCGGCCGCGGCCGGTCGACGGGCGTCTCGTCGGCGTCGGCGGTGGCGGCCGGGGGGCTCGTCGTCGTGGTCACCCCTCCTCCTCTCGTGAGCTCAAGGTCAACCCATGGTCGGGCATGGAGCGGCCGGGGCAGCGTCCGTGCTGGGACGCTGCCCCGGCCGAGCGTGGTGAGCCAGCCTCAGTTGAGCTGCTCGGTGATCTTCTCGTCGGCGGCCGCCGCCAGCTCGGCCACGTCGCCACCCTTGGCGATGTCGACGAACAGGTCCTCGAGGACCCGCGAGCCCTCGACCTCGGCCCACCCTGGCGCGGCCGGAGTGAGCTTGGCGTTGGACGCCGCGGCGATGGTGGCGGCGGCGAACTCGTCGTCGCCCAGCTCGCTGGACAGCGAGTTCTTGGCCGGCGTGAGCCCGGCCTCGGCCATCAGCTTCTGGTAGTCGTCGCTCAGCATCAGACCGACGACGTCCTGGGCCAGGTCCTGGTTCTTCGACTTGGCCGAGATGGCGATGTCGGACCCGCCCAGCAGCACCGGCGCCGGCTGGCCGTCGGTGCCCGGCAGCGCGAAGACACCGAGGTCGGCGACCATGTCGGGGCAGCCGGCGTCGGGGTCCTCGATGAGGCCCTTCACCCAGCCCGGGGCCGAGAGCATGTCGACCTCGCCGTTGCAGAACGGCGTCTGCGGGTTCTCCTCGTTGCCGTCCTTGGCCGCGCCGGAGGCCTGCTCCATGAGCGTCTGGACGGTCTGCAGCCCCTCGACGGAGGCCGGCTCGGAGAGCGCGCCCTGCCACTCGCCGCCGTCCTCGACCGCGAGGTCACCGCCGGCGTTCCAGACGAAGGCCACGGCGTTGCGCCAGTCCTGGCCCGGGAGCCAGAAGCCGGAGAAGTTGGCCGGGTCCGGGTTCGCCTTCTTCAGGTCGATGGCGGCCTGGACGAACTCGTCCATGGTCGTCGGCACCGCGATGCCGGCCGCCTCGAAGAGGTCCTTGCGGTAGAAGATGTACTTCGAGCCGGCGTAGTAGGGCACGGCGTAGGCCTTGCCGTCGACCGAGGCGTTGTCGACGAAGCCCGGGAGCAGGTCGTCGCCGCCCCAGTCGCCGAGGTCGGAGCTCAGGTCGCTGAAGGCGCCCGCGGAGGTGAAGGTCGGCGCCTGGGTGTTGCCGACCTCGACCACGTCGGGGGTCTCGGAGTCGCTGGAGAGCGAGGTGGTCAGCTTCTCCACCAGGCCCTCCCACTCCTGCTGCTCGATGGTCAGCGTCGAGCCGGGGTGGTCCTTCTCGAAGGTGGTCTTGAGCCACTCGCGCGCCGCGTCGGGCGTGTCGGTGCCGTTGAGCCAGACCCGGATGTCGGCCTTCTTCGGCCCTCCGCCCGAGGCGGCGTCTGCGTCGTCGTCGCCGCAGGCGGACAGCCCGAGGCCCAGCGCGATGACGCCGGCCGTCGCTGCGACCAGCGTCTTGTGGAGCGGTGTGGTGTGGAAGGCGCGCACCCTGGTGTTCCTCTCGTTCGTGCTGATTTCTGGGTGGTGCCGGCGGGTCATCAGGACACCCCCAGCTGACCGGCCAGGACGAGGACGGCGGCACCCACGAGCACCACGTCGTCACCCAGCGCGGACGTGCGGACCACGAGCTCGTCACCGGAGACCGGCATGGTGCGCTCGCGGATCGTGCGGTCGACGGCACTCAGCACAGGGCCGTCGAGCAGCTCGAGCGGGCCACTGAGGACCAGCTCGTGCAGATTGAGGGTCCCGACCACGGGGGCCAGGGCCATGCCGACCTGGACGCCGACGGCGGTGAGGCCGTCCGGTCCGTCGGCCGCCAGCCGCTCGCGCAGCCGGGGGGCGGAGAGCACGGTCTCCAGGCAGCCGCGGCGGCCGCAGGCGCACGCGGCGCCGTCGGGGTCGATGACCACGTGGCCGACCTCGCCGGCCGCCGACCGGTGGCCGTGCAGCAGCGCGCCCTCGAGGACCAGCCCGGCGCCCACGCCCGTGCCGACCCGGATCAGCATCAGGCCGCCGTCGCCGGCGTCTCCGAAGGTGTGCTCGCCGAGCACGGCGGTGTTGGCGTCGTTGGCCACGAAGACCGGGACGTCGAACGCCGCCCGCAGCCCCTCGGCCAGCGCGGTGCCGTGCCAGCCCAGGTTGGGGGCGTCGACCACGACGCCCTCGGCGTCGACCACGCCGGGCGTCCCGACCCCGATGCCGAGCACCGGCCGGGTGGCGGCGCCGACCAGCTGGCGGACCAGGTCGTGGACCAGCTCGACCGCGTCCGCGCCCCGGCGACCCTCCAGGGGCCGGCCGCGGCGCTCCTGCACCTCACCGGAGAGGTTGAGCAGCGCCCCCGAGACCACGCCGTCGGCCGAGAGGTCCACCGCCACGATCTGACGGGCCTGCTCGGCCAGCTGGACCAGGACCGGGGGCTTGCCCACGCGACCCTGGACCGGCACCGACGACTCGCGCAGCAGGCCCTCGCCGATCAGCCCGCCGACCACGTCGGAGACCGTGACCCGGGTCAGGCCGCTGGAGCGGGCCAGGTCGGCCCGGCTGGCCGGTCCGTAGCGGAAGAGCAGCTGCAGCAGCAGGGCCCGGTGGTGACGGCGGGTGTCCTCCGGGAGGTGCCGGCCCGAGGGGCGCAGGGCACGACGCGTCGGGGTGGAGGTGCTCGTCACGTTTGTTAGGAAACCTCACTTACTAATTCCCTGTCAAGGGTTCTGCGCCCTCCCGTCCGTCGGGACCAGGACCGGGTCCTCGGGCAGCGCCAGCGTCAGGACGGCGTCCTCGATCAGCTCGCGGTGCTCGATGTCGCTCTCCACCTGCCGCAGCCGGCGGGCCAGGTCGGGCTCGGGGTCGTCGCCGGTGAGGTCGACGGCGGCCACCACGAAGAGCCGCTGCGGCCCGACGAACTCCAGGTGCAGGTAGGTCACCCGCTCGATGTCCGGGTGCTCGAGGAGCTGGCGCAGGACCTGGTCGTTGACCTCGGGGCCCTGCCCCTCGCCGAGCAGGTACTGCATGTTGCGCCGCATCAGGAAGATCGCCACCGCGGCCAGGAGGAGCCCGATGACGATGGAGCCCCCGGCGTCGAACTCGTGGCGCCCGGTGAGCTGGTGCAGCCCGATGCCGACGGCTGCCACCAGCAGCCCCAGGAGCGCCGCGAAGTCCTCGAAGAAGACGGCGCGCAGGGTGGGGTTGGAGGTCCGCGTGACGTAGCGGACCGGGCTCAGGTCGAAGCGGCGCGCCGCCCCGCGGACCTGGCGCGAGGCCTGGACGAAGGAGGTCCCCTCCAGCACCAGGGCGATGCCGAGGACCACGTAGTTGGTCAGGTAGCTGGTCTCCCCCGCCTCCCCGAGCAGCTCGGTGATCCCGTGCCACACCGAGACCACGGCCCCGGCGGAGAACAGGCCGAAGGCGGCGACGAGCGACCAGATGTAGGTGGCCCGCCCGTAGCCGCGGGGGTGCGCGTCGTCGCGCGGCCGGCTCCCCCGCCGCTCGGCGACCAGGAGGAAGACCTCGTTGCCGGTGTCGGCCCAGGAGTGGGCCGCCTCGGCGACCATCGCCGCCGAGCCGGTCAGCACCGCCGCCACCGTCTTGGCCACCGCCAGCAGGCCGTTGGCCACGAAGGCCACGACGACCGTGATGAGCGACGACGTACCCGGTTTCGACGACGTCTCGGTCACGCAGGGTTGGTACCCCGCGCCGCGGGGGTACACCGGTCCCTGTGAAGACCACAGTGATGTGGCTTCTCGCGGGGGTGTTCGCTCTGCTGGGGGGACAGCAGCCGAGCGAAGCGGGGTCGGGGGGCCTGGCAGACAGCACGACGAGCAGCAGCACGAGCAGGGCGCCGGCACACCACCGCGCCTCGCGCGTGGCGCGCTACGTCGCCATCGGCGACTCCTACACGGCCGGCTCGGGCATCACGCCCGACGACGGCACGGGCTGCCTCCGCTCGGACCGCAACTACCCGACGCGGCTCGCGGCCAGGCTCGGCGCGCGCCTCGACGACGCGAGCTGCGGAGGTGCGACCACCGAGGCGGTCGATGCCGAGCAGTGGACCATGAACGGGATGAACCCGCCGCAGCTGGCCGACGTCGACCGGCGCACGGACCTGGTGACGATCGGCCTCGGCGTCAACGACGCGGACTACGGCGTCCTGCTGCTCCGCTGCCTGACGGTGGCCAGCGCCGACCCGGCCGGGACCCCGTGCCGCGACTCCTTCCGGACCGCCGAGGGCGGCGACGAGATCCTCGACCAGATCCCCCGGGTGGGCCAGAAGGTGGAGCGGGTCATCCGGCTCGTGCAGCGCAAGGCCCCCGACGCCCAGGTCGTGGTGGTGGGCTACCCGCAGCTGGTGCCGAAGACCGGTGCGTGCCCCCAGCTGCCGTTCGCGGTGGGCGACTACGGCTACCTGGCGGAGTACCTCCTCGACCTGGACACCGCGCTGCGGGGCGCGGCCAGGCGCACCGGCGCCGACTACGTCGACGTGCTGGCGGCCAGCGCCGGCCACGACGTCTGCGCCGGCGACGACGCCTGGGTGCTCGGCGTGCTGAGCGACCCGCGGACCCAGGTCTTCCACCCCTTCGCCAACGAGCAGCGCGCCCTCGCGGCGCTGGTGGCGGCCGCGGTCCGCTGAACGTCTACGGTTCCACGCATGAGGTGGACCGTGCCGCTGGCGCTGCTCGCTGCCCTCCTGACCACGGGCTGCGACGACGACGGTGGCGGCTCGCGGTCGCCCGCCAAGATCGAGACCTACGTCGCGCTGGGCGACTCCTACACCGCCGGCAGCGGGATCGGCTCCCCGGTCGCCGACGCCGGCGCGGGGTGCGGCCAGACCACGCAGAACTACCCGCGCGTCGCCGCGGCGGCACTCGGCGCCACCCTGACCGACGCCAGCTGCGCGGGCGCGTCGACGGGCAACGCCTTCACCAACCAGACCGTCAACGGCGACCAGGTGTGGCCGGCGCAGCTGAACCTCCTGACCGAGGACACCGACCTGGTGACGGTGAGCTTCGGCTACAACGACCTCGGCTTCTTCGTCGACGCCCTCATCGCCTGCGTCTCCTCGGTCGCCGGGTCGCCGATCGCCACCGCCTGCGCCGACCCCGGCCAGGCCACCACGACCGACGCCTCCGTGCTGGCCGACGAGATCGGCGACCGCCTCGAGCGGGTGCTCGAGCGGGTCGAGGACCGGGCCCCCGACGCGCGGGTGCTCGTCGTGGGCTACCCGCAGCCGGTGCCGGCCAAGGGCAGCTGCGCCGCGCTGTCCCTCATCGACGGCGCCTACGACGACGCGCGGCACGACCTGGCCCTGCTCGACGACGCGATGCGCGAGGCCGCGGAGGACGCCGACGCCGGCTTCGTGGACGTCCTGGCCGCGAGCGACGGCCACGACGTCTGCGCGGGCGACCGGGCCTGGGTCAACGGCCCCGACCAGACCGAGGGGGTCGCGCTGCCCTTCCACCCCTTCCAGGCCGAGCAGGACGCGGTCGGCGGGCTCATCGCGAAGGCGGCCACCTCGTGAGGTCGACCGGCCTGAGGTGGTGGGTGGCCGGGCTGGCCCTCGTGCTCCTGGCCGGCAGCGGCTGCCAGGACGACGCCTCCGACCGCTCGGAGCGCTACGTCGCCCTGGGCGACTCCTACTCCTCGGGCGGCGGACTGGCCCGGGTCGACCCCGGCTCGGGCGAGTGCCAGCGGTCGGCGCTGAGCTACCCGCACCTGGTGGCCCGCGCACGGGGCGCCCGCCTGACCGACGTGACCTGCTCGGGCGCCGGCACGGCCAGCGCCGTCGCCGCCCAGAAGCTCCAGGACGGCAGCAGCGTGCCGCGGCAGCTCGACGCGGTCACCGCGGACACCGACCTGGTCACGGTGGGGCTGGGCTTCAACGACAGCGGCTTCTTCTACAAGCTCGTCTTCGGCTGCGCCCAGCTGGCCGCCGACGACCCGACCGGCGCACCGTGCCGCGAGTTCGCCGCCGGCCTGGACCTGCGCACCCTGACCGACCCGATCGGCACCTCGGTCCGCAAGCTCCTCACCACCATCGCCAAGCAGGCTCCGCACGCGACCGTGGTGCTGGTGGGCTACCCGCAGCTCGTCCCGGCCGAGGGGCACTGCGCGGAGCTGCCCTTGGCCGACGGCGACTACGCCTACGTCCGCCAGGGCCTCGAGCTGCTCAACCAGAGCCTGGCGGCGGCCGCGGAGCAGGCCGGTGCGACCTACGTCGACGTCTGGGCCGCCAGCGAGGGGCACGACATCTGTGCCGGCGACGACGCCTGGGTCAACGGCTCCACCAGCCAGGCCGACGTCGCGGCGTTCTACCACCCCTTCGCGCAGGGTCAGCGCGCGGTGGCAGACCTCGTCAAGGAGGCGCTGGAGCAGTGACCCGGCCCGTACGGTGGAGCCCATGCTGCTCCCCCGGCGCCCGGGCCCCCGCTCGCTGGCCGCTCTGCTCCTCCTGACCCTGGCCACCCTGGCCGGGTGCAGCGACGACTCCCCGCCCACGACGGTGAGCAAGCCGACGCCCAGCGCCTCGGCGCCTGGCCAGGACTCGCCGTACCCGACCTACGTCGCGCTGGGCGACTCCTACACCGCCGCCCCGGGAGTGCCGCAGACCGAGCAGGAGTCCGGCTGCCTGCGGTCGAACGGCAACTACGCCAACCTGGTCGCGAGCCGGCTGAAGTCGCAGTTCGTCGACGTCAGCTGCTCCGGCGCCACGACGCTGTCGCTGGTCGGCGCCCAGCAGGTCAGCAACCAGGTGGTGCCGCCGCAGTACGCCGCCCTCTCGCCCGACACCTCGCTGGTCACCATCGGCATGGGCGGCAACGACCTGGACCTGTTCCAGACCATGGTCGGCGTGTGCGCGCAGCTGGCGCTGAACGACCGCGACGGCTCGCCGTGCCGCGACTACATGGCCGATGCGGGCCGCAAGGGTGACCTCCTCCTGGAGAAGATCGACAAGATCCAGGACCGCGTGACCTCGGCGCTGGAGGGGGTCCGCAACCGCGCCCCGCAGGCCGAGGTCGTCCTGGTCGGCTACCCGCAGCCGGTGCCCGCCGAGGGCCGGTGCCAGATCCTGCCGCTGGCGGTCAAGGACTACCCCTACGTCCGCGGCATCGTGGTCAAGCTGGACCAGGCGCTGCGGGCGGCGGCCAAGGAGGCGCAGGTGGAGTACGTCGACCTGGTCGAGGTCAGCGCGGGCCACGACATCTGCGCCGGCGAGGACGCCTGGGTCAACGGCGTCAACACCGACCTCATGCGGGCCCTGGCGCTGCACCCCTTCGCCGAGGAGCAGCAGGCCGTGGCCGACCTGGTGCTGCAGAAGCTGAAGAAGCTCTAGGAGCCCTGGAGCGACGAGTGCACGACCCGGCCGCCGACCGCGGTGAAGGCGACCGACATGGCCCGCAGCGCCGCTCCGGTCGCGGCTGAGTCCTCGCCGGCGGCCAGCGGGTCGGCGTCGAGCAGCACCAGGTCACCGGGCGAGCCGACCCCCACCGTGGGCTGACCGTCGACCGAGGCCGCCAGGGCCTCGGCGGGCGTGAGTCCCTGCTCGCCGTGCCACGGCTCGCGCTCGTCGTCGCTGCGGTGCACCGCCGCGGAGATCGCCAGCCACGGGTCGAGCGGCGAGACCGGCGCGTCCGAGCCCAGGGCCAGCTCCACGCCGTCGTCGAGCATCCAGCGGAAGGCGAAGCAGCGCTCGGCCCGGCCGGGCCAGAGCAGCTCGGTGACGTCGCGGTCGTCGAGGAGGTGCGCGGGCTGCACGCTGGCCCGCACGCCCAGCTCGGCCATCCGCTGCACGTCGTGGCGACCGACCATCTGGGCGTGCTCGATGGAGCCGACCGCACCCGTCTCGGCGTACGACGCCAGCGCCTCGGCCACCGCCGCGTCACCGATGGCGTGGGTGGCCACCTCGAGGCCGCCGCGGTGGGCGCGACCGAGGAGCTCCCGCAGCTCCTCGCCGGAGAGGTTGGGTTGCCCGGCGGGGTGCTCGAGGCGGTGCGCGTCGGCGTACGGCTCGCAGCACCAGGCCGTCCGGGTGTTGAGGGACCCGTCGCTGATGATCTTGAGCGGGCCCATGGTGAGCCGCTCGTCGCCACCGGGGAGGGCGTCGCCGGTGCGCAGCCCGGCCGCGAGGACGTCGTCCAGGGTGTCGGCGTACGTCGCCCAGCGCACGCGCAGCACGTCGCAGCCGCTGGCCCAGCGGTCGGCCCAGCCGCGGCGGTCCGCGCCGAACTCGAAGTCCACCAGCCCGACCACGCCGCGGGCCGCCGCCGCGTCGAGGGTGCGGCGGTAGGCCTCGGGCGAGGTGCCGTCCTGGCCCACCAGGCCCATCAGCCGCGGGTAGACCGCGAACCACTCCGTCTCGCGCACCACCGAGTCGCGCACCGGCAGGGCCAGGTGCATGAGGGCCGTGGTGTTGAGCCAGGCGTGGTGGCCGTCGCCGGCGATGAGGCAGACCGGGGTCTCGCCGGTGACGGCGTCGAGCTCGGAGACGGTGACGTCGCGCTGCCAGGTGCCGGGCCGGTGGCCCCAGCCGACGACCGGCACGCCGGGCAGGCTGGCGACCCGCTCCGCCACCAGGGCCAGGACCTGCTCCGGCGAGCGGGCCGGGGCCAGGTCGAGCCGCTGGGAGGCGAGCGTCCACTGGGTGAAGTGCACGTGCTGGTCCCACAGCCCGGGGGCGCACCAGCGGCCGTCGGCGTCGTGCTCCTCCACGCCGGGGCGGGAGTCGAGCTCAGCGGCGACGGTCGTGACCAGACCGTCCTCGACCAGGACGTCGACGAGGTGCCGGGGCGGCGCGGCCGCGGGTCCGATCGGGACCAAGCGGGCACGCCGGATCAACAGGCTGGTCACCGGCGTCACGGTAGGACACCGACCTCAGACCCGCTCGCGCAGCCCGGCGGCCAGGCCGGCGACGGTGAGGAGGTCGAAGGCTCCCCCGACGTGCGACGCCAGCGCCCGGTGGCGGACCGGCGCCAGCCGGAGCCGGAGGTGCAGCCGGGTGCCGCCGCCCTCGGGACTGAGCTGGAGGCACCAGGTGAGCTGCGTGCGGCCGCGGGTCGAGGTGTGCAGCAGGTGCCGGCCCGGGACCAGCTCGGCCACGGTGAACGTCTCGTCCCTGCCTCCCCAGTCGGGGATGACGTCGCCCACGGCCAGCCCGAGGTGCGCGGGATCGAGGTGCCGCAGCCCGCGCCGGCTCGGCGGGACCAGCCGGTCGAACCAGCGGGGGAAGTACCACCCCGCTCGGCGCTTGCCGAGCTGCACCAGCCAGGGCCAGACCCGCTCGGGCGGTGCGGGCAGCGAGAACGCGCGATCCATCACCACGTCGGCGGGCGACACGAGCCCGTCGCCCGGCAGGGTCGCGGCGCGCTCGGCGGCGGTCGGGCGACAGAGGTGACTCACCGTTCGTGCTGCTCCTTCGGTGGTGGAACACCATCGAAGCAGCACGGACGGTGAGTTACCCCGGACTCGCTGTCAGGCCGCGCAGGTCTCCTCGACCACGGGCTCGGCGTCCGGCGCCGTCATGGGCTGGGGGCGGAGCAGCGCCCCGCCGATCACCGCGGCCAGGGCGGCGAAGACCGCGCCCACCGCGAAGGCGACCTGGAGGCCGCCGTGCAGCGCCTCGACGGCACCCGCGCCGGAGGCGGTGAGGGAGGCGGTGCGCGAGTCGGACACGGCGACCAGCACGGCCAGCCCCAGCGCGCCGCCCATCATGAACGAGGTGTTGACGACGCCCGAGGCCAGACCGGCCTCGTGCGGCTCGACGTCGCCCATCGCTGCCAGCAGCACCGGGTTGAAGGCGATGCCGGCGCCCACGCCGAGCAGGAGCATCGAGGGCAGCACGTCGACAGCGAAGCTGCCGTCGACCGGCGCCATGGCGAACAGCGCCAGCGAGACCGCCGCCAGCCCGAGGCCGACGGTCAGCGGGGGGCGGATCCCGAAGGTCATCACCAGCCGGTCCGACAGCTTCAGCGAGCAGAGCATCATCACCAGGCTGGTCGGGACGAAGGCCAGGCCGACCTCGAGGGCGCTGTAGCCCAGCACCTGCTGGAGGTAGAGCGCGGCGAGGAAGAACCACGCAAACATGGCCGCGGCCCACAGCACGCCGACGACCTGCGAGACCGAGACGTTGCGCAGGGCGAAGAGGCGCAACGGCACCAGCGGGTCGGCGGCCCGCACCTCGCGGAGCACGAAGGCCACGAAGAGCACGACGGCCGCGGCCAGCAGTGCGAGGGTCCGGGTCGACGTCCAGCCCGCCTCGTTGCCCCCGACCACGGCGTAGACCGCGATCATCAGCGCCGAGGTCACCAGGACGGCGCCGGGGACGTCGAGCCTGGTGGACCCGGGGACGGTCGCATCGGCCGGCAGGGCGGCCCGGCTGGCCAGCACGACGGCCACGCCGACGGGGATGTTCACGAGGAAGATCCAGTGCCACGACAGCAGCCCGGTCAGCACGCCGCCTGCGAGGACGCCGACCGCGCCGCCACCGGACATCACGAACCCGAAGACGCCCATGGCCTTGGCCCGCTCGGCCGGGTCGGTGAACAGGCCCATGATCAGGGCCAGCGCCACGGCCGAGACGCTGGCGCCGGCCAGGCCCTGCACGGCGCGGCCCACGACCAGGAACGTCGCGTTGGGCGCCAGCCCGCAGACGGCGGAGGCGATCGTGAAGGAGACCACGCCACCGAGGAAGACCCGCTTGTTGCCGAGCAGGTCGCCCAGCCGGCCCGAGAGCAGCAGGAAGCCGCCGAAGGTCAGGAGGTAGGCGTTGACGACCCACGCCAGCGAGGCCTGGGAGAAGCCCAGGTCGGTGCGGATCGAGGGCAGCGCGACGTTCACGATGCTCTGGTCGAGGACGATCATGAGGTCGCCCAGGCAGAGCACGTAGAGGGCGAGCCAGCGACTCTTGGTGGTCATGTCCTTCTCCTGGTGTCGGGAGCCTTGTCACCTACTCCACGAACAGCAGGGGACGAATACGACAGACCGCGCCGACATTCTCGACTCATCGCTCGTCCGACCTGAGTGGTTAGGGTCCTCGTCATGTGGTGGCGCGCGCTCGGGGTGGCCCTGGTGCTGCTCTGCGTCGGCGTGGCCGGCGGGTACGCCGTCGCGGACCGCGGGGAGGACGACCCGGTCTCGACCGACCGCCTGGCCCCCGTGCCGGGGGTCTCGCCGGCCGTGCCGACCCCCGCCACGCCGACCTACGAACCCGACCCCGACACGCCTCCGCTCACGACCGGTGTCCTGACCACCCAGACCATCCCCCTCCGCCTCGACCCGGACGGAGCCGGCGTGAAGGTCGCCGTCCCGATCGGCTGGCAGGAGAACCGGCCGGTGGGCAAGGACTTCTGGACCTTCACCGAGCCCAGCAACAACCACTACACCTACTCGGTGCGCGTGACGCTCCTGATGCGGCTCATCGTGTCGAAGAAGGCCGCCATGGCCGCGCGCATCGCCGCGCTCGAGGACGCGGCGGCCAACGGCGGCATCTCCGACTTCGAGGTCACCGCGCAGACCGACGACACCTTCAAGGCGACCTACGTCGACAACGGCCACCTGAGGTTCACCACGGAGCGGTTCGTGAGCCTGTCCGGCAGCGAGGCCTCCGTCTCCGTCGCGGTCACCGGCCGCGAGCGCGACCAGCTCGGGATGGGCGACCTGCTGGCCCAGACGGTGACCTCGCTCCGCGAGCTCCAGCCGAAGCCGCCGGACCCCGAGACCACGCCCTAGGGACCTCCTGGCGACCCGCTGCTCCTACAGCCCGTGCGTCCGCACGTCGTCGAGGATGGCGTTGGCGGTCGTCCGGTCGTCGCTGCGGATCTGCACCCACAGCAGGGTGTTGGTGCTGACCTGGGCCACGCGCTCCACGGTGACCCCTCCGCCGGGGCAGTCGGAGTAGGTCACGGTGACCGAGTCCTCGTCGTTCCGGCTGTCCATGACGGCCCGGCCGGCGGTCCCGCACTCCGGGTGCTGCGGCACCTGGTCGGGCAGGTCGTCCGCGATGAGCAGGCCGAGGAAGACGCCCTCCCCCGTGCCGTCCGCGGCTGCCCAGTCCGCGCTGGTGCCGACCGAGAGGGCCGGCAGCTCGTTGTCGCTGCCGGGCGGGGTCCAGCCCTGGGTGGCGTCGGCGCGGTCCCAGCTGGCCGGGACCGTGACCGAGAGGGTGCCGTTGTCGTCGGAGACCGTGCGCTCGGTGGGGGCCAGCCCGCGCTGCGCGGCGTACCCGGCTCCCCCGCCGACGGCCAGCGCCAGCAGGCTCGCCACCGCGTAGACCGCGACCCGGCGGCCGCGCCGCCGCGGCAGCGCCGGCTCCGGCAGCGAGCCGGGCTGGGGACCGGTGGTCGGCCGGGGGCCGGGCTGGGTCAGCTCCGGGTCGCGGTCGAGCCAGGGTTGGGTGGCGGGACCGGTCGCGGCCGGGCCCAGGGCCCGCTCCAGGGCCTGCACGAACGCCGTGACGGTCGGGTAGCGGTCCTCCCGGCGCCGGGCCAGCCCGCGGTGCAGCACCTCCTCGACGGCCGGCGGGAAGGGCCGCTCGGGTGTGGAGACCGGCGGCAGGTCGCCGGGGTGCATGGCATCGGACAGCGAGAGGTGGGTGAACGGCGGCTGGCCGGAGAGCAGCAGGAAGGCCAGGGCGGCCAGCGAGTACTGGTCGGCGCGGGCGTCGGGCGACTGCGCCGAGGCCTGCTCGGGGGCGATGTAGGTCGGCGTGCCGGCGATCATCGTGAGCCGTGAGGACATGTCCAGCGCCTTGCCCAGGCCGAGGTCGCCCACCATGGCCCGCACCGAGTGCGCCTCGGGGCCGTCCACGCTGCGGAAGAGCACGTTGGCGGGCTTGATGTCGCGGTGCAGGATGTCGCGGTCGTGCAGCGCCTGCAGACCGGCCCCGACCTGCCGGACCACCTCCATCGCCTGGGCCGGCGTCAGCCCATCGACCTCGAGGCGGTCGGCCAGGGTGCCCTGGTCGGCGTAGGACATGACGAGGTAGGGGCGGCCGTCGTCGAGCTCGCCGGCGTCGTAGACCGAGACCACGTGCGGCGACTCCACCTTGCGCAGGTAGCGGCCCTCCTCGAGGAACCGCTGCCGGATCTGGTGGTCCTCGGTCCAGTTGTCGGCCAGCACCTTGATGGCCACGGGTGAGTCGAGCTGCTCGTCGTAGGCCAGCCACACCGTCGCGAAGCCGCCCGATCCGATCCGGCGGCGCACAGCGTAGCGGCCGAGGCGAGCGGGCATGGACACGCCCACATCTTGGCCCCTCGGCGGGTGCAGCAGACGACGCGGGGCCGCGCCCGCGCAGGTCTCGGTTCGGTTGCGGAACGGGAGCAACCGCAACCTTGGCACTACATTCGGCGTCGCGGAGGGGTGATGACATTGACCGAGGTGGCCTCGACACCGGACGAGATCGACGACCTGGCCAGGCGGGCGCAGGCCGGCGACAGCGACGCGATGGAGCTGCTGCTCCGCGCGATCCGGCCGCGCACCCTCAACGTGTGCCGGGGGGTCCTGCCCTACACCCCCGACGCGGAGGACGCCTGCCAGGAGGCGCTGATCAAGGTGTCCCAGAAGATCGGGACCTGGAACCAGCGCGGCCGCTTCACCACCTGGCTGCACGTGGTCGCGGTGAACTCCGCGCGCTCGACGTACCGCCGGATGAAGAACCAGGCCATCGCCGCCGACCCGCAGGAGTCGCAGGCGATGTCGCGGCCCGACCCGCGCACGACCAGCGTCATCGCCGGCACCCGGCTGGACCTGCTCGAGGCGATGGAGACCCTGGAGCGCGAGCACCCGC
>CAZEPK010000010.1:0-31094 GCA_964514085.1 uncultured Nocardioides sp.
CCCGTCGGGCTCCTGCCACGGCAGGCCGCTGGGCTTCACCCCCGGCCTCGCGAGGCCGTTGTCCTGGGCCAGGGCGGCGACGTGGGCCGAGACCCGCGGGTCCAGCCAGGGCTCGCCGGCCCGGACGTACTCCGGGTGCACGGTCAGCCGGGCCCGGAGGTCGAAGCCGCACTCCTCGGTGATCCCGCGCAGCCGCTCCAGCGAGGGCCAGGGCCGCTCGGGGTTCACGTGGTCCGGGGTCAGCGGAGAGACGCCGCCCCAGTCGTCGATGCCCGCATCGAGCAGGGCCCGGCACTCGGCGAGGTCCACGAGGTTGGGCGGTGCCTGGACCCGGGCCTTGGGCCCGAGCAGGAGCCGGGTCACCGCGATGGTCGCGCGGTACTCCTCCAGCCCGAGGTCGTCGGCGTGCCGCATGGCGGTGTCGGGCTTGGCCCGGAAGTTCTGGACGATGACCTCCTGCACCGACCCGTACGCACGGGAGACCTGGCGCAGCGCCAGGATCGTCTCGGCCCGCTCGGTCAGCGTCTCGCCGATACCGACCAGCAGCCCGGTGGTGAACGGGATGCTCAGGCGGCCGGCGTCCTCCAGGACCCGCAGCCGCACCGCAGGGTCCTTGTCGGGGGATCCGAAGTGGGCCTCGCCCTTGGTCTCGAACAGCCGCCGCGAGGTGGTCTCCAGCATCATCCCCATCGACGGAGAGACCGGCTTGAGCCGGTTCAGCTCCTCCCACGACATCACGCCCGGGTTCAGGTGCGGCAGCAGCCCGGTCTCCTCCAGCACGCGGACCGCCATCGCGCGGACGTAGGCCAGCGTGGAGTCGTAGCCCTGCTCGTCCAGCCACTCCCGCGCCTCGGGCCAGCGGTCCTCGGGCCGGTCGCCCAGGGTGAACAGCGCCTCCAGGCAGCCCAGCTCCGCGCCCTGGCGGGCGACGTCGAGGATCTCGTCGGGCGACATGAACATCGCGTGCCCGGCCCGCGAAAGCTGGCCCGGCGACTCCACGAACGTGCAGTAGTGGCACCGGTCCCGGCACAGCTTGGTGACGGGGATGAACACCTTCGGGGAGTACGTCACCACCCCGGGCCGCCCCGCCGCCACCAGGCCGGCGTCACGCACCTTGGCGGCGGCCGCGGTCAGCCGGTCCAGGTCGGCGCCGGTGGCGGCCAGGAGCACGGTGGCCTCGTCGAGGTCCACGGCTGCGCCCCGCTCGGCGCGCGCCAGGGCGCGGCGCACCTGCTGGGGAGTGGGGAGGTCGGAAGCCATCGTGGTCAGGCTAACCGCGGGCGAACGGGGGCGATTCCCCCGTCCGCCCACGGTGGTGAGGCTTGGGTCACACGGTGGCGGACTCCCGCTCGGCCGCGGGCGCGCCCGGATCGCTCTGGCCCTGTCCGGAGTCGAGCCGGCTGGGCCACCAGATCTTCCCGCCGAGGTCGAGGTTGAGAGCCGTCACCAGCACCGAGCGGACGATCATCGTGTCGAGCAGCACCCCGAGGGCCACCGCGACGCCCAGCTCGGCGAGGAAGACGAACGGGATCGACCCCAGGACCAGGAACGTCGCCGCGAGCACGATGCCGGCCGAGGTGATGACCCCTCCCGTGGAGCCCAGGGCGATGAGCGAGCCCTTGCGCGTGCCGTGGTTGACCGTCTCCTCCCGCACCCGGGTCATCAGGAAGATGTTGTAGTCGATGCCCAGGGCGACCAGGAACACGAAGGCGAACAGCGGGAACCCTGGGTCGGAGCCGGCGAACCCGAAGACGTGCTCGAACAGGAGCGCCGAGATGCCCAGGGCCGCGCCGAAGGACAGGATCACCGTCGCCATCAGGATCAACGGTGCCACCAGCGCACGCAGCAGACCGATCAGGATGAGGAACACCACGATCAGCACGATCGGGATGATCACCTTGTTGTCGCGGATCGAGGCCGTCTTGGTGTCGAGGTAGAACGCGGAGCCCCCGCCGACGAGCGCGTCCGCCCCGTCGACGGCGTGCACCGCCTCGCGGGTGTCCTCGACGACGTCGAAGGCGGCGGTGGAGGAGATGTCCTCGCCGATCGTGGCCTCGAAGTAGGAGCGTCCGCCCCCGATCTCCTGCGGCGCGGTGGGGTCGCCCAAGCCGTCGGTGCTCTCGACCGCGTTCACGACCCCGTCGAGCTCGTCGGTGTTGGTCACGATCTGCACCGTGTTGCTGCTGTCCTGCAGGCCGTGCTCGGCCATGATCTTCTGACCCTTGATCGAGTCGAACTCCTTGGTGTAGGTGTCCTCGGTCGAGAGCCCGTCGGCCTTGAGGCTGAAGAGGCCGAGCGAGGCCGCCATCAGCAGCACCGCGGTGACCACCCAGACCTTGCGGGGTGCCACGGAGATGCGGTTGCCCACCCGGGCCCAGAAGCCCGTGGTGTTCGGCTCCACGGAGCCGAAGTCGGGCCTGCTGTGCACCCGGGTCCAGTGCTCGATCGCGACCTGCACCAGCACGAGCACGCCGATGAACGCGGCGAAGACGCCCAGGCCGATCAGCAGTCCACCGAGCGCACCGCCGAGGAGCACGCCCAGGACGACGGCGACGACACCGCCGCCGATCTCGCCGAGCCCCGTCTTGACCCAGGTGCGGTGCCCGTCGCGCTGAGGGCCGAAGACCCACCGGCCGAAGATGACCAGCAGGGCGGGCAGCAGGGTGACCATGGTCAGCCAGGTCACGGCGATGCCCACCGCGTTGACCGGACCGAGGCCGGCGGTCGAGTTGAGCTCGGCCAGGCTGAGGCACAGCATGCCGACGACGACGGTCGAGGCGCTGGCCGTGAGGGCGGGCGCGGCGCGGTGCAGCGCGAACGCCATGGCCTCGTGCCGGTCGTCGTGGCGGCGGAGCTCTTCTCGGTAGCGCGCCACCAGGAGCAGCGCGTAGTCGGTGCCGGCCCCGATGACCAGGATGCCCAGGATGGCCTGGCTCTGCCCGTTGACCGTGAGGTCGGCGTACTTGGCCAGCAGGTAGACGACGCCTCCCGAGACGGCGTAGGCGAAGACCACGCTGACGATCGGCAGGATCCAGAGGTAGGCGCTGCGGTAGGTGAGCAGCAGGATGACGATGACCACCAGCAGAGTGATGCCGATCAGCGTGGTGTCGATGCCCTCGAAGGCCTCGGCGGCGTCGCGCGCCTGGCCGCCGTAGCCCGCCAGATGCACGGTGACGCCGTCGATCTCCGCGATCTTGTCGATCTCCGCGGCGGCGTCGGGGATGTCGTTCCAGCCGTTCTGGCCGAAGTTGAAGGTCAGGGTGCTGACGGCGACCTCGCGGTCCTCGGAGGAGAGCTGGAAGGGCAGGTCGGGGATCTGCGCGGCCGCCGTGGGGGTCAGCACGCCCTGGTCGGTGACGCCCTTGATCTTGGCGAGCTCACCGGCCTGCTCGTCGATGGCCGCCCGGTCGGCGTCGGTCAGCCCGCCGTCGCGGTAGTAGACGATCAGCGTCGGGATGTCGTTGGGGTCGACCGTGCCCGTGAGCTCGTCGACCACCTTGGTGGACTCGGCCGAGGCGGGCAGCCAGCTCGAGGCCTCGTTGTTCTGGACGTCGGCCAGTTTGGCGCTGAGCCCGCCGACGCCGGCGAACAGGACCACCCACACGCCGAGGACGATCCACTTGGTGACGGGTCCGGTGAGCTTTCCGGCGATCTGGCGATGCATGCGAGCACTCCATCAGAAGGTGGGGACGGTCGGCATCGGGGTTTTCCCCGAGATGCTGCGAGGTCGACCGACCCACCCTCCCGAACTCATCGAGGCCGGGCTTCTCCAGAACTGACCAGTGCGGGACTGGTCTGGACCAGGAGCTCGTTCCCCCTGCCCGGCTGCGAGCGCCGTCACAGGGGTGGGGCCGAAAGCTCGCGGGGGTAGAGGGCCCGCGAAGCTTGCGGGGGTAAAGGGCAGAGCTAGAGCCCGAGCATCCGCCCGATGATCTCCTTCTGGATCTCGGTGGTGCCGCCGTAGATGGTCTGGATCCGCGAGTCCACGAAGGCCTTGGCGATGGGGTACTCGGTCATGTAGCCGTAACCGCCGAAGAGCTGGACGCCGCGGTCGACGATCTTGGTCTGCAGCTCGGTGGTCCACCACTTGGCCATCGAGGCCAGCGAGGTGTCGACGTCGCCGGCGTTGAGCCGGGTGACGCAGTCGTTGAGGAAGACCCGCGCGATGTGCACCTCGGTGGCCATCTCGGCCAGCAGGAACCGGTTGTGCTGGAAGCTGCCGATGGGCTTGCCGAAGGCCGTGCGGCTCTTCGCGTAGTCCAGGCACAGCTCGAGGACGAGCTCGGAGGCGGCCACCGCGATGGCGGCGATGGAGATGCGCTCCTGGGGCAGGTTCTCCATGAGCGAGACGAAGCCCGAGCCCTCGGCGCCGAGCAGGTTGGCCTTGGGCACCTCGACGTTGTCGAAGAACAGCTCGGCGGTGTCCTGGGCCTTGAGCCCGATCTTGTCGAGGTTGCGGCCGCGCTCGAAGCCCTCCATCCCGCGCTCGACGACGAGCAAGGAGATGCCCTGGTGGCCGGCATCTGGATCGGTGCGGGCGACCACGATCACCAGGTCGGAGAGGATGCCGTTGCTGATGAAGGTCTTGGACCCGTTGAGGACGTAGTGGTCGCCCTTGTCCACGGCCGAGGTGCGGATCCCCTGGAGGTCCGAGCCCGCGCCCGGCTCGGTCATCGCGATCGCCGAGATCAGCGAGCCGTCGACCAGCCCGGGCAGCCAGCGCTGCTTCTGCTCCTCGGTGGCCAGCGAGGAGACGTAGGGGACGATCACGTCGTTGTGCACGGGGAAGCCCAGCCCGCTGGCGCCGGCCCGGGTGATCTCCTCGGTCAGGACCACGTTGAACCGGAAGTCGTCGATGCCGGCCCCGCCGTACTGCTCGTCGACGTCGAAGCACAGCAGGCCGGCCGCGCCGGCCTTGTCCCACACCTCGCGGTCGACCTGGCCCGCCTTCTCCCACTCCTCGTGGAAGGGCTTGACCTCCTTCTCCAGGAAGGCGCGTGCGGTGGCGCGGAAGTCCTCGTGCTCGGTCTGGTAGATGGAGGGGCGCTCAGGCAACGGATGACTCCTTGGTCTGCGGGGGCTGGTTGAGCTCGTCGAGCATCTTGGCGGGACCGATCTGGGCCAGCTCGTAGCCGTTCGGGTACGTCGGGTGCACGCGCTCGTACGGCGTCCGGCGGGGTGGGGCGAAGCGCAGCGCCCGGGCCCGGAGCCGGAGCCCGAGGTCGACGCCGCGGACGAGCCAGCGCGGCTGCTCCTCCATGCCGAGCGCGAGCCGCAGCGGCTCGTCCATCAGGGCGATGGAGACCCGGCGGAAGCCCGGGCGGAGGTACCAGGGCGCGGTGGCCCGGCCGATGCGGATGGTCGCCTCGGTGACCCGGGTGGCCGCGGGGTCGGGCGCGAAGTGCTCCGCCTCGTAGGCGTCGAGCAGCCGCTCGTAGCCGGCGTAGTCCTCGGGCAGGCCGGTGATGCCCATGAGCTCACCGAAGCGCGTGGTGAAGCGGGTCAGCGCGACGACCTCGATCGGGTCGAGCGGCCGCCAGCCGTACCGGGTGATCCAGCGCACGGGCCCGACGAGCGTGGTGGCCAGGACGTACTGGAACTCGTGGTTCGGGATCGCGTAGTGCCCGTGGATCCGGTTCAGCCGGTCGACGGCCGCCCTCGACCTCGGTGCGTCCACGCCCTCGGCGAGGGCCTCCTCCTGGAAGACGAGCGTGTCGTCGTACCTCTTGATGCCGTGGTCCTCGAACTGCCGGGTCCGGTCCAGCAACCGGGCGATCGAGGGCACGCCGTAGTCGCGCAGGAAGGCGATCGCGGTGCCCTGGTCGAAGTCCCAGGGGAAGTCGTGGCGGCCGGTGAGGGTGACGATGCGGTCGCGGTCCGCGTCGTCGAGCGGGTCGAGGGTCCGGATCTCGTCCAGGTGGTCGTAGCGCCCGCGCGAGCCCCACCTGGACGGCCGGGTCACGACACCCATTCCTTGAGCTGCGAGACGGTCGCGGCCGGGTTGTCGTTGGCCGGGACGATCGAGAGGTGGCTGACGCCGGCCTCCTCGAAGGCGGCCAGCCGCTCCTTGACGTACGACGTGGGGCCGACCAGGTTGCTCTGCTCCATCCACTCCAGGGGGACCAGCGCTTCGGCCTCCTTCTTCTTGCCGTCGAGGTAGAGGTCCTGGATCTCCTTGGCCTCCTTCTCGTAGCCGTAGTGCTGGGCCAGCTCGTTGTAGAAGTTCTTGCCGCGCGCGCCCATGCCGCCCACGTAGAGCGCGTACATCGGGCGCAGGAACTCCAGCAGCTCCTTGGTCTCCGGCCCCTCGCCGATCGCGACCATGCCGCCGGCGCTGATCTGCAGCGGGCCGAGCTCGGGTGAGCGCTTGGCGGCGCCGGCGTCGAGGGAGGCGCCCCAGACGTCGCGGGCGCGCTCGGGGATGAAGAGGATCGGCAGCCAGCCGTCGGCCAGCTCGGCGGTCATCTCGACGTTCTTGTCGCCCAGCGAGGCGACCCAGATCGGGATGGTGTCGCGCTCGGGGTGGACCAGGATCTTCAGGGGCTTGCCCAGCCCGAGCCCCTTGCCCTCGGACAGCGGGATGTCGAAGATCCCGTGCGACTCGAGCGGCTCGCGCTTGAGGCCGGAGCGCACGATCCGGATGACCTCGCGGGTGCGGCCCAGCGGCTTGTCGTACGGCATCCCGTGGAAGCCCTCGATCACCTGCGGACCGCTGGCACCGAGTCCCAGGACCGCGCGGCCGGCGCTGACGTTGTCGAGCCCCGCGGCGGTCTGGAGGATGGCGCCCGGCGTGCGGGAGAAGACGTTGAGGATCCCCGCCGCGATCTGCAGCCGCTCGGTCTTCGCGGCCAGGTAGCCCATCAGCGTGGGGGAGTCGAACCCGTAGGCCTCGGCCACCCAGACCATGTCGAGCCCGGCCTTCTCGAGCTCGGCCACCTGGTCGGCGGTCTCGCGGGGGTTGCCGGAGTACTGGAGGGGATAGGAGAGCTGCACGGCACAACTGTGACAGTGGGACTGTCACGGTGCAAGGGCGGGTAGGTCGTCGCCGCCCGGACCGAGGGGCGGTGGCCCAGCACCCGTCCTCCACAGGGCGGCGGTGGGGCAGCAACGTCTCTCCCTGGGGACGACCGTTGCCAGGGCACCGCCCCCCGGACCGGCCCGCAGCTCACTCGAGGGTGATCGGCAGCATCTCGAGGGCCCGGCCCAGCTCGCCCCAGAGATCGGCGGCGTACTCGGTGGTGATGTGGTCGGTGTCGCGGTAGCTGAGGGTGCCGCCGATGACGATGGGGCACTCGCCCTGGTAGCAGAGCCACGGCGTCGGGTCGACCACGTCGATGCCGGACTCGCGGGCCGCGTCGACCGCGACGTTGCCGAGGACGGTGGAGCGCTCGACCGGCTCGAACATGCAGTCGCCGAGGCTGGGGCTGCCCGAGGACAGGCAGGTGGCGGGGTCGTCGGGCGACTTCGGCACGTCGCGGATCAGGGCCACGTGGTCGGCGTACTGGCCGAGCTGGACGAAGAGGTCGTCGTAGCCGGTGCGCAGGACCGGGATGATCCCCTCGACCGAGGTGATCCGCCGGCCGCTGTCGAAGACGCCGTTGACGGGCGGCGAGGAGGCCACCACCACGAGGTCGGGGTGGAGCGCGGCGACCTGGTCGACCACCCAGTCCTGGAAGTCGGAGCAGTCGGTGAAGGGCTGGTCGGAGTCGAGCGCGGCGAGGGTGACGTGGGCGGCGGTGCACTGCGGCTTGACCAGGTAGTACGCCGTCCAGTCGCCGGCGTCGAGGATCCGGTTGAAGGCGGGAATCCAGGCCCGCGCGTGGGAGTCGCCGACCACCACGACCGTGCGGTCGCCGTCGCCGTGCGGGCAGAGCCTGCGGACGTTGTCCTCGTAGTCGCAGGCGCCGACGTCGGCGATGGAGCTGCGCAGGCTGAGCAGGTCGGGGGTCAGGTTGCTCGGCACCGCGCGCTGGTCCTTGGCGGCCGTGACCGAGGCGCGCACGAGCGCCTCGGTGTTGTCGTGCAGCCCGTCGATCGGCGCGCCCGCGATGGTGATCGGCGGGTTGTCGCCGTGCTCGCCACCCTGGTAGCCGGTCCACCACCACGCGCCCGCGGCGGTCAGCGTGACCAGGACGGCGCTGGCCGGGTAGAGCACCAGCGCCCGACGCCGCACCAACCGGCCGGCCGGGCGGCCGGCGCGGAACGGCGTCTCGATGTAGCGGTAGGAGTACGCCGAGAGGGTCACCACCACCAGGACGGCGATGCCCTTCTCGAACGGCGTCAGCGCGCGGTCGAGGGCCACCGGCGGCAGGATGAACGCCGGCCAGTGCCAGAGGTAGAGCGAGTAGGACCAGTCGCCGACCATCCGCAGGGGCGCGACCGACAGCAGGCGGCTGGACCTGGTGCGCCGGTCCGGAGCGCCCACGACCGCGCCGGACAGGAGGAGCAGGGCGGTGCCGACCACGGGGAGCAGTGCGGCGATGCCGGGGAACGGCGTCCGCGAGGTGATGAGCACGCTGGCGCCCAGCAGGAGCACGGCGCCACCGACGGCCATCGCCTCGAGGCTGAGCCGGGTCAGCCGCCGCACGGAGGTGGGCGGCACCAGCGCGACCAGCGCCCCGATCCCGAGCTCCCAGCCCCGGGTCAGCGTCGAGAAGTACGCCGAGGTGGGCGAGGCCACGGTCGCGTAGACCGACCAGCCCAGCGAGGCCACGGTCAGGACCGTGAGCACGGTCAGCACGGTGGTGCGCGGCAGCCGCTCCACCCGACGCACCCGGCCCCGGCCGAGCAGGGCGTGGATGGCCAGGCAGGCCGCCAGCAGCAGCGGCCAGAGGACGTAGAACTGCTCCTCCACCGCGAGCGACCAGTAGTGCTGCAGCGGCGAGGGCCCGGACGCCTCGATGGTGGCGAAGTAGTCGACGCCCTGCTGGGCGAAGTGGACGTTGGCCGCGAAGGCCGAGGCCCACAGCGCGTCCACCACCACCTGCCGGGCGTCGAGCAGGCTCAGCCAGGCCAGGGACAGCAGCACCGTGACCACGGTGACGACCGTCGCCGCCGGCAGGATCCGGCGGGCGCGGCGGGCCCAGAAGGCGCCGATCGAGACCTTCCCCGTGAGCAGGACCTCGCGGTAGAGCAGTCCGGCGATGAGGTAGCCGGAGATGACGAAGAAGACGTCGACGCCCACGAAGCCGCCGGGCAGGAAGGGCACGCCGGCGTGCGCGGCGATGACGAGGAGCACGGCGATCGCCCGCAGCCCCTGGATGTCTCCGCGCAGCTCTCTGGCCATCGCCTCGTCCGTCTCCCTGATGTGGTGAAAGTACCAACTGGCGGCACCGGCCGGGGTCACGTCGGGCCAGCGTGGGAGCATCCCGGCGTGACGACGTACCGCATCGCAGTGATGGGTGGGACCGGCCCGCAGGGCAAAGGGCTGGCCTACCGGTTCGCCCGCCACGGGCACACCGTGGTCCTCGGGTCCCGGGCCGCCGAGAAGGCGCAGGGCGTCGCCGAGGAGGTCACCGAGCGGCTGTCCGGCGTGGCCGGCGCGGGCTCGGTCACCGGCGCCGCGAACGCCGATGCCTGCCAGGACGCCGACGTGGTGGTCCTGGCCGTCCCGTGGGACGGCCACGACGAGCTGGTGGCCACCCTGCCGCTGGCCGGGCGGACCGTGGTCTCCTGCGTCAACCCGCTGGCCTTCGACAAGCGCGGCGCCCACGGCCTGGTCATCGACGGGGGAGAGGGGTCGGCCGCCGAGCACGCCCAGGCGCTGGCGCCGGAGGCGACCGTGGTCGGCGCCTTCCACAACGTCTCAGCCATCGGGCTCTGGAGCGAGGAGGACTTCCTCGACGAGGACGTCCTGTGCGTGGGCGACTCCGACGAGGGCAAGCAGGTGGCCATGGAGCTGGCCCGCGCAGTCACCGGCCGCGAGGGGATCAGCGCCGGGAAGCTGCGCCTGGCCCGCCAGCTGGAGCCCCTGACCGCCGTGCTGATCTCCATCAACCGCAAGTACAAGGTCCACTCCGGCATCCGCATCAGCGGTCTGGAGCACCCTGACAACTAGCATGCCCGCATGGCGTGGCTGACTCCGAACCGACCCGAGGTCCTCGACGAGGTCTTCGACGGTGAGGCGGTGCTCGTCCATCTGGGTACCGGGCGGTATTACGCACTCTCGCCGGCGGCCACCCAGGTGTGGTCCGCGCTCGGCGCGGGGGTCGAGTGGACGCAGCTCGCGGGCGCGGTCGACGTGGCCGAGCCGGAGCTGACCGACTTCGTGCACCGCCTGGTCGAGGACCAGCTCGTCAGCACTGACGGCGACCTGCCGGTCCGGCCCGACGCCGTGCCCGCGGGCGGCCCGAGCTTCGAGGTCTTCACCGACATGCAGGACCTCCTGCTGCTCGACCCCATCCACGACATCAACCTCGACGGAAGCGGATGGCCCGAGTCGGCCTGACCGCCAGCACGCCGCTGCGGCGGTTCGCCGACCGGCTGCTGGACCTGGCCGAGAGCGCGACGTCCACCGGGCCGGCCGCCACCTTCGGGGTGGCCGGGCGCGGGATCGAGGTGCGGTTCGCCTCCGCCGCGCTGCGCGACGCGCTGGCGCCGGCCTGGTCGGCGCTGCCAGGGGCCGACGGGGTCACGACGACCATCCACGTCCTGGACCGGGACGCCTCCGGTGACCCTCCGGCCCCGCCCTGGTCCGCGGACGCCTACCGGCCCCGCGACGAGCTCGCGGGCACCGGCGAGGAGCGGCTCGAGGTCGCCTACCAGCTGGCCACCGGCACGCTGATGCTCTGGGACGCCACCACGCGCACGGCGGTGTGGTGGACGCGGTCGGCGGCCGGGCTGCCGGCCTGGGAGCGCGCGATGCCGCTGCGGGCGGTGCTGCGCTGGGCCCTGCGCGCGCAGGGCGTGGCGCTGGTCCACGGTGCCGCCGTGGGCTCGGCCGAGGGGCTGGCCCTGCTCGTCGGCGCGGGTGGTGCCGGCAAGTCCACCCTGGCCCTCGCGGCCCTGCAGGCCGGGTGGACCTACGTGGCCGACGACTACTGCGCCGTCGACCCGGCCACGGGCGAGGTCGCGCCCGTGACGTCGTACGCCAAGGTGACCGGGGCGACCCTGGCTCGGCTGCCGGGGCTCGAGGCGCTCCGGGCTCTGCTGCCACCCACCCCCGACGGCAAGGTCGTGCTCGCCGTGCCCGTGGCGCCGCGGGGGCTCCTGCGGCTGGTGGCCCTGCCCCGCGTGGTGGCGACCACCGCCGGCCCGGTGCCGGCCGGCCCGGCCGCGACCATGGCCGCCCTGGCGCCGACGTCGCTGCTGCAGCTGCCCGGCAGCCGTCCCGTCGACCGCGCGCTGCTGGCCCGCGTGGTGCGGGAGCTGCCTGCCCTGTCCTTGCCCTCCGGGCCCGACCTCGGCGCCACCCTGGCCGGCCTGCGCGACGCCCTGGAGCCGGGATGAAGCCCGACGAGTACGGCGACCTGACGGTGGTCGTGCCCGCACGGGACGCCGCGCCCACCCTCGCCGCGACGCTGCGCAGCGTGCTGGACGGCGCTGACGGGCTGCTCGAGCTGGTCGTCGTCGACGACGGGTCGCTCGACGGGACGGCCGAGGTGGCCGCCGGCCTGGGCGACGAGCGCGTGCGGGTGCTGACCGGTCGGGGCGCGGGCCCGGCGGCGGCACGGAACGACGGGGTGGCCGCCGCGCGCGGTGCCCTGGTCGGCTTCTCCGACGCCGACGACCTCTGGACCGCGGGTCGTCCCGACCCCCGCCGGGCCGGACTGGTCGCCGGCCGACCGGTGCTCGCCCGGGGGCTGGCCCAGGTCGCCTGGGCGGGGCGGGACGTCGGTGCGCCGGGCGTGCTCCCGTCGTTCTCCTCGGTCCTGGTGCCGGTCGAGGTGCTGCGGGCGCACCCGCTCGACGAGGGCCTGCTGCGCGGCGAGGACGTCGAGTGGTTCCTGCGCGTGGCCGACCACGGGGTCGCGGTGGTCGACGTCGACGCCGTGGTCTTCCGCTACCTGCGCCGGCCGGGGAGCCTGTCCGGCGATCCGCACGCCGGGCTGCTGGCCGGGCTGGGCGCCACCGTGCGCCGTCGACGGGCGGGCGCACCGTGAGCGACGCGACGGTCAGCGTGGTCCTGCCCGTGCGCAACGGCGGAGCGCTGCTGGGCGAGGCGCTCGACAGCGTGCACGCCCAGACCTTCCCTGTCCACCAGCTGCTGGTGGTCGACGGGCACAGCGAGGACGACTCCGTGGCCGTGGCCCGCGCGCACGGTGCGACCGTGGTCGAGCAGTGCGGGCCGACGCTCTCCGACGCCTACAACACCGGCGTCGAGGACGCGACCGGCAGCCACGTGGCCTTCCTCTCCCACGACGACGTCTGGGCACCGACGAAGCTCGAGCGGCAGGTGGCCCACCTCGCCGCGCACCCGGAGGTCCACGGCGTGGTCGGGCTGGCCCGCTTCGAGCTGGCCGAGGGGCACGCCGCGCCCCCCGGCTTCCGGACCGAGCTGCTGACCGGCGTCCACCGCACCCCGGTCACCGAGGCCCTGCTGGTGCCGCGCTCGACGTGGGACCTGGTCGGCCCCTTCCGTCCCGACCTGGCCCCGGCCGGCGACTCGGACTGGCTGGCGCGCTTCCTCGACCTCGGGCTGGTGCTCGGGACCGTCGACGAGGTGGTGCTGCTCAAGCGGATCACCAGCGCGTCGACGTCGCACGTCGACCGGTCCGGCCCGTCCGCGCTGCTCCGTGCGGTGCGCGAGTCGGTCCTGCGCAAGCGGGCCCAGCGGTGAGGACGGCCGTCGTCGTCCCGGTCAAGGACGGTGCGCGGCACCTGGCCGCGGCCCTGGCCAGCCTGGCTGGAGGTGCTCGTCCGCCGGACGAGCTCGTCGTCGTCGACGACCACTCGGAGGACGGCTCGGCCGAGCTGGCCCGCCGGCTCGGCGCGGTCGTGCTGCCCAACCGGGGCCACGGCCCGGCCGCGGCCCGCAACACGGGCGTGGCGGCCACCACCGGCGAGCTCGTCGGCTTCCTGGACGCCGACGACGTGGCGGTGCCCGACCGGCTGCTCGTCCAGGCCGGTCTGCTCGAGGCCGACGACGGACTCGACGTCGCGGCCGGCCTGGCCCGCGACGTCGTCGACCCGGACCACCCCCCGACCGCACCCGCCCTGCGCACCTTCACCGCCGGCACCCTCCTCGTCCGCCGGTCGACCTGGGAGCGGGTCGGCCCCCTCGACGAGGCGCTCGGCGCCGGGGAGGTGGTGGAGTGGGTGGCCCGGGCGCGCCGGGCCGAGGTCCGCTGGGCGCTGCACGACGACGTGGTCCTCCTGCGACGGGTCCACGACGCCAACCACAGCGCCTCCGACCGCGCCCGCGCCGGATACCTCGACCTGGCGCGCGCCGCGATCCGGCGCCAGCGGGGCGAGCCGTGACGACCGGGCACTGGGGCGAGCAGGAGCGGCTGCTGCTGGTGGCGGCCGTCGGGGACCCCGACCTGGCCGAGCCGGCCTACCGTGCCTGGCGGGCGTCGGTGGACCTGCAGGACCTGGACGGCTCCGCCATCCGGGTGCTGCCCCTCCTGGCCGAGCGGGCCGAGGCCGCCGGCGACCACCTGGTCAACCGCCAGATCGCCAAGGTAGTCCGCTTCTCCTGGCTGAAGTCGCAGCTGCTGGTCACCCGGACCCTGCCCGCCATCGAGGCCCTCCAGGCCGCGGGCGTGCCGGTGATGGTCACCAAGGGCGCGGCGGTGGTGCACCACAGCCACGGCCAGCTGCACCTGCGGCCGATGAACGACCTCGATGTCGCCGTCCCGCGCGGCAAGGCCGGGCGCGCGGCCAGCGTGCTGGTCCAGCAGGGGCTGGTGGCCCCCGCGATGCCGGCCAGGCCCCGCGGCGCCGCGATCCTGCGCCAGGTCCACGCGCTGGCCTTCACCGACCCGGAGTCGCACGCCGAGCTGGACCTGCACTGGCAGGTGCTGCACGGCTCGCTCCACCCGGCGGCCAGCGCGGAGTTCTGGCAGCGGGCCGGCGCGGGCGAGCTGCGGGGCACACCGGTGCGGGTGCTGGCGCGCGAGGACACCCTGGTCCAGGTGGTCGCCCACGGCCAGCGCTGGAACCTCGACCGGCCGCTGGTGTGGGTCACCGACGCCGCGCTCCTCCTGCGGGGCCGCACCGACGTGGACTGGGACCTCGTCGCCCGCGTCGCGACGAGGCACCGCGTGGCCGACGTGGTGGCAGAGGGCCTGGCCGGGCTGCGCGGGCTGGCCCCGTCGCTGGTCCCCGAGCGGCTGCCCTCCGCGCTGCGCGCGCCGCGGCGTACGGCGCCGGCCTCGGCCCACTGGCAGGAGTTCGTACGACGGACCGTCGCGCCCGGCCGCAGGCCCGGCCCGGCCACGGCCCTGCGCTACTCCCGCGAGCGCCGCGGCGCCGAAGCCCGGCCGTCGGCCCCCGCGGTGGCGGCACCGCTGCGGCCGGGCGACCGGCTCACCTTCACCACCTCGGGCACCGGTACGCCGAGCCTCGGAGCGGGGTGGTGGGCCCCCGACGGCTTCGGCGCCTGGTCCCGCGGGCAGCGCTGCGAGCTGACCCTGTCCCTCGACGGCGCGAGCGCTCCCGCCGTCGAGCTGCAGCTGGGCCTGGTCCCGCTCGTCGGCGGGCCGGTCGCCGAGCGGGTCGTCGACCTCGACGTGGACGGCGTCCGGGTCGCCCGCTGGCGCTTCCGCTCGGCCGAGGAGTACACCCGGGTCGTGGAGGTCCCGGTCCCGCCGGGCGGCACGGTCTCGACCCTGCGCTTCAGCGTCGACGGGCGGCTCTCACCGAGCGAGGCGGGCACCATGGCCGACCACCGGCCGACCGGCTTCGCGCTGCGCTTCGTCATCCTGGGCCGGGTCGTCGCCCGGCCGCCCTGGGACCCGGCCGCCGGCTGAGGCCACCCGCCGAGCCTCGGCGCTGGTCAGTCCTCGCGGTCGGCCGCGTGACCGTTCCAGCTGTCCCACAGGGCGGCGTAGGAGCCGCCCGCCGCGACCAGCTCGTCGTGCGAGCCGAGCTCGCTGATCCGGCCGTCCTCGACCACGGCGACCCGGTCGGCGTCGTGGGCGGAGAAGAGCCGGTGGGCGATGGCGATGACCGTACGGCCGTGCAGCACCGCGGCCAGCGAGCGCTCGAGGTGGCGGGCCGCCCGCGGGTCGATGAGCGAGGTGGCCTCGTCGAGGACCAGCGTGTGCGGGTCGGCCAGGACCAGCCGGGCCAGCGCGATCTGCTGGGCCTGCGCCGCGGTGAGGTTCCGGCCGCCGGACCCGACCACGGTCGCCAGCCCGTCGGGCAGCGCCTCCACCCACTCCAGGGCGTCCACGGCCGCCAGCGCGTCGAGGATGTCGTCGTCGCCGGCGCCCGGAGGAGCGGCCAGGGCCAGGTTCTCGCGGAGCGTGCCGACGAAGACGTGGTGCTCCTGGGTCACCAGCGCCACGTGCCCGCGCAGGTCCTGGAGCGGCAGCTCGACCAGGCCGACCCCACCGACGGTCACCGCGCCGGTGCGCGGCGGGTGGATGCCGGCCAGGAGCCGCCCGAGGGTCGACTTGCCGGCGCCGGACGGGCCGACCATGGCGATCCGCTCGCCCACGCCGACGGCCAGGTCCACGCCGTGCAGCACGTCGCGCCCCTCGACGTAGGAGAAGCGCACGTCGCGGGCGTCGAGGTTCTCGCCCACCGGCTCGGCCCCGCTCACCTCGCGGTCGTCGGGCACGTGGGCCACGCCCAGCAGCCGGGCCAGCGAGGCCGCCCCGAGCTGCAGCTCGTCGAGGATGGAGACGATCCGGTCGACCGGGTCGATCAGCATCTGGACGTAGAGCGTGGCCGCGGTGACCTCGCCGAGCGAGACGCTGCCCTGCGTGTAGAGGTAGCCGCCCAGCAGCAGCGTGGCCACGGTCGGGATCAGGTAGGACAGCTCCATGCTCGGGAAGAAGATCGTCCGCAGCCACAGCGTGTAGCGCTCCGCGGCGTAGGACTCCTCGACGTCCGCGTCGATGGCCGCAATGCGCTCGGGTCCGAGGCCCAGGGCCTCCACGGTGCGGGCGCCCTCGACGGTCTCGGTCAGCGTGGCGTTGATGGCGGAGTACGACGCGGACTCGCGCAGGTAGCCGTCCTTGGCGCGGGCGAGGTACCAGCGCAGGCCGATCACCAGCGGCGGGAGGCCCAGGAGGACCGGGACCAGGACCCACCAGCCCACGGTGACCGCGGCGACCAGCGTGACCAGCCCGGTCAGCACGGCGATCGTCCACTCGGGCAGGGCCCAGCGCACCGACCAGCTCAGCTGGTCGACGTCGCGGCTGGTCCGGGTCAGCAGGTCGCCGGAGCCGGCCGACTCCACCACGCCCACGGGCAGCGCCAGGGTGTTCTGGACGAAGTCCTCGCGCAGCTCGGCCAGCACCTGCTCGCCCAGCACCTGGCTGGCCAGGCGGGCGTAGCGGGTCAGCACGGTCTGGGCCAGCAGGAACGCCGCCAGCACGGCGACCACGCGGTCGACGTGGCCGACCGTGGTGCCCTCCTCGACGGCCTGGACCAGCCCGCCGAGCAGCCGCGGCGCCGCCAGGGCGGTCAGCGCGGCGGCGACGTGCAGGGCCAGGGCGCTCCACAGCAGTCGCGGGTGCCGGCGGGCCAGGCCCCGGGCGTAGCGGCGCAGCGAGCGGCCGTCGGCCACGGGCAGGGCGGTGCGGCTGCTCACGTCCCCACCTCCACGGGCTCGCCCCGAGGGGTCTCGTCGGGCGAGGCCTCGCGGGTGACCACGGCCCGGTAGTCGGCGTCGGTGGCGAGCAGGCCCGCGTGGGTGCCGGTGGCCACCACGCGACCGGAGCGCAGGAAGGCGACCTCGTCGACCGCGTCGAGCACCAGCGGGCTGGAGGAGACCACGACCGTCGTCCGGCCGGCCCGCTGGGCCCTGAGCCCGCTGGCGATCCGGGCCTCGGTGTGGGCGTCGACGGCCGAGGTCGGCTCGACCAGCACCAGGACCTCGGGGTCGGCGGCCAGGGCGCGGGCCAGCACCAGGCGCTGGCGCTGGCCGCCCGAGAACGTGCGGCCGCGCTCGGCCACCAGCGAGTCGAGGCCGTCGGGGAGCGCCTCCATGATGTCGTCGGTCGAGGCGGTGCGCAGCGCCTGCGCCACCGCGCCGGCGCGCGCCGGGTCGCCGCCGGTCACGTCGAGCACGGTGCCGAGGCGGCCGGAGAACAGGGTCGACGCGGTGTCGGAGACGACCACCCGCTCGCGCACGTCCTCGCGCCGCATCCTGCTCAGCGGGACGCCGCCCAGCGTCACCTCGTCGTCGACCTCGGGGGCGCACAGGCCGAGCCGGTCCGCCAGCGCGGCCGCCTCGTCGGGCTGGTCGCTGACCAGGGCAGTCAGCGTCCCGGGACGGATCCGCAGCCCGGTGCGCGCGTCGGCCAGCTCCGCGCCGGCCGGCGGCGGCCGGACCGGGTCGGCGGGCTCGAGGTGGTCGGGGCGGAGCGCGAGCACCCGGCAGACGCGGGCGGCCGCCACCCGGGCGCGGATCAGCTTGTTGGCGTACTCGGTGGCGGTCCGGAGCGGGATCATGAGGAAGGCGGAGTAGCCGTAGAAGGCCACGAGGTCGCCCGCGGTGATCCGGCCCTCGGCGGCGTACCGCGCGCCCAGCCAGACCACGACCACCACGAAGACGCCCGGGAGGAAGACCTGCAGGGCGTCGAGCACCGACTGCAGCCGCGCCACCTGGACGCCGGCCCGTCGCGTGGCCTGGGACTCACGGACGTAGCGGTCGTGGAAGACCTGCTCGCCGCCGATCCCGCGCAGCACCCGCAGGCCGCCGACGATGTCGCTGGCGGTGTTGGAGAGCTCGCCCATGAGCTGCCGCTGGTGGGCGGTGCGCCGGTTGAGCGGGCGCAGCAGCGGCCCGATCAGCAGCATCAGGGAGGGCACGCCGATCAGCACGACCAGGCCGAGGGTCACCGAGGTGCTCAGCAGCACCACGGCCACGAGCAGGAAGGCGACGACCGCGCCGGCGAACCGCGCAGAGACGTCCATGACGTTGCCGATGTGGGACAGGTCGGTCGAGCCGATGGCGGAGACCTCGCCGGTCGAGACCTTGCGGGGCAGGGCGCCGCCGAGGTGGACCGCCTGGCGGCCGACGAGCTGCACCGTGCGGTAGGCCGCTGTCAGCCAGTTCGTCACCGCGAACCGGTGGCGCATGATGCCCGTGACCGCCTGCAGCAGCCCGATCGCCAGCATCACCACGGCGTACTGGACCAGCGCCGAGCCGTCCTTGGCGGCCACGCCGCGGTCGATGGCGCGGCCGATCACCGCGGGCATCACCGCCTGGCAGCTCATCCAGACGATGCCGAAGCCCATGCCGCCGAGCAGCGTCCGCCACTGGCCCCGGGCCATCCACCAGAGGAAGGCTCCCGGTGAGGTGTGCACGGCCGTCCCGGGGTGGTCGAGGGGGAGGACGCGCACTCGCTCTAGGCTACGGAGCGTTCCTTTCGCTGGCGAATCGTTTTAGGGCGAAGGGGACGGCAGGGGCGAGCCGCTCGCGACGTTGCCGTTGATGTCCACCAGGAACCCGCACGTGGCCTGGGCGAAGCCGATGGCGTTGGCGGCGCCGGCCGTGCTCATCCGCAGCGTGATCTGGCCCGCTTCGCCGTCGAGGTGCAGGCCGATCTTGAACGCCGTGGCGCCGCCGGACTCCGCGAAGGCGTGGGCGTCGCAGCGGTTCGGCTTGAGCGGCAGGGCGATGCGGCTGGGCGGGTCGTCGCCGTGGATCGTGACGTCCGGTCGCCAGACGTCCGTGCCGACCGGGGCCAGCACGGGTGTGCCGGACACCGTGTCGATGGTGAGGGTGTGCCCGGGCAGGCCGGTGGTCCGGACGACCAGGGTGAGGGTCCCGTCGGTCCCCACGACGCCCTCCTCGTCGGGCGGGACGGCGTCGTCCCAGCTCAGCTCGGCCACCTCGGCGACCGCCTTCTCGAGGCAGCGGGCGCTGGTGTAGCGCCCCACGACGTCGGTCTCGTCCTCCACCGGCACGGTAGCCTCCGTGCCGCCGTAGGTCACCGTGACCTCGCCGTGCTCGGCGCTGCTGTCGCAGGCGGGCTGGTCGGGCTGGTAGATCGGGAAGCCCCGCTCGGACTGGGACGGGATCTCGCGCAGCCGGGTGCCGGGCAGCGTGCCGGAGAAGCGGCCGTCGGAGTAGGTCACCTTCCGCGGCCGGATCGACTCGGCGGTGTCGTTGTAGATCCAGACCTCGAAGCGGTTGGCCGCGGCGTCGCGGGAGGACTGCCGCATGTCGGCCACCAGCGTGCCGGTCGGCGGACCCTTGGTCGGCATCGGCAGCGGCGAGAGGGTGTACAGCGACCTCGACGGGCTGGCCTCCGGCTGCGCGGCCGCTCCTGCGTCGGGCTCGTCGTCGGGGCCGCAGGCCGCGAGGACCGCGACCAGCGGGAGGAGGGCGAGCAGCCTGCGCACCCCCACAGTGTCCATCAGCCCGCCAGCCCCTCGACCACCTCGGCGCCGGGCAGCGCGCCGGCCAGGTGGCCCGGGAGCAGCAGCTTGGAGCGGCGCACGCCGGAGCCGATCACCGCCACCTCGATGTCGAGGACCCGCGCGTCGACGAGCAGCCGCCAGGCCGCGGGCAGCCCGACCGGCGTGATCCCGCCGTAGTCCATGCCGGACTCCTCGACCGCACGGTCGACCGGGAGGAAGGAGCACTTGCGGACGTCGAGGGTGCGCTTGACCACGTTGTTGACGTCGGCGCGGGTGTCGGCGCGCACCAGGCAGGCCGCGACCCGCTCCTGGCCGTCGCGGCGCCCGCCCACCACGACGCAGTTCGCGCCGGTGTCCATGCCCAGGTCGTAGGCCTCGCTCATGGCCGCGGTGTCGGCCACCTCGGGGTCGATCCGGACCACGGCCAGCTCGCTCCCGTGCTCCCAGCCGCGGAGGGCGGCGAGCACCGGCGGGGCCAGCAGGTCCGGGTGGTCGAGGGCGGGCAGCGACTCGAGGCGGCCGAGGGTGGGGAGGCTCATGAGCGCCCATCCAACCGCAGACCGGCAGCCGTGTGTCCAACCTCACGCGTCGCAGACACCTCACGTTCATGTCGAACCCGCGGTTCGGCCACCTCGGTTCCGCACCGTCGAGGCATGCACCCCTCGCTGCCGCAGGTGATCGGCCACCGGGGTGCTCCGGGCTACCGCCCCGAGCACACGCTGGCCTCCTACCGGCTCGCGATCGCCCTGGGCGCCGACTCGGTCGAGCCCGACGTGGTGATGACCGCGGACGGCGTCGCGGTGCTGCGCCACGAGACGGAGATCGGCGAGACCACCGACGTCGCCCTGCGACCGGAGTTCGCGAGCCGGCGGACGGTCCGGGAGGTCGCCGGCCGTGAGGTGCGCGGCTGGTTCTGCGAGGACTTCACGCTGGCCGAGCTGAAGAGCCTGCGGGCCGTCGAGCGGCTCCCGCGGCGCCGGCCCCTCAACACGCGCTGGGACGGCCGCTTCGAGGTCGCCACCTTCGACGAGCTGCTGATGCTCCTCGCGGAGGAGACGCGGCGCTGGCACCGCCGGATCGGCCTGCACGTCGAGCTGAAGTCGTCGGCGTACCTCAGCTCGATCGGCCTGCCGCTCGAGGAGGCCGTGCTCTCCTCGCTGCGCGACCACGGCCTGGACCGGCGCGGCTCCGGCGTGCTGCTGCAGTCCTTCGAGACCACGAACCTGCGCCGGCTGCGCGCGGTCACCGACCTGCCGCTGGTGCAGCTGGTCGACGCGGTCGGGGCGCCCGCCGACCTGGTCGCCCTCGGCGACCCCACCACCTACGACGACCTGTGCACCGGCCGCGGGCTGCGCGCCGTCGCACGGTACGCCGACGTGGTGGGGGTCGCCCGGTCCCGGCTGCTGGGGCGCCCGGCCCTGGTGGAGGAGGCTCACCTGGCCGGGCTGCAGGTGCTGGCCTGGACCGTGCGCGACGACGACCCGGGCGGGCGCGAGGTGGTCGACGCCGAGGTGCGGACGCTGCTCGACGCCGGCGTCGACGGGTTGTTCAGCGACCACCCCGACACCACCGTGCTGGTCCGCGACGAGTGGGCCGAGCAGCGGCTCGCCCAGCGGCTCAGCCGAGCCGGGGCTGCGGCCCCTGGACCGGGGCAGTCGACCGGCTGACCTCCGGCACGTCCACGTCCTCCGGGACGACCACCCAGGCGACGAGGTAGGCGATGACCACCGCACCCGCACCGAGGACCGTCACCAGGACCGCGACCAACCGCACCAGGGTCGGGTCGACGCCGAGGTGGTCGGCCAGGCCCGAGCACACCCCGCCGAGGAGCTTGTCGTCCGTGCGGCGGACCAGCCGCCGCGGCCCCGTGGCCGGCCCGCTGGCACGCGAGGCGTACTGCTGGTCGGCGTTCGGGCTGGCCGGCGGCGGGCTCGGCTGGGCGGTCGGCTGGCTGGGCGGCTGGTCGGCCTGCTGGGCCGTGGGGTCGGTGGTCATGGCCTCTCCTCGACGGTCGGGTCGGAGTCCTCAGCCATCTCCTCGAGCAGCTCCTCGTCCGGCGCGGACGGCTCACCGACCCAGCCGGTCTGCCTGACGGCGTACCGCCGCTGGCCGGTGACCGCGGTCGCGGCCAGGCCGACGATGCCCGCGAAGACCCACGGGATCGGCAGCAGCCAGCGGATGTCGTCGCCGGTGACGGTGTCGGTCTGCACCAGGCCCCAGACCCCGACGATGCCGAGGAAGGCCAGCCCCATCACCAGGTGGCCGATGCTGACGCGGTGCCAGCCGCTGGTGCGGCCGGTGTCGTGGATCTCGCTCATGCGGCTGTCCTCACGGTGTGGACCTCGATCTCGCCGAACGTCACGTCGGCCTCGATGGTGATCTCGGGGGTGCCGATCCCGCCGGAGTGGCGGAGCTGGTCGCTGACGCCGAAGCCGTCGCGGTCGGAGCCGAAGAGCGAGATGTGCCCGCCTCCGTGCACCTCGGCGTCGATGTCGGCGCTGACGCCGGGCGGGAGGATGACCTCCACCCGGCCGAAGGTCGACTCCAGGTCGAGGCTGGTGCCGTCGAGCGCGGCCAGGTCGCTCACGCCCCGCAGGTCGAGGACGATCTCGCCGGCACCGGTGTCCAGGTCGGCAGGCACGTCGGCGGCGGTCGCCGGCGTGCGCCGGATGTCGCCCCCGTCGACCTGCTGGGCCGCCGTGGCGGCGAGGAGGGCCAGCGAGGCGAGCAGCCCCACCAGGATCAGCCCACCCGCGCGGCCGTAGAACGCGCCGACCACGAGCATCACCCCGCAGACGCCGACCACCAGGGCCGGGTAGGCCGGGTCGGCCACGGAGGCGCCGGCCAGGTCGAGGATCCCGAGCACGCCGATCCCGAGGGCGGCCAGGGCCAGGGAGAAGAAGAACAGGATCGGGCCGCGCTTGCGCGGGTTGCGCGGGAGCGGGCGCTGCGCCGCCGGAGGCACCACGTAGCTCCCCGCGGCCGCCGGGACGAACTGCCCGGTGACCGGGTCTGGGGTGTGGGGGACCGGTGGCGCGGTCGGTGTGACCCGGTGGTCCCTGTCGAGCACCCCGACCACGAAGAAGACGACCAGCCCGATGACGATCGCCACGGGCCAGGGGAAGAAGTCGTTGCCGAACGTGTCGCTCAGCAGGGCCAGCCCGGCCAGCACGCCGACGCCGACCAGGGCGATGCCGCGGTTGCGCTCGTCCAGGCCGAGCGGGCGGCGGGGGTTGCCGTCCTCGGGGAGGAGCAGCCAGCACAGGCCGTAGGCGATGACACCGGCGCCGCCGAAGAAGACCAGCACGACGAACGCCACGCGCAGGAGCACCGGGTCGACGTCGAGGTGGCGGGCCAGGCCGCCGGCCACGCCGGCCACCTTGCGGTCCGGGCCGGTGGTGCGGCGGATCCGCCCGAGCTCCTTGATCTCCTCGCGGGTCGCGCGGGGGCCCTCGGTGGCCGGCTGCGGCTCGGGTGGTGCCTCGGGCGGGGTCGTCGTCATGGCACCAAGGTTGCTGCCTCGGCGGCCTGGCCACCATCGGGGACGACCCTGAATCGCGCCGGACCGTCCCGGGGCGCCCTCAGGGTCGGCTCGGGGTCGTTCTCGATGGGGTGCGCCCCCGCTGCCTGCGAGACTGGCTGCCTGATGACCACCGCCCCCGCTCCTCCGCACCCCCAGTCGCAGCGCGACTGGCGGCGCGTGACCCGCGACTCCGAGAGCCCCGTGCTCGGCGGCGTCGCCGGCGGGCTCGCGCGCCACCTCGCGGTGCCGGTCCTCTGGGTGCGGGCGGCCTTCCTCCTGGCCACCGCCATCAGCGGCCTGGGGATCGCGATGTACATCGGCCTGTGGCTGGTCGTGCCGTCCGACTCCCGCTTCGAGACCGGGACGCCCGGCGCCGAGAGCGCGGCGCGCGGCGGGCGGCGGCCCGGCCGGGTCCGGCGGCTCGGCGACGCCGGCCCCGCCATCGCGCTGGCCGCCCTGGGCATCGGCGTGATCCTGGTGGCCCAGGCCACGCTGGGCAGCGGCGCCGTCTTCTGGCCCATCGTCATCGGGCTGGCCGGCATCGCGCTGCTGTGGCGCCAGGCCGACGAGGTGCAGCGCGAGCGCTGGCTCGACACCTCCGGCCGGCTCGACCCGGTCCGGATGGTCTTCGGGTCCGGCGGCGTGGCGTCGTACGCCCGGGTGGGTGCCGGCGTGGTCCTCGTCGTCACCGCGCTGCTGGTCTTCGGCATCAACGGCAGCTCCTTCGGCCAGGCCAAGGTGGCCGTCATCGCAGGGCTCCTCGGCGTGGCCGGCCTGGCCCTGGTGGTGGGGCCCTGGGTCTTCCGCCTGGCCTCCGACCTCGGCGCCGAGCGCGAGGAGCGGGTCCGGGTCGAGGAGCGGGCCGACGTGGCCGCTCACCTGCACGACTCCGTGCTGCAGACGCTGGCCCTGATCCAGAAGAGCGCGCACGACCCCACCACGGTGGCCCGGCTGGCCCGGGCCCAGGAGCGCGACCTGCGGTCGTGGCTCTACGCCGGCGAGTCCACCGACGAGTCCAGCGTGGCCGGCGCGCTGCGCTCGGCCGCGGCCGAGGTGGAGGACGCCCACGGCGTCTCCGTCGACGTGGTGGCCGTGGGCGACTGCGACCTCGACGAGGCGCTGCGCCCGATCGTGCAGGCCACCCGCGAGGCCGTCACCAACGCCGCCAAGCACGCCGGCACCGGCCGGGTCGACGTCTACGCCGAGGTCTCGGCGGGCGCCGTCGACGTCTTCGTCCGCGACCGCGGTGCGGGCTTCGCCCTCGACGACGTGCCCGAGGACCGGTACGGCGTGCGCCGCAGCATCCTGGACCGCATGGAGCGCCACGGCGGCACGGCCGAGGTCCGCTCCGCACCGGGCGAGGGCACCGAGGTCCGGCTGCACCTGCCCCGACCCCACTCCGAGGAGAACCCATGAGCAGCCCGGTCCGCATCGTCATCGTCGACGACCACGCGATGTTCCGCAGCGGGGTCCGCGGCGAGCTGACCTCCACCGGCGCCGGCCAGGTCGACGTGCTGGCCGAGGCCGCCGACGTGGACCAGGCGGTGGCCGCGATCGCCGAGCACCGTCCCGACGTCGTGCTCCTCGACGTGCACCTGCCCGGGGGCGGCGGCGTCGAGGTGATGCGCAGGTCGCAGGCGCGGGTGCCCGACACCCGCTACCTCGCGCTCTCGGTCAGCGACGCGGCCGAGGACGTCATCGGCACCATCCGCGGCGGCGCCCGGGGCTACGTCACCAAGACGATCACCGGCCCCGAGCTGGTCTCGGCGATCCGGCGGGTCGCCGACGGCGACGCGGTCTTCTCACCCCGCCTGGCCGGCTTCGTGCTCGACGCGTTCGCCGGCTCCATCGAGGTGGCGGCCGTCGACGAGGACCTCGACCGGCTGACCGAGCGGGAGCGGGAGGTCATGCGGCTGATCGCCCGCGGCTACGCCTACAAGGAGGTGGCCAAGGAGCTGTTCATCTCGATCAAGACGGTCGAGACCCACATGAGCAGCGTCCTGCGCAAGCTGCAGCTCTCCTCCCGGCACGAGCTGACCCGGTGGGCCAACGACCGCCGGCTCCTCTGACGTCTCCTCCAGAAGACGCGGCTCACTCGGGGATGGGCGGGCCCACGACCTCCAGCCCGTAGCGCGGTCCGACGTCGACCCACTTCGGGATCTCCACCTCCGGCGTCTGGGCGTCGGCTCCCGGCAGGCGCCGCTCGGCCGCGGGCAGCCCCACCTCGTCGTAGAGGTGCAGCAGCCCGGCCGGTGCCGTGAAGGCCAGCAGCCGCGAGGGTGCGTCACCCCGGATGCGGAAGGCGTGGGGCGTGCCCTGCGGCAGGTGGATGAAGCAGCCGTCGTAGAGCTCGAAGACCTCGTCGCCGGCCTGGTAGGACAACCGCCCCTCCAGGACGTAGAACGCCTCCGCCTCCTTCGTGTGCCGGTGCAGGGGGGTCGCCACCCCCGGCGGCTGGGTCACCAGCGCCACCCCGAGCCGCTCGCTCTGGTCGGGCTCGAGGAGGTGCTCGAAGAGCGACTCCATCGCCCAGGTGGCGCGGCCCGTGCCGGGCTCGCGGAACACGATCTGCTCGTCCGGCACGGCGGGTCCTCAATTCGTCCGAAGTGGTTTCGGATAAAGTAGGACGCATGGCGCAGCCGGTCAAGAGGTCCTACGACGGCTCGCGCCGCCGGGCCGCCGCCGAGCGGCGCCGGCTGGAGGTCCTGGCGGCGGCCCGCGACCTCTTCACCGAGGGTGGCTACGCCGGGACCTCGGTGCAGGCGGTGGCCGAGCGGGCCGGGGTGTCGCTCGACACCGTCTACGCCACGGTCGGCCGCAAGCCGCAGCTGCTCCTGGCTGTCCACGACATGGCCCTGGCCGAGGGGCCGGACCCAGTGGCGGCGGGGCAGCGTGACTACGTGCGGGCCGTGCAGGAGGCGCCGACCGCCGAGGCCAAGATCCGGACCTACGCCGCGGCGATGGGCCGGGTGCTGCCCCGCACCGTCCCGATCATGCGGGCGCTGCGGGAGGCCGGGGCCACCGAGCCGGAGTGCGCCGCCCAGCACGACGCGATCTCCGAGCGCCGGGCGGCCGGCATGCGGCAGCTCGTGGCCGGCCTGCGGGCCACCGGCGAGCTGCGGCCCGACCTCTCCGACGACGACGCGGCCGACCTGGTCTGGTCGCTGAACAGCCCTGAGTGGTTCGGCCTGGTGACCAGCCGCGGCCGGACGCCCGAGCAGTACGCCGAGCTGCTGGCCGACGTCCTGGTGCACACGCTCCTCGCCCCTCAGGCCGGCGCGTCCTCGACCTCGTCGACCTCGTCGGTCTCCTCCGACTGACCGGACGTGGCCGCCAGGCTGGTCAGGGTGGTGACCGCCAGGACCGCGACGATCACCGCCAGCGACAGCAGCGTCGGGACCTCCGGCACCGAGGGCCAGGTCAGGTGGGCCCAGTGCAGCGTGAGCTTGGCGCCGATGAAGACCAGGATCGCGGCCAGCCCGTAGCCGAGGTGCACCAAGCGGTCCAGGGCCCCCTGCAGGACGAAGTACAGGGCGCGCAGGCCCAGCAGCGCGAAGGCGTTGGTGACGAAGACCAGGTATGGGTCGCCGGTGATGCCGTAGACCGCCGGGACGGAGTCGACGGCGAAGACCACGTCGGTGACCAGCACGGCGCCGACCACCAGGGCCAGCGGCGTGAGGGCCCGGCGACCGCCCGTGCGCACCGAGAGCCGCGGCCCGTCGTACTCCTCGGTCACCGGCCACAGGCGGCGCATCAGCCGGACCGACCGCATGCGCGAGACGTCCGGGGCGTCCTGGCCGTGGCCGGACAGGGCGTCGCGGAGCAGCTTGACGCCGGTGGCCGCCAGCACCACCCCGAAGACGAGGAAGACCCAGTCGAACGCCGCGAGCGCCACCGCGCCGAGGACGATGAAGGCGCCCCGGAGCACGAGTGCGCCGACGATGCCGTAGAGCAGCACCCGCTGCTGCAGGGCCTGGGGGACCGCGAAGGCCGCCAGCAGCAGCATGAACACGAACAGGTTGTCGACGCTGAGGGTCTTCTCGACCAGGTAGCCGGTGTAGTACTCCAACCCCCGGTCCGAGCCGTGCGCCGACCACACGTAGCCGCCGAAGGCCAGGGGGAGGGCGACGTAGAACGCCGACCAGGCCAGCGCCTCGCGCATCGAGACGGCGTGGGGGCGGCGGGTGAGGAGGAAGTCGACCACCAGCAGGGCCGCCACTGCGGCGAGGGTCAGCGCCCAGAGCGTGGGCGTACCGATGGACGGGACGGATCCCGTGCCGGCCGACTCGGCGGCCAGGACGACGGGGGACGACTGCAGCGGGGTCATGCGGACTCCTCGAGCGTGGGCTCGAGGTCTCCCTCACCCGCTGCCGCGGGCGGCCACCCGAGGCGGTCGCGGGACCGCCGTACTGACCGGGTGGCGCTGGTCGAGGTACTCCCCTCAGCACCGAGGCTAGCCGAGCCGACCAAGGGTGGTGGCACCTAGGCTGGACAGGACATGACCACCGACTCCACCCCCGCCTCCCTTCCCGGCTTCGAGCACCTCGCGGCGCCCGCCGAGCGGACCCCGAAGCGCACCGGTCCGACCCGCGAGGAGCTGCTCGACGGGCTCAACGAGCCGCAGCGGGCCGCGGTGGTCCACGAGGGTGCGCCGCTCCTGGTCGTGGCCGGCGCCGGGTCCGGCAAGACCCGCGTGCTGACCCGCCGGATCGCCTGGCTGATCAGCGAGCGCAAGGCGCACCCCGGCTCGATCCTGGCGATCACCTTCACCAACAAGGCCGCGGCCGAGATGAAGGAGCGGGTCGAGGAGCTGGTCGGCAAGCGGGCCCGCATCATGTGGGTCTCGACCTTCCACTCCGCCTGCGTCCGCATCCTGCGCAAGGAGATCACCGCCCTGGAGCTGGGCGGCACCCGCTACAAGTCGACGTTCTCGATCTACGACGCGGCCGACCAGAAGCGCCTGATGACCAACGTGGCCAAGGAGCTCGACCTCGACCCGAAGCGCTTCCAGCCGGGTTCGCTGCTGCACTGGGTCTCCGACCACAAGAACGAGCTGCGCGACGAGGACGACGCGACCCGCGAGGCGAAGAACAAGCTGGAGGAGAGCTACGCCGCGGCGTACCGGCTCTACCAGAAGCGCCTGCGGCAGGCGAACGCCCTCGACTTCGACGACCTCATCATGCTCACCGTCCACCTGTTCCAGCAGTTCCCCGAGATCCGCGAGGTCTACCGCCGCCGCTTCCGGCACGTGCTGGTCGACGAGTACCAGGACACCAACCACGCGCAGTACGCCCTGATCGCCGAGCTGTGCGCCGAGAAGTTCGAGATCACCGACGCCGACGGACCGGGCCACTCCGGGGGCGAGCGCGTGGCGCCGGCCGAGCTGATGGTGGTGGGCGACGCGGACCAGTCGATCTACGCCTTCCGCGGCGCCAACATCCGCAACATCCTCGACTTCGAGCAGGACTTCCCCAACGCCACCTCGATCCTGCTGGAGCAGAACTACCGCTCGACCCAGACCATCCTCACCGCGGCCAACTCGGTCATCGGCCACAACCGCGGCCGCAAGGAGAAGAAGCTCTGGTCCGACGCCGGCGACGGCGAGCGGATCGTGGGCTACGTCGCCGACGACCAGCACGACGAGGCGCGCTTCGTCTCCGACGAGATCGACAAGCTGGTGGACGCGGGGCACAAGGCCGCCGACGTCGCGGTCTTCTACCGCACCAACGCCCAGTCGCGCGTGTTCGAGGAGGTGTTCATCCGCACCGGCCAGCCCTACCGCGTGGTCGGCGGGGTCCGCTTCTACGAGCGGCGCGAGATCCGCGACGCCCTGGCCTACCTGCGCCTCCTGGTCAACGCCGACGACCTGGTCTCGCTGCAGCGGATCCTCAACGTCCCCAAGCGCGGCATCGGCGACCGGGCCGTGGAGTGCGTCCAGGCGCTGGCCACCCGCGAGGGGCTGACCTTCTGGGAGGCGCTGCGCCGGGCGGGGGATGCGCCGGGGCTGGCCACCCGCTCGCAGTCCAACATCGAGGACTTCGTCGCGATGATCGAGGAGCTCCAGTCGATGGTCGACGCGGGGGAGCGGCCCGACGTCGTGCTGGAGTCGGTGCTGGAGCGGTCGGGCTACCTCAAGATGCTCGAGCAGTCCGACGACCCCCAGGACGAGACCCGCGAGGAGAACCTCGGCGAGCTCGTCGCCGTGGCCCGCGAGTTCGCCGACGACCCGGTCGCGGGTCCCTCGGCCGACCCGGCCGACGTGGACGCCGGCATCGTCGCCCCCGGCCTGGCCGACTTCCTCGAGCGCGTCTCCCTGGTGGCCGACACCGACCAGATCCCCGACGACGGCGACGGCGTGGTCACCCTGATGACGCTGCACACCGCCAAGGGTCTCGAGTTCCCCGTCGTCTTCCTCACCGGGCTGGAGGACGGCGTGTTCCCGCACTCCCGCTCGCTCGGCGACCAGCCCGAGCTGGAGGAGGAGCGCCGCCTGGCCTACGTCGGCCTGACCCGCGCCCGCGAGCGCCTCTACATCTCCCGCGCGGTGGTCCGCTCGGCCTGGGGCGCCCCGGTGCACAACCCCGGCTCCCGCTTCCTCGACGAGCTCCCCGTCGACCTGGTCGACTGGCGCCGCACCGAGGCCGCCCAGAGCACCTGGGACCGCCCGGACCTCTCCTCGTCGTACGGCGGCGGCGGTGGCTGGGGCAGCCCGACCGACCGCGGCCGCCGCAACTTCTCCTCGGCCGCCGCCCGCGCCGACGCCGCCTCCAAGGCCAAGCCGGCTCGCGCCATCCCGTCGTTGGAGCCCGGCGACCGAGTCCTGCACGACTCCTTCGGCATGGGCACCGTCGTCGCGCTGGAGGGCCACGACGACAAGCAGGTGGCCTCGATCGACTTCGGGAGCGAGGGCGTGAAGCGGCTGCTGCTGAGGTACGCGCCGGTGGAGAAGCTGTAACCCTCCTCCGCGGTGGCTGAGGTGTGAAGGCGTCCTGCGCCTGAGCCTCGAAGCCTCTGGGTCCGGTGCTGGGACGCGTCCACCCTGCCTGCTGTCCCCGCTTGCTGGGGCGGCCGCGCGCGCAGCCGGCCGACACCCGCCCCTAAGGATCGCGCTCCGCGCGCCCGCTGCGCGGCGCCTGCGGCGTCCTTGACCGCGGGTCCCGGTCGGTCGGCTGTCCGGCGCGACAACGGCGGGCTCCGCCCGCCGCCGCATGCGCGGCCGCCCACCCCACCCCCACCTGTGGTCCCACCGCTCCCACTCCTGTGGGCACCTTGGCGCTTCTGGCCCGAAACTTCGGTGCAGAAGTGCAGGGGTCGCTGCAGAAGTACCGCCTCGGCGCGGGGCCGGTCCAGGGGGCGGTGCCCGAGCAACCGTTGTCCCCAGGGACAACGGTTCCTGGTCCACCGCCGCCCTGTGGAAGACAGGTGCCAGGCCACCGCCCCTCGGTCCGAGCGCGCCCAGGTTGCTGGCTGACCGCCGGATCGGGCTGCGCCAGGTCAGCGGTCCTCAGGCAACCCAGGCTGCCCGTCGGCCGGGCATCCAGGTTGCTGGCTGACCGCCCACGTGGGCGGCGCCGGCCTAGCGGTCAGCAGGCAACCTGAGCCGGCCCCGGACGCGATCGTGTAGGGGCGCGGGCAGCCGAGCAGTGGAACGAGGCCGGATCAGCCCGGCTGGGCCTCGGAGCCCAGGAAGAGCCCGTGCTGCTGCATGGCCGGGTAGGGGTCGACCGCGTCGCCGCCGCCGGGGTGGACCTCGACGTGGAGGTGGGAGCCGGTCACGTGGCCGGTGGCGCCGACCAGGCCGATGAGGTCGCCCTGGTGTACGACGTCGCCGACGGAGACGTCGAAGGCGCTCTGGTGGCAGTACCAGAGCTCGGTGCCGTCGGGGAGCTGCACGACGGTCTTGTTGCCGTAGGAGCCGTCGTAGGAGGCCGAGATCACCACGCCGTCGGCGATGGCGTGGATCGGGTCGCCGGTCTCGCCGTTGAAGTCCAGGCCGGTGTGGTAGCTCGACCAGAGGCCGTACTGGCCGAAGCGGGCGGTGAGGATGACAGGCTCGAGCGGGTAGACCCAGAGGTTCTGGGCGATG
>CAZEPK010000011.1:0-30428 GCA_964514085.1 uncultured Nocardioides sp.
CACCGACTTCCCGACCATCCCCTACCCCTACGCCCACCAGCTCGAGGGCCTGGCCCGGCTCGACCTCGGTGACGACTGGCTGCGCGCGGTCTGCTGGCACAACGGGGTCGAGCTGTTCGGGGCCGAGCGTCGGGGAGACTGGTCGCGTGGCTGACTGGGACCTGGTGACCTCGGAGCGGAGTGCGCTCGTCGACCTCTTCGCGGGTCTGGACGACGCGCAGTGGGGCGCGGCCAGCCTGTGCCCGGGCTGGACGGTCAAGGACGTGCTGGCGCACCTGGCCAGCGTCCTCGACGCGAGCACCGCGCAGACCGTCAAGGCCGCGGTCGGCGGCCTGGGTCGGCCGGGCGCGGTCATCGACCGGCTCACCCGCGCGTACGCCGACCGCGCGCCGGCAGACCTCCTGGAGGTCTACCGCCGCCACGTCCAGAGCAGCTTCGCGCCGCCCGGGCTGGGCTGGCGGGCCACCCACACCGACGTCATGGTGCACCGGATGGACGTGGCCGTCCCGCTCGGGATCGACCCCCGACGCCCCGCCGAGGCCTGGCGTCCGACACTGGACTTCCTCACCTCCCGCATCCCGATGATGGGCTCGATCCGCGGCGGCCGGCCCCGCCTGACCTGGGCGGCCACCGACCTCGACTGGCGCTCCGGCTCGGGGCCGCTGGTCAGCGGGCCGGCGGCCTCCCTCGGCACCGCGATCGCGGGCCGCGCCGCCGTCCTCGACGACCTCGATGGGCCAGGGGTGGCTGCCGTCCGGACCTGGCTCGGCTGATGCGGGGAGGGGCGGGGCCAGCAACCCGTTCGGGAATGCGGGCGCCCTCCACTACTGTTGACCAGATACAACTCAAGAGGGGCTGATCGGTTTCGACTTGGGACGTTAGTTCCAGGAGAAGCGGGTCGAGGAGCCAGCGACATCTCGTTAACGACCGCTGGAAAACACAACTGCCAACGCTAAGCGCAGTTCCTTCGCTCTCGCCGCCTGAGCGGTGATCGAAGCGTCAGACCGGGCACCTGTCTCCGTCCCGGATCCTGGCGTCATCTAGGAGACTTGCTGCTCACCCCCAGTCAGGAGGGGTGATCGGGACTCAAACCTGACTGAGTCCGTCGGCGACGTGTCTGTACGAGCGCCGGGGCTGAGAACACGTCACTACAGACTGCACCCGGAGAAGACCTGGTTCGACGCTCGAGGACGCGGGTTCGATTCCCGCCAGCTCCACCACCACGACGACGGGGTGTTCGTAGGTTTCCGACGAACACCCCGTACGTCTCCCTGGGTGGCTCCTCCACAGGAGCCGCCCGGCGGAGCGGTGTCCGCTCGACCGTCGGCGGGCCCGCGCTCCGCCCGCTCGGCGGCGTGGTCTCCGCCCTCCCCAGGTGGGGGGCGACTCGACACCTCCACGGGCGCCGGTTGCGCCACCGGTTCGCCCTCCAGCACCTCGGCAGGCGGTCCGGATGACCCGTTCGGACTACTGACGGGGCCGCTGCACCGTGCTGCAGTGAAGGCCCCGGGAGCCGCCTGGCTCCCCCTGCTCAGGAGCCCTCATGCGCCGCAACCTGTTCTGGATGACGGTGGTCGTCGTCCTGCTGACCCTGGTCGGTTCGACGTCGTACGCCGCGGGGAAGTACGTCGTCTCCTCCTCTCGCCAAGTCAAGAACGGCGCCCTGCAGGCCGCCGATCTCTCCGCCCAGGCCCGCGCCAGCCTGCGCGGGCAGACCGGCGCGACCGGCCCGGCCGGCCCCGTGGGTCCCGCGGGCCCCACGCATGCCTACGACGCGGAGCGGAACGTCTCGCTGGCGCTGCCGCTCAGCGGCGTCCAGCTGGCGGTGGTGAGCGTCTCGGTCCCGGCCGGGTCGTACGTCGTGAGCGCCCGGCTGCAGGGCCTGACCGGCACGGAGGCGAATCCCAGCAACAACTACCGTTTCGACTGCTCGCTGGCCAGCGGCTCGGTCATCTTCGACGCCCCCGTCTACCGCGTGGGCCTGGAGCCGAACGTGGAGCGGTACCTGACCTACCAGGGCGCCGGCACCCTGGCGTCCCCGGGGACCATCACCCTGACCTGCCGGGCAGGCAACGCCCACGACCTGACCGTGCAGACCGCCCACCTCACGGCGGTCCGGGTGGACGCCGTCAACTGAGGGCCCGGACGGACAGGAGGCCGGCCGGCGTCAAGGCTCCAGCCCTCTTGGTGCTGACCGCAGGGACCAGAGGGCTCAGAGGTCGATGCGCATGACCACGCGGCGGTTGGAGGGGCGCGTGACCTCACGGAACCCGACCGAGGCGAAGGTGCTCTCCAGGCCGACGTGGAGCTCGTCGGCGACCGCGGCCGCCCGGGACAGCGGGTAGCCCTCGACGGCGCGGGCACCGTGGGCACGGGCGTGCTCGACCGCCGCGGCCGCGAGCGCGCGGCTGATGCCCCGCTTGCGGAAGCCGGGGCGGGTGAAGAAGCAGGTCACCGCCCACACCGTCTCGTCGTCCCGGTCCTCGGTGCGGCCCTTCCAGGCGACGCGGCCGCCGCGGACCAGGCCCACGTAGGCGGGGCGGGGCTCCACCGCGCACCAGCCGACCGGCTCCTGGTCCAGGTAGGCCACCAGGCCCGTGGTGCTCCGCGCGTCGGCACAGCCGGGCGCGGTCTGCTCCTCGAAGCGCTCCGCGCGGACGTCGGTGGGCAACGACACGACGCACTCGGCCGGGAGCATCTTGTAGCGCTGGCACTGGCACAGCGCGGGAGCGGTGGAGACGAGGACCTTCTGCAGGTCGTCCCAGCTCACCTGGTTGGCCGGTCGGATCGTGAGCGTCGCGTCCTCGAGCTGCTGCGCCTTGGTGGCCACGTCCCCATCCTTCCCGAGCGGTGCACCGACCTGCTGCACGACAGAGGTCGTGCAGCAGGAACCTATCCGCCCTGCAGGTGCGGTGGGCACCGCCGCGACGCCGTGGCTGCCGCAGGATCAGCAAGCGGTGCCGCGGTCGACGGAGAGCACCGCACCGGTGACCGAGGCCGCGGCGTCGGAGGCGAGGTAGGCGATGGCGTCGGCGACGTCGAGGGGCGGCATGAAGCCGTACCGCGCCCCGGCCGTCTCCATCAGCAGGCCCCAGTCGAGGTCGCTGTCGGCGTGCTCGGCCGCTGCGTTGGTCGGCAGGTCGGTCTGCACACCGCCGGGGCAGACGGTGTTGACGCGGATGCCGTCGGCGGCCAGCTCGAGCGCCAGCGACTTCATCAGCAGGACCACGCCGCCCTTGGACGCGCAGTACGCCGCCTGGTAGGGCTGGGCGCGCAGCCCGGCGATCGACGCGACGGTGACGATGTTGCCCCGGGACGCGCGCAGGTGGGGAAGCGCGGCCTGGCTGACCAGCATCGGTCCGGTCAGGTTCACGCCCAGGTGCCGCTGCCAGGTCCCGAGGTCGAGGTCCTCGAACCTCCGGAACTGGTCGACGCCCGCCACGTTGACCACGACGTCGAGGCCACCCAGCTGCTCCACGGCGGTGGCCACGGCCGCACGGACCGACCCCTCGTCGCCCACGTCGCAGGCCAGGACGCCGTCGGCCGCGACCAGGTCGAGCCCGACCACGGCGGCGCCCTCGCCCTCGAGGAGCTCGACGGTCGCCCGCCCGACCCCTCCGGAGGCCCCGGTGACCACTGCCCTCTTGCCATCGAACCGTCCGGCCATCGTGGGTCGTCCTCTCCTGGTGCCTCGCGAGCGCAGTCGAGAACGTACCGGTGGTGCACCGGCAGGCCGGGAGCAACGACGGCGTTCCGTCCGGATCCGGTGCCATGCTGGCGCCGTGGGCACGGAAGCCTCGATCTCGTGGGCGCAGGCGCTGGGCTGGCGCCTGGACCGCCAGCTCCTCGACCCGGTCGGCTCCGGATCGGCCGCCGCCGTCGTGCGCCGGCTGGGCGCGGTGCTGGCGATGGACGAGTCGCTGGCCGAGCTCGCGGTCCGCACCCGACGCCGGACCTCGCAGCCGGACGAGCTGGCCCGGGCCCTGGTCGACGGCACGGTGGTCGTGAGCTACGCCTTCCGTGGCTCGATGCACTACCTCGCGCCGGAGGACGGCGGCGTCTACCTGGCCCTGCGGGCAGCGGGGCGGCAGTGGGAGCTGCCGAGCTGGGTGGAGCACTACCGGCTCGGGCCGGCCGACTGGCCGGACTTCCGCGCCGCGGTGCGCGAGGCGCTCGCCGAGGGGCCGCTGACCGTCCCCGAGCTGGGGCGGGCGCTCGCGCGCCACCGCGCGTACCGCCACCTCGAGCCGGTGTTCGACGACGGCGCGGGCACCCTGGTCAAGCCGCTGACCTGGCTGGGGGACATGAGCTTCGGTCCTCGACGGGACGGGCAGCGCACCTTCCAGCGGCTCGACACCAACCCCCGGTGGGCGGGCATCCCGGACCTGGAGGAGGCCGGGCCGCGCGCCGTGACGGCGTACCTCGCGACCTACGGCCCCGCCACGCCGGACCACCTGCACTACTGGCTCGGCCAGGGCCTGAGCGCGGGGCGCCGGCGCATCGACCGCTGGCTGGCGGAGCTGGCGGACCGGCTGGTGGCCCTGGACGTCGAGGGCACCACGGCGCTCGTCCGGACCGAGGACGCCGACGACGTCCTGGCCGCGGTGGCCTCGGACGCCGTGCGCTTCCTCCCCGGCCACGACCAGTGGGTGATGGGGCCGGGCACCAAGGACGTCCACGTCACCCCGTCGACCCAGCGCGACGCCGTGACCCGCAAGGCGAACCCGGTGGTCGTCGGCGGAGTGGTCCGCGGCACCTGGGCCACGAGCGGCGACCGGCTCACGGTCCGGTGGCTGGACGCCACCCGGCGTCCGCCCCGAGGCGGGATCGGGGAGGAGGTCGATCGCCAGGCGGCCCTGCGCGGGTCGAGCCTCGACCTGACCCTGGAGGACGCGTCGTCGAGCGGGTGAGCGATGAGTCGACCTTGGACAGCCGGTCAGAGCCGTACCCGTCCCGTCGAGCAGCAGGAGCCGCCGTGAACCCCCAGCAGATCGCCGAAGCGTTCTCCTCCCACCGGTTCGACGAGGTCTACGACCTGCTCGACGAGGGCGTCACCTGGGTGGTGCCCGGCCAGGGCTCCATCGAGGGCAAGGAGGCGGTGGTGACCACCTGCACCGGTGCCGCCGCCGAGTTCGCCCAGCTGGCCGCCACCTCCTTCGACAGGTTCGTGTCGGTCGGCGACGCCTCGACGGCCGCCGTCGACGCGATCGGCCGGTACGAGAGCACCGACGGCAGCGTGTCCGTGGTCTCCTCCGCCGACGTCTACGAGTTCAACGACCGTGGCCTGGTCGACCGCATCACGTCCTACGCGGTGGAGCTCTGACCCCGCGGCCTCAGCAGTCCAGCACCGGACGTCGCCGGATGGTGTCGTCGCGCACCCAGACCAGCGGGCCGCACCTCGACCCGAGCAGCCGGTAGTTGCTCCGGAGCAGCGCGCCCAGCCGCCAGTCGTCGTCGATGTGCCAGGAGTTGATGGGCAGCACCCCCACGACCCAGGTCGGCGCGTCCGGGCCGGAGAGCACGCGGCGCAGCTCGTCCTGGTCGGGGTCGAGGGTGCGCATGGGCAGCGACCACAGGTGCTCGTACGGCGAGGGCAGGCCCGAGGCCTCGACCAGCTCCGCACTGCCGTAGAGGCTCACGATCGTGTCGTCACGTCCCGACACCAGCGAGATCGCGTGCCCGACCTGCCACGGGCCCGACGGGGTGGGGGAGACGAGGCGGTCGGCCGCGAACCCCACGTAGGCCCACGCGGTGGCCACCACGGCGAGCGTGGCGACGAAGCGGGTCAGCGAGCGGAACGGCGGCGTGCACGACCCGGCCAGCGCGGCCAGCAGGGCGATGTCGGGCACCAGCGGCACGAGGTAGGCGTGCCAGTAGCTGCCGCTGACCGCCACGCCGGCCAGGTCCACCGCGGTGGTGGCGAGCAGCGCGAGGGAGAGGGCCGGCCAGCGGCCGGACCACCGCCGGGCCGACGCCACCGCGAGCACCAGCAGGGGCGCCATGCCGCAGACCACGAAGAGGCGCAGCAGGTCGTGGGCCCGCTCCACGGGCGCCCGCGAGTCGCTGGCCGCGAGGACCGCGGAGGCGTCGGCCCGGAAGCCGACCACCTGGTACCAACCCGCCGAGAGCGTCGCCGGGCTCACCTCGATCCAGGCCAGGCACACCAGCAGCGGCACCGCGGCGCCGAGGGCGAAGTGCCCGCCGATCCGGGGCACCCGCCCGGCCGGCACCCGGTCGGACACCAGCGAGGCGGCGAGCAGGACGCCGGCGAAGACCAGCCCTCCGACCAGGCTCTGCTTGAACCCGCACGCCGTCATGGCGCACAGCCCGGCCACGAGCGCGGTCCGCGTGGAGCCGTTGTCCAGGGCCCGCACGACCAGCAGCCAGGAGAGAGCCACCAGCGGGGTACCCAGCACCTCGCCCTTCGCGGTCCAGGCCGACAGGGCCGGGTCGGAGAGCAGGGCCACGGTCACCACCGTGGCCAGGCGCGCCGCGCCGGGGGAGACCAGCCGCGCGGCCAGGAGGTGCACCGCGACGACCAGGACCGCCGCGAGCACCAGGGCCAGCAGCCGGGGACCCGGCTCGCCGAGGAGGGCGTCGCTCCAGCGGTAGGCCGCCAGCAGCACCGGCGGCCGGTCGACCCAGTAGCGGCCGTAGAGGCTGTCCCCGGTCGGCGCCCAGGTCCGGGCCACCAGGCGGAAGCCCGCCTCGTCGGAGCCGGGGGTGGCCAGCAGCCCCGGTAGCCGCAGCGCGGAGGAGACCAGCACCGCGACCACGAGGAAGGGGTCCGCGAGTGTCGTGCGCTGCCGCGGCGCGGGCCTTACGTCGGGCCAGAGCGCCGGGGCCGGGGTCATGGCTGCACCCTCACCGAGGACCGGGCCCGGCGTCGCCACCCGAGACGCGGTCGAGGCCGGGCCGAGCCCGAATCGTTACGAGCGCCGGCGGGCCCGTGACAGGGTGGACCGCATGGCGGTGGTGCGCGAACCGGGCTGCGTCTTCTGTGCGATCGCGGCCGGCGAGGAGGATGCCGAGCGGGTCCTCGAGGATGAGGACTTCGTCGCCTTCCTCGACCAGCGGCCGCTCTTCAAGGGCCACGTGCTGCTGGTGCCGCGCGGGCACGTCGTGACCCTGCCCGACCTGCCCGCCTCGCTCCGCGACGGCTTCTTGGCCGCCGGGCAGCGGCTCGCCACCGCGGTGGTGGACGGTCTGGGTGCCCAGGGCAGCTTCATCGCGATGAACAACGTGGTGAGCCAGTCGGTGCCGCACCTGCACCTGCACGTGGTGCCGCGCACCAAGGGCGACGGCCTGCGCGGCTTCTTCTGGCCGCGCACGAGGTACGCCGACGCGGACGACCGGGCGGCCTACGGCGAGCGCCTCCGCGCGGCGCTCTCGTGAGGAGGCTGCTCCTCGCGGCCACGCTCCTGCCGGCGGTGCTCCTGACCGGCTGCGGTGGCGACGACGAGCCCGGTGCGGCTGGCTCGGCTCAGGGTCCTGGTCCCACCCAGCTGGTGTCAGGCGCGACCGTCCGACTGCGGATCCCCGCGGACTGGCGGGTCCTCGACCTCCAGGCCTACCGCTCCGGCCACCCCGACGCGGCCACGGCGGCGCTCGCGGTGAAGCTGGACGTCGCGAGCCGTGAGGGGCAGGACCAGCTCGAGGTCATGGCGGCGCGGGTGCCGGTGGCGGACAGCAGGTACACCGAGGACCTGCACGTCGAGGTCGCCCGCGGTGCCGACGCGGAGCTGGCCGTGCAGATGTTCCGTGCCGCGACCGCGGTGGGCGCCGACGTGGAGCAGCGCGACACCGCGCTCGGTGAGGCCGAGGTGGCCATGGTCGACCTGCCCATGGGCCCGGAGGACCTCCGCCTCGGGCTGGTGCTCGTCCAGCGCGAGGACTCCGTGGTCTCCGTCGTGGTGAGCACGCTCGACGAGCAGCTCACGGCCGCCGTGGTGGACCTGGCGATCACCACGCTGGAGGCGACGGGCTGACGGGTCCGGCCCCGGACAGCGCGGTGGCGCACGAGGACCTGCCCGGCGGCGCGCAGGGGGTCGTCACCTACAGTGGCGGACCATGGGTCGCTACGACGGACGGGTCGCAGTCGTCACGGGCGCTGCGCAAGGGATCGGGTTCGGCTGTGCCACCCGCTTCGCCGAGGAGGGCGCGTCGGTCGCGGTCGTCGACCTCGACGAGACCGCCGCCGCGGCGGCGGCCGAGCGGCTGCCGCTGCAGGGTGAGGCCCGGGCCATCGGCGTGGGCGCCGACGTCAGCAGCACCGAGGCGGTCGAGGCCGCCGTCGCGCGCGTGGTCGACGAGCTCGGCGGCATCCACGTGCTGGTCAACAACGCCGGCATCACCCGCGACAACCTGCTCTTCAAGATGACTGACGAGGACTGGGACCAGGTCATCGGGGTGCACCTGCGCGGTGCCTTCCTCATGACCCGAGCGGCCCAGAAGCACTTCGTGGAGCAGAAGTACGGGAAGATCCTCAACCTCTCCAGCGTCAGCGCGCTGGGCAACCGCGGGCAGGCCAACTACTCGGCGGCCAAGATGGGCATCCAGGGCTTCACCCGCACGCTGGGCATCGAGCTCGGCCCCTTCGGCATCAACGCCAACGCCATCGCCCCGGGCTTCATCGCCACCGAGATGACCGATGCGACCGCCCGCCGGCTGAAGATGGAGCCGGACGAGCTGCGCCGCCTCAACGCCGAGGCCAACCCGGTCCGCCGGGTCGGCGAGCCGGCCGACATCGCGGCGGCCGCGGCGTTCCTGTGCAGCGACGAGGCGTCCTACATCACCGGCCAGACCCTCTACGTCGACGGCGGCGCCAAGCTCGGCTGATCCAGACCGGTCGGCCCGCGGGGGCCGCTGCGTCGGCGCGCCTCCCGCCGTCCGAGCCGGGCCGGGCGCACCATCGAAGTCCACCAGTTCAGTACAGATCCACCCTTCCCCCTCGATCGGAGTACGCCGTGCGACGTCGTGCGTTCGCCACCAGGACCTCCGTGGCCCTGCTCGCCACCTCCCTGGTCCTCGCGGGCTGTGGCGGCGGCGACGGCTCGAGCGAGGACGAGAAGGGCGGCGAGGCGGCGCAGAACGTCGCGGCCGGCGCCACCATCGCGGCCACCTGGCCGATGACGGGCCTCCCCGTGACCGGCGACGACGAGGCCGCGCAGAAGCACCCGGTGATGGTGCTCAAGATGGACAACACCTACGCCAGCGCCCCGCAGGAGGGCCTCGGCTCCGCCGACATGGTCGTGGAGGAGCTGGTCGAGGGCGGCATGACCCGGCTCGCGGCGTTCTACTACTCCACGATCCCCGGCGACGTCGGCCCCATCCGCTCCATGCGCGCCAGCGACATCGGCATCGTCTCGCCGGTCAAGGGTGCGATGGTCACCTCGGGTGCCGCCCAGGTCACGATCAACCGCATCGACGACGCGGGCATCCACTACTTCACCGAGGGCGACAAGGGCTTCTACCGCGACTCCGACCGCAGCGCGCCGTACAACCTCTTCACCGACATGCGCCAGACCGAGACCCTGGTGGACCAGGACGACGCCGCCCGTCCGGCCGACTACCTGCCCTGGGGCGAGGACAAGGACTTCCCGCAGGGGCAGCCCGCTCGGACCATCGCCGCGTCGTTCTCCGGGGGGCACACCACCAACTGGACCTTCCAGGGCGGCACCTACAAGAACCAGAACACCTACGCGGCCGCCGGCGACGAGTTCCCAGCTGACACCGTGCTGGTGCTGCGGGTCAAGGTGGGCGACGCGGGCTACCGCGACCCGGCCGGCAACCCCGTGCCGGAGACCCAGTTCACCGGCAAGGGCCAGGCGCTGGTCTTCCACGACGGGCGACTGGTCCGGGCTCAGTGGACCAAGAAGTCCCTCGACTCCGCGCTGAGCCTCTCCACGCCGGCCGGTGACTTCACCGTGCCCGCCGGGCACACCTGGATCGAGCTGGTGCCGCAGGACGGCGGCAACGTCACCTTCACCAAGTAGGGGCCGACCGAGGACGGGCTAGGGCCGCTCGTCGCCCGCCACCCAGGCGGGCTGCACGTCGGCGTCGGCCATCGCCTGGAAGCCCGCGATGATGAAGCCGATCGCGGCCTCGACCCGCTCCGCCGCTTCCTCCGGGTCCTCCGAGGTGGCGACCGACTCCCCGGCCGACGACATCGCGCCGAAGAAGATCCGGGCGAAGGTCTGCAGCATGGCCTCGTCGAGGGCCCACGAGCCGGCGCCCAGCACCGAGCGGACGATGTCGACGACGGTGGCGAAGGTCGAGCGCTCCTCCTGCTCCCGGAAGCGCTCGTAGCCCAGCACTGCGGGGCCCTCCTGGATGACGATCCTGCGGTAGCGCGGCTCCTGCACCACGGCGAGGAACGCGCGCAGCCCGGCCTGGGCCTTCTCCCAGGGGTCCTTCCTGCCCTTCAGCGCCTTGTTGATGGTCTTGGACGCGTCGGTCTCGACCCGCTCGAAGACCGCCTCGAACAGCGCGGCCTTGCCGCTGAAGTGGTGGTAGAGCGCGCCCTTGGTGACCCGGGCGCCGGCCACGATCGCGTCCAGCGAGGTGTTGGCGTAGCCGTGCTCGGTGAACAGGCCCTCCGCGACCTCGACCAAGGCCCGCTTGGTGGAGGCGGAGTACTGCTGGCGCCGGCTGCCACCGGTGACCGACCCCACCTTGGGCACGAGGCGGGAGACCGTCGACTTGGGCATCCCGGCAGTGTAGGAACCGACCGGCGGTATGGCGAGCGCCACAGGCGCCGGGTCGACGCGGTCCCGGCGCCCCGGCTGGTGGCCAGCATCACCCCGTGAGCCGTGGCATACCGACGGTACGGCGCCGTACTCTGGGTACGTACCCACGGTATGTACGTCTCCGCTCCCGCACCCGGGAGCGACCCACAGAAAGGATCGGCCCCATGACCTGGACGTCCTTCCACCGCCGCGGGGAGGTCCTCCGCGACGTCATCGCCGCGGCCGACCGGCGCCGCGACGGCGCCCTCCCCACCGACGTCGACGGCGTCCCGGCGACCTTCGCCGACGACCGCGACCTCCTCGCCGCCCTCCAGCTGAAGTGGCACACCCGCCTGGCCGGCCGGATCGAGCGCGAGCAGCTGGCCCAGCCGATGGACCTCCGCGCCGCGGTCGTGCGCGCCTGGCACCAGACCGCCGACGAGCTGCCCGGCATCCGCGCCATCCTCGACGAGCAGCGTCTGCGGCCCGCCGACGGCGCCACCGCCGACATGATGCGCAAGTCCGCCACCAAGGAGCACGTCCTCCTGGCCGTCATGGCCGGCGAGGCCAGCGCCCAGGACGCGCGCGCCGCCGCAGCCGGCTTCCGCATCGAGGTCGAGGCGCAGGCCACCTGGTCCGCGCCCGACACGGCCGAGCGGTCCGGTACGGACGACGACCACGAGGAGCGGACCACCTTCCTCGACCGCATGAAGGCGGCCTTCGCGGCCTGACCGGCCCGCCACCGACTCGACGACCCCGGCCGGCGCACCCTCCCTCCCTCCCCCGCGCCGGGCGGGGTCGTCGACCCTTCCCGCTGGTGCCGTCCGGCATGATGACGTCATGGTGGACCGGTCGCCCGAGGTGCGCGCCGGGATGCTGCTCGTGGCCACGCCCCAGCTGCTGGACCCGAACTTCGCCGACGCCGTCGTGCTGCTCCTCGACGTCGACGACGGCGGTGCCCTGGGCGTCGTGCTGAACCGGCCGTCGGGGGTTCCGGTCGCCGAGGTCCTGGAGACCTGGGGCGAGATCGCCTCCGAGCCGGAGGTGCTGTTCCGCGGCGGTCCGGTGAGCACCGAGGGGGCCCTCGGGGTGGCACTGCTGCGCGACCGCGACGAGGTCCCGGTCGGCTTCCGCGAGGTCGACGGGCCGCTCGGGCTGGTCGACCTCGACACCCCCGTCGAGCTGGTCACCGGGTCGCTGGCCGGCATGCGGATCTTCGCCGGGTACGCCGGCTGGGGCTCCGAGCAGCTGGCGGCCGAGATCGAGGAGGGCAGCTGGTACGTCGTGCCCGGGGAGGCCGTCGACGTCTTCCGGCTCGACCCCGGCGACCTCTGGCGCGACGTCCTGCGCCGCCAGCCGGGCGAGCTGGCCTGGCACTCCACCCGGCCGGTCGACCCCGAGCTGAACTGATCGCCGGCCCCGCGGTGGTGCCGGGCCCGTCGACTCGGTCCGGGCCGGTGCTCGCCGTAGAGTGGGTCCGGTGAGCACCACGGGATTCGGGACCGGCACCGCCGTCGACACCGACGTCCGGCACGAGGAGCGCACGGTCCCGACCGACTCCGGCGACCACGAGCGGTTCTCGCACTTCGTCGACAAGGACAAGCTCACCGAGGCGATGGTCATGGGCACCCCGGTGGTGGCCCTCTGCGGCAAGGTCTGGGTGCCGAGCCGGGCGCCGGAGAAGTTCCCGGTCTGCCCGGAGTGCAAGGAGGTCTGGGAGTCCCTCAAGGACGACTCGGGCGCGTCGGGCGGCGACCCGGGCTCCACCGAGTGACCCGCGGCGACGACGCCGCTCCGCTCCAGCCGGTCCTCACCCCGGCATGGCCGGAGCGCGCGGCCTGGGGCACCGCGACCCCGTTGCGGGCGTGGCAGACCGCCGCGATGGGCCAGTACTTCGGCGCGCTGCCGCGCGACTTCCTCGCGGTCGCCACGCCGGGGGCCGGCAAGACGACGTTCGCCCTGTCGGTGGCCGCCGAGCTCCTGGGCCGGCGCCTGGTCGACCGGATCACGATCGTGGCGCCGACCGAGCACCTCAAGCTCCAGTGGGCCGAGGCCGCGGGCCGGGCCGGCATCCCGATCGACCCGGCCTACGCCGCGGGCAAGGGCAAGACCTCCCAGGACTACCTCGGCATCGCGGTCACCTACGCCGGCGTGGCCGTGAACCCCCTCGCGCTGCGCATCCGCACCGAGCGGTTCAAGACCCTGGTCATCCTGGACGAGGTGCACCACGCCGGCGACGCGCTGTCGTGGGGCGAGGGCGTCCGCGAGGCGTTCGAGCCGGCCCACCGGCGGCTGGCCCTGACCGGCACGCCGTTCCGCTCCGACGTCAACCCGATCCCGTTCGTCACCTACGCGCCCGGTGACGACGGGGTGCCGCGCTCGGTGGCCGACTACACCTACGGCTACGCCGAGGCGCTGGCCGACCGGGTGGTGCGACCGGTGATGTTCATGGCCTACTCCGGCGAGCTCCAGTGGCGCACCCGGGCCGGTGACGAGATCGCGGCCCGGCTGGGCGAGCCGCTGACCAAGGACCTCACCGCGCAGGCGCTGCGCACGGCCCTGGACCCCGAGGGCGCCTGGATCCCGTCGGTGCTCTCGGCGGCGGACAAGCGCCTCTCGGAGGTGCGCCGCCACGTGCCGGACGCCGGGGGGCTGGTGATCGCCACCGACCAGGACGCGGCCCGCTCCTACGCCAAGGCGCTCAAGGCCGTGTCGGGGGAGTCGCCGACCGTGGTGCTCTCCGACGAGAAGCAGGCGTCGAAGAAGATCTCGGCCTTCGCCTCCAGCGAGAGCCGCTGGATGGTCGCGGTGCGGATGGTGTCCGAGGGGGTCGACGTGCCGCGGCTGGCCGTCGGTGTCTACGCCACCGCCATCTCCACCCCGCTGTTCTTCGCCCAGGCGGTCGGCCGCTTCGTCCGCGCCCGTGGCCGGGGGGAGTCGGCCTCCATCTTCCTGCCCTCGGTCCCGCACCTGCTGACCTACGCCTCCGAGCTCGAGGTCGCCCGCGACCACGTGCTCGGTCGACGGGTCAGCGACGAGGGCGACCTCTTCGCCGCCGAGGACGACCTGCTGGCGCAGGCCCAGGCCGGCCAGAGCGCCTCCTCCGAGCTCGAGACGGTGCCGTTCGAGGCCCTCGGCTCCCAGGCGCAGTTCGACCGGGTGCTCTTCGACGGCGCGGAGTTCGGCCACGAGGGCGAGGTGCACGTCGGCTCCGAGGAGGAGATGGACTTCCTGGGGATCCCCGGCCTGCTCGAGCCCGACCAGATGCGTCAGCTCCTGGCCCAGCGGCAGAGCGACCGCCGCAAGAAGGCGCCCGCCCGTCCTGACCCGGAGGTCCCCGAGCTCACGACGCACGAGCAGCTCGCCGTCCTGCGCCGGGAGCTCAACGGCCTGGTCGCCGCCTGGCACCACCGCACCGGCCAGCCGCACGGCGTCACCCACGCTGCGCTCCGCAAGGAGTGCGGCGGACCGCCCGCCGCCGTGGCCAGCGCGGAGATGCTGCGCAAGCGGATCGACCGCCTGCGCGAGTGGGCCGCGACCCGCCAGAGCTCCTAGGCCGACGGCTCCCGCCGGCGCGCGCCCGGGCCGGGAGCCGGTGAGACCTCGCGCATGTCGGTGACCCGGTGGCTCTCTTCGCACTCCAGCACCGCGTGGACCCGGCTGCCGCAGCCGCGGTGCTCGATCTGCACGGCCGGACCCTCGGGCCCGGCGGCGTAGCGGGCGCCCCAGTCGGCCATCGCGGTGAGGATCGGGTAGAGGTCGAACCCCTTGGCGGTGGGCCGGTACTCGTGCCGGACCCGGCCGCCTTCGGGCTGGTAGGGGACCCGGCGCAGGATCCCCTCGTCGACCAGCAGGGCCAGCCGCTTGCTCAGGACCTGGCGGGCCACCCCGCTGTGCCGCTGCATGTCGTCGAAGCGCCGGACGCCGTTGACCACCTCGCGCAGCACCTCGATCGTCGCGCGCTCACCGAGGACGGCCATGGTGCGGGCCACCTGGCAGTTGTCGGTCGACCAGTCCAGGGCCGGCGGTGCGGGAGTGGTGCTGGTCGTCGCCATGGTCACACTCTAGGTCTTGTTGACAGACCCAGCCAAGAGCCGCCAGGCTGCGTCCATGACACAGACCCAGGTCGACCCCGCCGCCATGACCGGCATGGAGCAGCTCGAGGCCATGCTGGACGGCCGGCTGCCGGCCCCTCCGTTCGCCGAGACGATCGGCCTGGTCGACCTCGGCGGCGAGCCCGGGGCGATCCACGCGTCCCTGGACCCTGGCCACCGCCACTACAACCCGCTGGGGACCGTGCACGGAGGGGTGATCTCGACCCTGCTCGACACCGCGGCCGGCTGCTCGGTCCACTCGGTCCTGGAGGTCGGCGAGGCCTACACCTCGCTCGACCTCACGGTGAAGTTCCTGCGTCCGGCCACCGTGGAGTCCGGGCGGCTCACCGCGACGGGCCGGGTCGTGCACCGCGGCCGGCGCACGGCGCTGGCCGAGGCGCAGCTGACCGACGCGGCCGGGCGGCTGGTCGCCCACGCGACGTCGAGCTGCATGATCTTCAGCTGAGCGCCCGCTACCCGACGTCGTCGGCGCGGGCCAGCGGGCGGACCCGGTAGGGGACCTGGGTGGCCAGGGCGATGACCGTGGAGGAGCGCACGACCGCCGGTGTCTCGAGCACCCGGTCGATCACGCGCTGGAGGTCGGTGTTGGAGCGCGCCACCACGCGGGCCCACATGTCGCCGGCGCCGGTGATGGTGTGCACCTCCAGGACCTCGGGGATGCCCGCCAGGTGGGCGCCGACCGTGTCGTGGCCGCCCTGGCTCACGTCCTGGCGGATCTCCAGGGTGAGGAACGCCGTCACCGGGTAGCCCAGGGCCGCGGGGGAGAGGTCCGGCCCCCAGCCGGTTATCACGCCCGACGCCACCAGCTTGTCCAGCCGGGCCTGCACCGTCCCGCGGGCCACACCCAGCCGGCGGGAGGCCTCGAGGACCCCGATGCGCGGCTCGGTCGCGAACAGGTCGATCACACTGCGGTCGAGGGCGTCGATGGCAGGCCTCCGGGCTGGACAAGTTGCACAACGAGTCAGCGCACTGTTGCACACATTGCGCTGGTCCGGGGAGAGTGGGCCGCATGAGCGAGTCGACCCTCACCGCCCTGACCAGCGAGGAAGTCCAGGCCGGACTGTCCCTCGAGCAGCTCCAGCAGCTCGTCGGCCTCGTGGACTACGACGAGGACAGCGACGTCTTCCCGGTGACCGGGTGGGACGCCATCGTCTTCGTGGTCGGCAACGCCACCCAGACCGCGCACTACTACCAGTCGGCGTGGGGCATGGAGCTCGTCGCCTACTCCGGCCCGGAGAACGGCAACCGCGACCACAAGTCGTTCGTGCTCCGCTCCGGCTCCATCCGCTTCGTGGTCAACGGCGCCGTGGACCCGGACTCCCCGCTGGCCGACCACCACCGCCGCCACGGCGACGGCGTGGTGGACATCGCCCTCGAGGTCCCCGACGTCGACCGCTGCATCGCCCAGGCGCGGCGCGCCGGTGCCACGGTGGTCCGCGAGCCGGAGGACGTGAGCGACGAGCACGGCACCATCCGGATCGCCGCCATCGCGACGTACGGCGAGACCGTGCACACGCTGGTCGACCGCAGCCGCTACGACGGCCCCTACCTGCCCGGCTACACCGCGAGGTCGAGCACCGTGGTCCGGCCAGAGGGCCAGCCGAAGCGGCTCTTCCAGGCCCTCGACCACATCGTCGGCAACGTCGAGCTCGGCCACATGGACGAGTGGGTGCAGTTCTACAACCGGGTCATGGGCTTCGTGAACATGGCGGAGTTCATCGGCGACGACATCGCCACCGACTACTCGGCGCTGATGAGCAAGGTCGTGGCCAACGGCAACCACCGCGTGAAGTTCCCCCTCAACGAGCCCGCGATCGCCAAGAAGAAGTCGCAGATCGACGAGTACCTCGAGTTCTACCGCGGGGCCGGGGCCCAGCACCTCGCCGTGGCGACCAACGACATCCTGGCCTCGGTCGACGCGCTGCGGGCCAACGGCGTGGAGTTCCTCGCCACGCCCGACTCCTACTACGAGGACCCCGAGCTGCGCGCCCGCATCGGCAACGTCCGGGTGCCGATCGAGGAGCTGCAGAAGCGCGCGATCCTGGTCGACCGCGACGAGGACGGCTACCTGCTCCAGATCTTCACCAAGCCGCTCGGCGACCGCCCGACGGTCTTCTTCGAGCTGATCGAGCGGCACGGGTCGCTGGGCTTCGGCAAGGGCAACTTCAAGGCGCTCTTCGAGGCGATCGAGCGCGAGCAGGACGCGCGCGGCAACCTGTAGCGGTCGGCGCCATACCCTGCGCCCTACCCTGCCGGGGTGACCTCACAGCCCGGCTGGCACCCCGACCCCGTCCCTCCGCAGGCCGGCCAGCCGCTGCTGCTGCGCTACTGGGACGGGACGCGCTGGACCGAGCACACCGCGCCGGCCCAGCCGCCGGCGTCGACCCAGGGGTACGCCGCCGGCGCGCCCGCGGCCTACCCCTACGCCACCACGGCTCCGGGCGGGCCCCGCACCACGCCCGACGGCGTCCCGCTGGCCGGGTGGGGGCACCGGGCCGGCGCCCTCCTGATCGACTGGGTCATCCTCAGCGTGCTGACCGCGGTGCTGGCCCTGCCCTGGCTGCGTGACCTGGTCGACAGCTACCGCGACTGGCTGGACCAGGCGCTGAACGACACCGGGGGCGGCACCCCCGACACCGGCCGGCTCCAGGACGACATCGCCCGGCCGCTGGCGGTCCTCGCGGTGATCACGCTGGCCGTGCAGCTCGTCTACCACGTCGGCTTCCTCCTGTGGCGGCAGGCGACCCCGGGCAAGCTTGCCCTCGGGCTGCGGGTCCGCCTGCGCGAGCGGCCGGGCCCGATGCCGCTGGGCACGGTGCTCCTGCGGTGGGTCGCCCAGTTCGGGATCCGGATCGCGGGCCTGCTGCCGCTGCTCGGGATCATCAGCCCGGTCTACCTGCTGCTCGACTACCTGTGGCCGCTCTGGGACGACAAGTCCCAGGCGATCCACGACAAGGTCGCGAAGACCAACGTGGTGCGGGTGCGCTAGGCCGGCCAATCCGCCCTGAGGACCGCCACCGAACACGTCCCAACAGCGCCGCCCGTGGCGCGTCCACAGTTGGGACCCACCATGCCGCTGCGCCGCTCCCTCCGCCGCTCCCTCGCCGCCGTCGCCGGGCTCGCCCTGCTGGCCCTGCCCCTCGCCGCGTGCGGCGACGACGAGGCCGAGGGTGCCTCGGGCGCGCCGAAGCCGGTCGCCGTGGTGGAGTCCCTGAGCGGCGAGTCGACCGCGATCAAGCTCGACCAGGGCTTCGTCGACGCCCTCGGCGATCTCAAGCTGACGCCGGGGACCACCGGCGGCGGCAAGCTCACCAAGGAGGGCTCGCTGGTCTTCCCGATCACCGGGGGCAACGTCACCGTCTTCACGCCCGGCGAGGTCTCGCCCTACGTCATCGGCCAGATCCAGCACGAGGGGTCCGGGCTCACCCTGACCTCGGGCGGCACCACGGTCCGGCTCTCCAACTTCAACGTCGACCCGGGCGTCTCCCGCGTCTACGGCGACGTGGCCGTCAACGGCAAGACCGTGGTGACCAGCGCCTACCTGTTCAAGCTCGACGGGCGCACCCTCGAGCCGCTCCAGGCCAAGGGCGGCAAGGCCGTCCTCACCGGCACCAAGGTGGAGATCTCCGAGGTCGCGGCGCCGCTCCTCAACAAGACCTTCGGCACCAAGGCGGTCAAGGCCGGGCTCCTGGTGGGCATCGCCACCATCACCGTCGAGACCAAGTAGCCGACGAGGCCGCCGGCTCAGCCGTCGACGTTGAAGTCCGTCCGGCCGGCCTCGATGAAGTCGTTGGACAGGCTGATCAGCCGGCCGTACTCCGCCGTGGTGTTCTCCGTGACCAGGAGCGCCGCCTCCTCGTCGGTCAGCGGCTGGCCGGCCAGCACCTTGGCGCCCACCTGGAGGAGTGCCCCTGACCAGCTGGCGAACTCGTCGTAGAGGTCCTCGGCCTCGTCGTTCGACCTCCCCGCCACGATCCGGACCTTGTAGTAGGCCGCGGTCACGTCCTTGACCGCCTGGACGGCGACCTGCTCCTGGCCGGACAGGTCCTTCAGCGAGTTGCCCGGGGTCCCCAGGGCGCCGGCAGCGCCGAGCAGGTCCAGGGTGCCGTTGTTGAACGCCGTGAGGAACTCGGTGTACGCCGTCCCCTGCTGGGTCCGGACGAACTCGCCCTCCGACTGCTCCGTGCCGGCCTCGATCTGGGCGCTGGCCTGGCGACCCTGCGACTCGATCTGGTCGGAGTTGATCTTGAGCGAGACCAGCGGCCCGAGCAGGGCGGAGATCAGGGCCACGATGGCGGTGATCAGCGCGATCCGGGCCTGGTAGCGGGCCCCGGAGTCCACGGCCCGGTCGATCGCCCCCTCGGTCGCGTTGTTGATGCCGTCGCCGTCGTTGTCGGCCGTGGGCGCGCTCGGCGGCGGCTGGCCATCCCCGTTGGACATGGCCGGAATGTAGCGGTGCTCGGGCCCGCGTGTCCGAGGATGGCGTGGTGACGACCCGCATCGGCTTCCTCCGGGCGATCAACCTCGGTGCGACCCGGAAGTTCCCCAAGGCCTCGATCGTCACGGCGGTCGAGGCGGCCGGCTGCACCGAGGTGGAGACCTACATCAACACCGGGAACGTCCGCTTCGACACCAGGCTCCGCTCGCGGGCGCGCATCGAGGCCGTGCTGGAGGAGGCGTTCGAGGCCGAGGCGGGCTTCCCCGTGCCGACCATCGTCTTCACCCAGGCCGAGCTCCGCGAGATCGCCGAGCACGCCGCCTCCTTCGGGCACACCGGCCGGCACTACGTCTCGCTGCTCAAGGAGGCGCCCACCGCGGCGGCCGTCCGCAAGGTCGAGGAGGCGGGCGGGCCGGACGAGGTGGCCAAGGTCGGCGGCCGGGCGGTGCACCTCCTCCTGAGCGGGAACCACCACGAGGCCAAGCTGACCAACGCGGTGGTCGAGAGGCACCTCGGTGTCGCGACCAACCGCAACCTGACCGTGATCAGGGCGTTGGCCGAGAAGTGGTGCTGACCTGATAGGAACGGGGTCCGGCCTCCACCGGGGTCGACGTCCTCTCACCTCTCACACCCTCGGGAGCTCCACCATGGCCTCGACCCCGCACGACCACGCCACCGACGACCCGTTCCGCCGGCCGGTCGACCACGACGCGCACTGCTGCCCCTCCCTCGGCGAGACGCTCGCCGAGCCCGACCCTACCGTCGAGTCCTTCGGCGGCTCGGTGGCCGGACGCCGCGGAGTGCTGACCGGCGCCGCCGCCCTGGCCGCGGCCGGCCTGGCCGCCCCCGCGTTCGCCGACGAGGACGACGAGGCGGGTGACGCCCGGCGCGGCAAGAAGCCGCACCGCCTCCGCGTCACCGTGCTCGGCACCACCGACCTGCACGGCAACGTCTTCAACTGGGACTACTTCAAGAACAAGGAGTACGACGACGCCGCGCACAACGACATCGGCGTCGCCAAGGTCGCGACGCTGGTCAAGGCCATGCGCAAGAAGTTCCGCAAGCGCGGCCCGGTGCTGCTGCTCGACGCCGGCGACACCATCCAGGGCACGCCGCTGGCCTACTACTACGCGCGCATCGCCCCCATCACCACCGGCGGCATCCACCCGATGGCGGCGGCCATGAACGTGATGAAGTACGACGCCGCCGCGCTCGGCAACCACGAGTTCAACTACGGGATCGACACCCTCCGCGCCTTCCAGTCCCAGCTGGACCACCCCCTGCTGGGGGCCAACGTGGTGGACCCGGCGACCAAGCGGCCGGTCTTCCCGCCGTACACCATCAAGAAGTACCGGCTCGGGCCCGGCCGGACCCTGAAGATCGGCATCCTCGGGCTGGTCACGCCCGGCGTCGCGATCTGGGACAAGGCCAACGTGCAGGGCAAGCTGGAGTTCCCCGGGCTGGTCGAGCAGGCCGCGACGTTCGTCCCCGAGCTGAAGAAGAAGGGCTGCGACCTCGTCATCGTCTCGGCCCACTCCGGCGCCGACACCTCCTCGTCGTACGGCGACGCGCTGCCCTACCCCGAGAACGCCGCCTCCCTGGTGGCCGAGCAGGTCCCCGACATCGACGCGATCCTGGTGGGCCACGCGCACAAGGAGATCCCGCAGCGCTACGTGACCAACGCCAAGACGGGCAAGCAGGTGCTGCTCTGTGAGCCCTACTACTGGGGCATGCGGCTCGCGGTGATGAACCTGAGCGTCGTGTGGCAGGGCCGCAAGCGCGCCTGGAAGGTGGTGCGCTCGCACAGCCAGCTGCTCAACTCCAACACGGCGGCCGAGAACCCCAAGGTGGCCAAGGCGGTCCGCGCCCAGCACGACAAGGTCGTGACCTACGTCAACGCCCCCATCGGCACCTCCACCAAGCTGCTCTCGGCGGCCCGCTCGGTCGTCGAGGACGTCCCGATCATCGACTTCGTCCAGTACGTCCAGGCGACCGCCGTGAAGGCCGCACTGACCGGAGCCGACGCGAACCTGCCCGTGCTCTCCGAGGCGGCGCCGTTCAGCCGCACCGCGTCGTTCCCGCAGGGCCAGGTGAGCGTCCGCGACGTGGCCGGGCTCTACATCTACGACAACACCCTGCTCGGCGTGAGGATCACCGGCGCCGACGTGAAGGCCTACCTCGAGTTCTCGGCCGCCTACTTCAAGAAGCAGACGACGGCGGGGCCCTACACGGTCGCGCAGCTCACCAACGCGGTCACGACCTCGGCGCCCAACGGCATCCCGGACTACAACTTCGACTCGATCCGGGGGCTCGACAAGCACCTCACCTACCGGATCGACGTGGGCAAGGACGTCGGCAGCCGGATCCTCGACCTGGCCTACGACGGGGCCCCGATCGACCCGGCCGCGCAGTTCGTGCTGGCGGTCAACAACTACCGCCAGTCCGGCGGCGGTGGCTTCCCGGCGGTCAAGACCGCCCCGGTCGTCTACAACGCGCAGGTCGAGATCCGTCAGCTGCTCATCGACTGGGTGACGACCAACCACGTCATCGACGTGGACACCCCGCCGACGCAGTTCACCGCCGACTGGCGGCTGGCCTACAACGGCGTGGACATCCCGAGCAACCAGATCAGCTGACGGCGGGAGCCTGGTCGGCACGCTGGAGGTCGCGCACCGCGCGCGACCCCAGCGTGGCGAGGCAGATGACGGCGTAGGCGACCCCGCACACCAGCAGGACCTCGCGCACGCCGAACACCGCGCCCAGCGGCCCGACGGCGAGCTGCCCGACCGGGATCGCCACGAAGGAGCCCAGGGCGTCGTAGGAGTACGCGCGCGACAGCATCTCGTCGGGCACGTGCTCCTGCATGGCCAGGCTCCAGCCCAGGCTGAAGACCTCGATCCCCGCGCCGCCGACGAAGGTCGCCACCATCACCGCGACCAGGCTGGGATGCAGCCCGAGGACGAGCATCGGGACGCCGTACAGCGCGCATCCGAGCATGCCCCAGAGGAGCGGGCGGTGCAGCGGGACGCGGAGCATCACCACGGTGGTGAGGAGCAGGCCGACCGCCTGCGCGGACAGGATGAGCCCCCAGCCGGTCTCGCCGATGTCGGTGGTGACGGCGACGACGGGCCCCAGGGTGTTGAAGCCGCTGTGCAGGACGTTGAGGACGCCGAAGGCCAGGACGACCGCCCAGAGCCACGTGGTCGTGCGGAAGTAGATCCAGCCCTCGCGCAGCTCGCCCAGCATCGTGCTCTGCTCGTCGCGGGGGAGCGGAGCCGGGATCTTGACCCGCAGCAGGAGCGCCGCGGCCACGAGGTAGGTGATCCCGTCGACGGCCACGGCCCAGCCGGCGCCGACGGTGACGACGAGGAGCCCGCCGACGGTCGGGCCGATGACGCTGAGCACGCCGCGACGCATGGAGTTGAGCACGTTGGCGGCCTGGAGCTGCTCGCGGGGGACCAGCTGGGGCATCACGCTGGCCAGGGCCGGGAACCCGATCGCGGAGGCCGCGCCGTTGACCACGCTGAGCGCGGCCAGCTGCCACAGCTGGGCCTCACCGCTGATGACCAGGGCCGCGATGGCCAGCGCGGTGAGGCCCGAGACGATGTTGGAGAGCTGGATCGTCACGGTGCGCCCGAAGCGGTCGGCGATGACGCCGCCGGCCAGCATCAGCACCACCTGGGGGATGGTCTCGGCCGCCAGCACGATGCCGAGCGCCGAGGGCGAGGAGCTCACCTCCAGCACCGCGAAGACCAGCGCGATGTTGCCCATCGTCGAGCCGGCGCCGTTGACCAGCGTGGAGAGGAAGTACGCGCGGAAGTTCGGCTCGCGCAGCGTCGCGAGCGCCTGGCCGCGGGCGCTCACACGTCGGCCGCCGACCTCGGGGTCACTCACCGCGGAAGTCGGGGCGGCGCCCCTCGCCGAAGGCGCGCATCCCCTCGGCCACGTCGGCGGTCCGCAGCAGGATGGTCTGGCCGGTGCGCTCGCGCTCCAGGGCCGGCTCGAGCTGGTGCAGGGTGGCGGCGTTGACCGCCTTCTTGGTCGCGGCCTGGGCCAGCGGGGCGCCCCGGGTCAGCCGCCGGACGACCGTGTCGACCATCTCCGGGAAGTCGGCGTCCGGCGCCACGTGGCTGACCAGCCCCGCGTCGTAGGCCTCGCGGGCGCTGAGCGGCTCGGCCAGCAGGGCCATCCGCATGGCCCGCGCGCGGCCGAGGGAGGCCGCCACCGTGGCCGACGTGCCGCCATCGGGCATCAGCCCGATCCGGGCGAAGGCCAGCAGGAAGCCGGCCGACTCCGAGGCCACCACCAGGTCCGCCGCCAGGGCGGTCGAGCACCCGACGCCGGCAGCGATCCCGTTGACCGCGGCCACGACGGGCTTGGGGCAGGAGGTGACGGCCCGGATGATGCGGTTGGCGGCGTCGAGCGCGCGGACGTCGAAGCGCTCGTGGGCGTCCTGGCCCGAGATGTCGGCCCCGGCGCTGAACGCCGGGCCTGCGCCGGTGAGCACCACCACCCGGACGGCGTCGTCCGAGGCGGCGGCCTCGACCTGCTCCGCCAGCGCGACCGAGAGCTCGTCGCTGAACGCGTTGAGGACCTCGGGGCGGTGGAAGGTGAGCCAGAGTGCTCCGTCGGCGCGCAGGTCGACGCGCAGGTGGTCAGTGGCCGGCAACGGTCACGCCCGCCTCGCGCAGCGCCGCCAGCGCGGTCTGCGTGGTCTCGGGCGCCACGCCGGCGCACAGGTCGAGCAGGACCGTGGTCTCGAACCCCTCGGTGGCGGCGTCGAGGGCGGTGGCGCGCACGCAGTGGTCGGTGGCGATGCCGCACACGTCGACGCGGGTGACCTCGTGGGCCCGGAGCCACTCGGCCAGCGACGTCCCGTCGTGCGCGCCCTCGAAGCCGGAGTACGCCGCGGCGTGCTCGCCCTTGAGGAAGACCGCGTCGAAGGGCTGCGGGTCCAGGTTGGGGTGGAACGCCTCGCCCTCGGTCCCCACGCGGCAGTGCACCGGCCAGGACTCCACGAAGTCGGGCTCCCGGGCCCAGTGCTCGCCCGGGTCGACGTGGTGGTCCTTGGTGGCCACCACGTGGTCGTAGGCGGAGCCGCCGTGCAGGAGGCTGGCGATGTCCGCGGCCACCTGGGCGCCGCCGGCCACGGGCAGCGACCCGCCCTCGCAGAAGTCGTTCTGGACGTCGACGACGATGAGCGCTGACTTCACCCCCCGACCTTGGCACACTGACGCCGTGACCGACGAGCACCAGTCCCCGGGTCGCGGTCCGCTCGCGGCCGAGGTCGCCGAGGCCGCCGAGCGTCGCCGCCTCGCGGCGGAGGAGGCCACGGCGCTCGCGCTGGCCGAGCGGCAGGAAGAGGCGGTGGAGAAGCTGCGGAGCGCGGGGTTCTTCGGCGTCTTCTGGCTCGTGAGCGGCAGCATCGTGCTCGCCGTCGCGCTCAAGTCCTTCGGCGAGCAGATCGGCGAGGGGTCCATCGAGAACGGCTACGTGGTGGCCATGTGGGGCGGTGCGATGGCAGCGCTCCTGGGGCTGCTCCTGGTGGTCCGGGCCGTGGTCGGGTGGGCGGTGCAGGTCGGGATGGACGCCTCGGGCCGCTGAGCTCAGGCCTCGCGCAGCGGCAGCCAGGTGATGACGTCCTGGATCACCGCGTCCCACAGCGACCAGACGTGCTCGCCGGGGCGGAAGTCGGTCGTGACGTCGACGCCGGCGGCCGTGGCGGCCTCGGCGAACCGCTGCGACGAGGCGTAGAGCCAGTCCTCGGTGCCGCAGGAGACGTGCAGGGGAGGCACGCCCTCGGCCCGGGTGATCAGGGAGAACAGGTCGTCACCCGGCCCCACGCGGCGGTCGAAGACCCTGCCCATCACCTCGTCGCGGTCGGGCCGCTCGGCGAACGCGACCAGGTCGAGGGCTCCGGAGAGGCACGCGGCCGCGGCGTACCGCTCCGGGTGGGTGAGCACCAGCTTGAGCGCGCCGTAGCCGCCCATGGACAGGCCGGCCACGAAGGTGTCGGCGGGCTCCTGGGAGACCCGGAAGAACTGCCCGACGACGCGGGGCAGCTCCTCGGAGACATAGGTCCAGTAGCGGTGCCCGTGTGCCTCGTCGGCGTAGAAGCTGCGCCCCGCGGCCGGCATCACGACCGCCAGCCCCCGGGCTGCGGCGTACCGCTCGATGGAGGTGTAGCGCAGCCACGCCGTGTGGTCGTCGGAGAGCCCGTGCAGCAGGTAGAGGACCGGCGGCGGGCCCTCGCGCACCGCGTCGTCCAGGCCGATCTGCTCCTCGGTCTGCTGGGGCAGCACCACGGTGACCGACGTCCCGACCATGAGGGACTCGGAGAAGAAGTCGCAGGTCAGCAGGGCCATCAGGGGGTCTCTCCCTCGAACACGGTCGGGATCACGGGCTCGCCCCGCGACATCTGCTGGGCGGCCAGGGGCAGCTCCGCGCGCGAGGCGTAGTGCCGCTCGCGCGCCGCCTCCAGGGGCTCGCGGCCGACGACCTCGCCGCCGCGGACCAGGGGCACCAGGAGCTCCCGGTCGTCGCCGTCGTCCTGCGACGGGCGGCCGATGCCGACCACCTCGGCCTCGGCCACGCCCTGGGCGCCGCGGCGGCGCAGGGCGTACTTGCGGCCGCCCACCGAGATCTTGTCCACGCTCTTCTTGGCCACCGACCGGAGCGCGCCGGTGTCGTCCTCGCGGGCCACCAGCTTGTAGACGAAGCCCGAGGTCGGGTGGCCGCTGCCGGTGACCAGCTGGGTGCCCACGCCGTACCCGTCGACGGGCGCCGAGGCGAGGGCCCGGATCGCGTGCTCGTCGAGGTCGCTGGTCACCACGATGCGGGTGCCGTGGGCGCCGAGCCCGTCCAGCTGGGCGCGGACCTCCACGGCCAGGGCGCCGAGGTCGCCGGAGTCGAGGCGCACCGCGCCCAGCTCGGGGCCGGCCACCTCGACGGCGGTGCGCACCGCCTCGGCGACGTCGTAGGTGTCGACCAGGAGCGTGGTGCCGACGCCCAGCGAGGTCACCTGCGCGCGGAACGCGTCCTCCTCGGTGTCGTGCAGCAGCGTGAAGGAGTGGGCGCTGGTGCCGGTCGTCGGCACGCCGTAGCGCTGGCGGGCGGCGAGGTTGGAGGTGCTGGCGAAGCCGGCGACGTACGCCGCGCGTGCCGCCGCCACCGCGGCCTCCTCGTGGGTGCGCCGCGAGCCCATCTCGATGCAGGGCCGGTCACCGGCCGCCAGCGTCATCCGCGAGGCGGCCGAGGCTATCGCCGAGTCGTGGTTGTAGATCGACAGGAGCACCGTCTCGAGGACCACGGCCTCGGCGAAGCTGGCCTCGACGATGAGCAGCGGCGAGTGCGCGAAGTAGACCTCGCCCTCGGCGTAGCCCCAGATGTCACCGGTGAAGCGGTAGCCGGCCAGCCACTCCAGCGTGGCGTCGTCGACCACCCCCTCCAGTGCGGCGACGGCCTCGTCGTCGAACCGGAAGGCCTCGACGGCGTCCAGCGCGCGCCCCACCCCGGCCACCACGCCGTAGCGCCGGCCGTCGGGCAGCCGGCGTCCGAAGAGCTCGAAGACCGAGTGGCGCTCGGCCGTCCCGCTGGCCAGCGCGGCCTGCAGCATGGTCAGCTCGTAGTGGTCGGTGAGCAGCGCGGTCGACGTCGGTCCCACGGACCCAGACTAGGAGTCCGTCGGCGTCGGGGTGCTGTGCCACCATGGAGAGGTGTCGACAGCCAGCCCTGTTGAGGTCGAGCCGACGACCACCCCAGACGAGATCACCGTCCTGGCGACGCCGTGGGTGACCATCGTCTGGAACGACCCGGTCAACCTCATGTCCTACGTCAGCTACGTCTTCCAGAAGTACTTCGGCTACGACAAGAAGAAGGCCGAGAAGCTGATGCTCGAGGTGCACGAGGACGGCAAGTCGGTGGTGAGCAGCGGCAGCCGCGAGGAGATGGAGCGCGACGTGCAGGCGATGCACGAGTACGGGCTCTGGGCCACCCTCGACAAGCAGGGCTGAGGCGGCGTTGACCGGCTTCACGCGCCACCGCCGCAGCAAGCACCTCATCGCCACCTTCACCGGCTTCGAGGCCGACCTGCTGCGCTCGCTGGCCGCCCAGCTCGTCGAGCTGCTCCGCAACGAGGCAGCCGTCCCGCGCGACGACGTCGACCCGCTCGAGGCGATGATGGACTTCTCCGGGCCCACCACCGAGCCCGAGGACCCGGTGCTGGCCCGGCTGTTCCCCACGGCCTACCCGGAGGACGAGGAGGCCGCCTCGGAGTTCCGGCGGTTCACCGAGGGGTCGCTGCGCGACGGCAAGGCCAACGCCGCCATCACCATCATCGACGTCCTCGAGGACGCCGGGCTGCCGCCCGAGCTCACCGAGGAGGGGCTGATGATCGACGTGGAGCTCGACCAGCCCCAGGCCGAGACCTGGATGAGGTCCTTCACCGACCTGCGCCTGGCCCTGGCCACGCGCCTGGAGGTCGAGGAGGGGGACGAGGACTATTGGCGCTCCCTGCCCGACGACGACCCGCGGGCCCAGGCCCACGACATCTATGAGTGGGTCGGCTACCTCCAGGAGACCTTGGTCCAGGCAGTCACTTCCCGCTGAGCGGGACGGGGCCTGCTCCAGTGGTCGGGCGGGGGGCGGGCTCGACGTCGTGAGCCCATACCCTTGACGGGTGCTGAGACTGGACCAGGCGACCTACGACGGGATCGTGGCGCACGCCAAGCGCGACCACCCCGACGAGGCCTGCGGCATCGTGGCCGGGCCCGCCGGGAGCGACCGGGCCGAGCGCCTGGTCGAGATGGTCAACGCCGCCGGCAGCCCGACGTTCTACGAGTTCGACTCCTCCGACCTGCTCCAGCTCTACAAGGCCATGGACGCCAACGACGAGGAGCCGGTGGTGGTCTACCACTCGCACACGGCGACCGAGGCCTACCCCAGCCGGACCGACATCGGCCTGGCCATGGAGCCCGGCGCCCACTACGTGCTCGTCAGCACACGCGAGCACGGGAACAACGACGGCCCTGTGGAGTTCAGGTCATATCGGATCATCGACGGCGACGTCACCGAGGAAGAGGTCGAGGTCGTCGCCGCGCTGCCCGACCTCCCAGCGAACCCAGCAGCAGACCCAGCAGCAAGGAGCACCACCTGATGGCCATCAAGGTCCGCATCCCGACCATCCTGCACACCTACACCGGCGGCCAGAAGGCCGTGACGGGCGAGGGGTCCGACCTGAGCGCGCTCATCGAGGACCTCGAGGGCACCTACCCCGGGCTGCGGGACCGCCTGCTCGACGACAAGGACGGCAAGGCCGACCTGCGCCGGTTCATCAACATCTACGTCAACGACGAGGACGTGCGCTTCCTCGGCGGCCTCGAGGCGCCGCTGAGCGACGGCGACGAGGTCGTCGTGCTGCCCGCCGTCGCGGGCGGGTGACCGGCCGGCCATGACCCGGTTCGACAACCTCCTCGCCTCCGTCGGCGGCACGCCGCTGGTCGGGCTGCCGAGGCTGTCGCCGAGCGCCGACGTACGCCTCTGGGCCAAGCTGGAGGACCGCAACCCGACCGGCTCCATCAAGGACCGGCCGGCCCTGCGGATGGTCGAGGAGGCCGAGAAGGAGGGCCTCCTCCGCCCCGGGTGCACGATCCTGGAGCCGACATCGGGCAACACCGGCATCTCGCTGGCCATGGCGGCCAAGCTCAAGGGCTACCGGATGGTCTGCGTGATGCCCGAGAACACCTCGGAGGAGCGTCGCCAGCTGCTGCGGATGTGGGGCGCCGAGATCATCACCTCGCCCGCGGCGGGCGGCTCCAACGAGGCCGTCCGCGTGGCCAAGCGCGTGGCCGAGGAGCACCCCGACTGGGTGATGCTCTACCAGTACGGCAACGAGGCCAACGCGCTCGCGCACCAGGAGGGCACGGGCCCGGAGATCCTGGCCGACCTGCCCGGCATCACCCACTTCGTCGGCGGGCTGGGCACCACGGGCACCCTGATGGGCGTCTCGCGCTTCTTCCGCCAGGCCAAGCCCGACGTGCGCATCGTCGCGGCCGAGCCGCGCTACGGCGAGCTGGTCTACGGCCTGCGCAACCTCGACGAGGGCTTCGTGCCCGAGCTCTACGACGCCGACCTGATCGACGCCCGCTTCTCGGTCGGTCCGCGCGACGCGGTGCGCCGGGTCCGCGAGCTGCTGGAGCTGGAGGGCATCTTCGCCGGCATCTCCACGGGCGCGATCCTGCACGCGGCGCTGGCCCAGGCCGCCAAGGCGATCAAGGCGGGGGAGAGCGCCGACATCGCCCTCATCGTCTGCGACGGCGGTTGGAAGTACCTCTCCACCGGTGCCTACGAGGGCACCGTCGACGAGGCCGAAGAGGCCCTCGAAGGTCAGCTCTGGGCCTGAGGCCTCTGGTCGTGACCCGATGAGACGCCTCCTCCTCGCCCTCGTCCTGGCCCTCGCCGCGACGGTCCTCGTCGCCGCTCCGGCGCCGGCGGTGCCGGTCTCGGCGCCGAGCGTGACGGGCCGGGCGGTCTACGGCGGCACGCTCACCGCCGACCCGGGGCAGTGGTCGCCGGCCGTCGCGACGTTCGCCTACCAGTGGCTGCGGGACGGGGTACCCGTCGCGGGTGCGGTCGCGCCGGCGTACGCGCCGGGGCTCGACGACCTCGGCCGGACGCTGGCGGTGCAGGTCACCGCGGGGGACGGCTCCGGCGTGGCCACCTCACCCCCGACGGCGCCGGTGGCGGCGGCCACCATGACCGCGAAGCGGCAACGGGTGCTGGGTGAGGCGCGCTTCACCCACACCCTGAAGGCCCGGCCGGGCCGGTTCTCCGCGCCCGACCCCGTGGTGACCTACGCCTGGCCCGGTGGCTCGACCGCGCGGACCTACGCGATCCGGCCCCAGGACGTCGGCAGGCGCGTCGTCCTCCGGATCAGGGCGGAGGCGCCGGGCTACGAGCCGCTCACCGTGGAGGTCAGGAGCGCCACCGTCCGGCACCGGGTGGACGTGCGCCGGATGGTGACCTACCACGTCGAGACCCGGGGACGGATCACCGCCGGGCTGGCCGAGTTCAAGGCCCAGGCGCAGGAGACCTACGACGACCCGCGGGGCTGGCGGGGCGCCGGGATCCGGTACCGGCCGGTCGCCCACG
>CAZEPK010000012.1:0-29975 GCA_964514085.1 uncultured Nocardioides sp.
CCGCAGTACGAGAAGTGGGTGCGCAAGGCCGCCGGCCAGTACGACATCTTCCCGGGCTACATCCACAGCGTGGGCTTCCTGCGCAACTCGATCGCCTGGCGCAAGGACAAGTTCCGCCTGGTCTCGACCTCGTGGCTCAAGCTCCCCTACTTCCACGGCGACGTCCTGCGGATGCCCGTGGTCCTGCTGCAGTCCCTCCAGACCGGGCAGCAGATCTACTTCATCAACTTCCAGAACCCCGCCGACGTCCGCGGCAACGCCCAGAAGTGGCGGTTGATCGGCCAGCGGCTCCAGATCGCCCTGGTCAACCAGTTGCGGGCCAGCAACAACCTGCCCATCGTGTGGACCGGCGACATGAACGCCAAGAAGCAGGTCTTCTGCCGCGTCACCCAGCAGGCCGCGATGGTCTCCGCCAGCGGCGGCTACCGCAGTGCCACCACCTGCCAGCCGCCGTCGGGCATGGTCGTGGACTGGATCTTCGGCTCCCAGGTGCAGTTCTCCAACTACGTCCAGGACCGCAGCAAGAAGGTGGCGCGCACGACCGACCACCACATGCTGGTGACCGACGCGCTGGTCCAGCCGGTCGAGCCGGTGATCCCGCCGCCGCCCCCCGTGACGACCACGCCGACGACGACCCCGACCACCCTGCCGAACCAGTCGACGCCGCCCGTCACGCTGACGCCCAGCCCCTGAACCACAGCCTCGGGTGATCAACACCGCGCCGTGATCCTGGCCACGGCGCCGCAGGTGAACGACCGGTAACCTCGGCCGCGATGTCACCGATGCGGCAAGGAGCTTGACGATGGGTCGCCTGTGCGAGACCGACGGACTGACCGAGGACCAGACCGAGATCCTCAAGGCGGTCCGGACCTTCGTCGACGAGCGGATCCTGCCGGTCGCGACCGAGCTCGAGCACGCCGACGAGTACCCGCAGGAGATCGTGGACGGGCTCAAGGAGCTCGGGATCTTCGGGCTGACCATCCCCGAGGAGTACGACGGGCTGGGCGAGTCGCTGCTGACCTACGCGCTGTGCGTGGAGGAGATCGCGCGGGGCTGGATGAGCGTCTCCGGCGTCATCAACACCCACTTCATCGTGGCCTACATGCTCATGAAGCACGGCACCGAGGAGCAGAAGAAGAAGTACCTGCCCAAGATGGCCACCGGGGAGGTCCGCGGCGCCTTCTCGATGTCCGAGCCGGGGCTGGGCTCCGACGTGGCGGCGATCAAGACCAAGGCCGTCAAGGACGGTGACGACTGGGTCATCAACGGCCAGAAGATGTGGCTGACCAACGGCGGCACGTCGACCCTGGTGGCCACCCTGGTCCGGACCGACGAGGGCCAGGAGTCGCCGTACAAGTCCATGACGACCTTCCTGGTGGAGAAGGAGGCGGGCTTCGGCGAGACCGCGCCCGGCCTGACCATCCCCGGGAAGATCGACAAGATGGGCTACAAGGGCGTCGACACCACCGAGGCGGTCTTCGAGAACTTCAAGGCCGGCGACGAGCACGTCCTGGGCGGCCAGACCGGCCAGGGCTTCTACCAGATGATGGACGGCGTCGAGGTCGGCCGCGTCAACGTCGCCGCGCGGGCGTGCGGCATCGCGAACCGCGCCTTCGAGCTCGCCATCGCCTACAGCCAGCAGCGCGAGACGTTCGGCAAGCCGATCTCCGACCACCAGGCGATCCTGTTCCGCCTCGCGGAGATGGCCACCAAGGTCGAGGCCGCCCACACCATGATGGTCCGCGCCGCGCGCAAGAAGGACGGCGGCGAGCGCAACGACGTCGAGGCCGGCATGGCCAAGATGCTGGCCTCGGAGTACTGCAACGAGGTCGTCCAGGACTCCTTCCGCATCCACGGCGGCTACGGCTACTCCAAGGAGTACGAGATCGAGCGCCTCTACCGCGAGGCCGCCTTCATGCTCATCGGCGAGGGCACCAGCGACATCCAGAAGATGATCATCGGCCGCTCCCTGCTCAAGGACTACCAGCTCAAGGGCTGACGCCACCCGCGGGCCATCGGTGACCTGGTGCTGGGACTCGGGCGAGCACCAGCACCGGCGTACGCGGTTTCGAGACGGTTGCTGCGCAACCTCCTCAACCACCGAGAGGCGGGGGTTGCTGCGCCCAGCGGTGGTTGAGGAGGGCGTTCTGCGCCCGTCTCGAAACCCGGTGACCCGGTGCTGGGACTCGGGCTAGGACCAGCCGCGGCGTGCGAGGTTTCGAGACGGTTGCTGCGCAACCTCCTCAACCACCGTGGTGCGTGCGCCCGCGCCGACGGTGGCTGAGGTGCGAGGCCGGCCACGGCCGAGCCTCGAAGCCGGGTGACCCGGTGCTGGGACGCGGGCGAGCACCAGCACCGGCGTACGCGGTCCCGAGACGGTTGCCGCGCAACCTCCTCAACCACCGATCGGCGAGGTTGGTGCGCCCAGCGGTGGTTGAGGAGGGCGTGCTGCGCCCGTCTCGAAACCCGGTGACCCGGTGCTGGGACGGGGGCGAGCACCAGCCGCGGCGTACGAGGTTTCGAGACGGTTGCTGCGCAACCTCCTCAACCACCGAGGAGCGCTGTTGCTGCGCAACCTCCTCAACCACCGGTGGTGTGGCAGCGTGGCCGTCCGGGGTCGGTCAGCCGGTGACCTGGACGTCGGCGACGGTGTAGCCGACCTCGTCGTCGGCGATCTGCTCGCTGCCGTCGACGTAGACGCTGTCGGGGTGGTCCTGGCCCGCGGGCCACTCGACCTGCACGGAGGCGGCGTCGGTGTCGTTGGCCTTGTCGATGACGTCGTTGATGGTCAGCCAGAAGGCCTGGTCGGCCTCCTCCCCGGCTTCGGTGCCGCCGCGGCCACCGTCGGCCAGGCCGTAGACCGCGCCCACCACCTCGGCGTCGGCCACCGTCACCTCGATGGGCACGCCGGCCCCCATGCAGAAGCAGCTGACGGTGAGCTCGAAGGTGTAGTCCGTGGGCTCGAACGGCGGGTAGGTGCCCACGGTCGGCGCCGCGGTCGGGCTCGGGGAGGCGGTCGGCGTGGCCGAGGGTGTCCCGGCAGGGTCCGTGGCGACGTCGTCGTCGCCCGAGCTGCAGGCGGCCAGGGACAGGGGCAGGAGCAGGGCGGCAGCCGTCAGCGCGATCGATCGCATGTCGGAGGGACGGGGCGGGCGACGGGCCGGTTCCATGCCGACACCTTCTCGTACGCCGCGCGGCCGTCCGGCGCAGCGCACCGGCCGAGCGTGTCGCCCGATAGTCGAGCGGATCGCTTGGCTTAGCATGCGGCATGGCAGCCGCCCGGAACCTGTGCGTCCTCGCCGTGGCCGGGCTCCTCGCCCTGCCGGGCCCGGCGACCTCCGCCAGCCCTCCGCCCGCGCGGCCGGAGACCGCTCGGGTCACCGGCGTGGGCTGGGCGGACGCCGGCACGGCGGTCGCGGAGGGCTCGCTGCTCCCGCTGCGCGTCGCCCTGGCCGGCGGACCCGACACCCGGGCCACGGTCCGCGTGGTCGGCGGGACCGTGACCGGGCTGCCGGACGGCTGCTCGCCGAGCACCGTCGTACGCCGGCGCTCCTACCTCTCGGCGGACGCCGCCACGCTGGTCTGCCTGGTGGCCAGCCACCGCGCCCAGGACCTGACGGTCGCCGTGCGCGCCGGCGCGGCACCGGGCCCGGTCAGCCTGACCGTGACCGAGGCCGGGACCGCCACTGCAGCCGAGCCACGGGCGGTGGTGCCTGGTCCGACGGACGAGCCGGAGCTGCTCCGGCTGCTCTCCAGCCCGGACTTCCTCAACGCCGACGTCGCCGACCTGCGCCAGGGCCCCGGCTCCTGGAACCCGCGCCGCTCGGAGAACGGCACCAGCCCGGCCTACGAGCGCGCCCTCGACCACGTCCTCGACGACTGGGCGCGGCAGCAGCCCGACGCGGTGCTGGTCGCAGGCGACCTGGTCGACGGCCGGTGGGGACGCGACACCCACCACACCGGCACCTTCGGCCCCGTGGGGAGCCCCACCCAGCGGGCCGAGGCCACCCGGCGGGCGGCCGCGACGTACTACCCGCAGTACCTCGAGAGGTTCCGCGAGCACGGGCTGGACCTGTACGCCGCGCCGGGCGACCACGAGTACGGCGACAACCCGTGGCCCGTCTCGAAGCGGCGGTTGGCGCCGGTGTTCCAGGAGCAGTTCGCCCACTACTTCACCCGGACCCGGGCCGGCCGCCCCCGGTTCCCGGACCACCCGGCGGGCGACCACGCCGGCACGGCGTACGCCTTCCGGCCCGCGCCGGAGGTGCAGGTCGTCACCATCGACCCGTTCGACATCGCTCCCGGCCGCGCCCGGATCCGGGTGGACCGGCAGCAGCTCCGGTGGCTGGCCGGTGTGCTGCGGAAGGCGCAGGCCGACGGCGTGCGCTGGACCTTCGTCCAGGGCCATGTGCCGATCCTGGAGCCGGTCCGGGCCCGCGGCTCCAGCGAGCTGCACTACCCCGGGGGCGCCAGGTCGCGGCTGTGGCAGCTGTTCAAGCAGTACGGCGTCGACGTCTACCTGTGCGGCGAGGTCCACGACGTCACCGCGACCAGCCAGGACGGCATCCTGCAGCTGGCCCACGGGGGCGCCTTCCAGTTCGGGCTGACCACCTACGCCCTGCTCGACGTGCACGAGGACCGGCTCGACATCACGCTGCGCGACTACGACGTGCGGGTGCGTGACGCCCGCGACCGCAGCCGGCTGTGGGAGACCGTGCGGCAGGGGCTCAAGAAGCGGATCCGGCTCGATCCCGAGCCGTTCACGATCGGCACCCTGACCCTCGACGCGGACGGCCAGGTCACGACGCGCACGGGAATCCTGTTGCCCTACCGCCGCTGACTCGTGCGAGGGTGGAGGCATGTCCGGAGCCAATGACGACCTGAAGGCCAAGATGCGCGAGGCCCTCGACAAGAAGAACAAGAAGGAGCGGGGCGTCCACGAGGACGGCCCCCTCGCGGAGAAGGCCCACGGCTCCGAGGTGGTCGGCGGCGGGCCGAAGATGCACCGGCGCAAGGCCGGTGGCGGCGGCTCGTGAGATAGCCCACGCGTCCACGCGGTGACCCCGCCCGTCCCGGGCAGGGAGGATGGGCCCATGCAGTTCGGACGCAGCTACGAGGAGTTCGAGGTCGGCGCCACCTACCGGCACTGGCCAGGCAAGACGGTGACCGAGTACGACGACCACCTCTTCTGCCTGCTCACCATGAACCACCACCCGCTCCACCTCGACCAGCACTACGCCGAGGAGACGACGCAGTTCGGCCAGAACGTCGTCGTGGGCAACTACGTCTACTCGATCCTGCTCGGCATGTCGGTCCCCGACATCTCCGGCAAGGCCATCGCCAACCTGGAGATCGAGTCCCTGCGCCACGTGGCGCCGACCTTCCACGGTGACACGCTCTACGGCGAGACCCGGGTGCTCGACAAGTGGGAGTCGACGTCCAAGGACGACCGCGGCGTGGTCCACGTCGAGACCATCGGCTACAACCAGGACGGCAAGGTCGTCTGCATCTTCCGCCGCAAGGTGATGGTGCCGAAGGACAGCTACCTGCAGGCGCGTGGCGGCGAGCAGCCCGGCCGGCCGGTGCCCCAGCCGGACAAGAACTGGCCCGGACCCGACGCGCCCGCGGACTGACCGGGGGCATACATACCCCTTCGGGCGGACACCGCTCGGGCATGAGCACGCGCACGGACCCACCCGCACCGTCCGGGGTCGAGAAGCGGCGCGACACCGGCTTCCTCGGCCAGCCCTGGCCCCTGGCCAGCCTCTTCGGCGTGGAGATGTGGGAGCGGTTCAGCTTCTACGGGATGCAGGGCATCCTCGTCATCTACCTCTACTACTCCGCCGCCGAGGGCGGCCTGGGGATCGACGAGGGCACCGCGACGGGCATCGTCGGCGCCTACGGCGGCGCGGTCTACCTCGCCACGATCCTCGGCGCCTGGGTCGCGGACCGCCTGATCGGGCCCGAGCGGACCCTGTTCGCCTCCGCCTGCGTGGTGATGAGCGGTCACGTCGCACTGGCCCTCATCCCGGGGCTGGGCGGCGTCGCGGTCGGCCTCAGCCTGGTCGCGCTGGGCAGCGGCGGGGTGAAAGCCAACGCCACCTCGCTGGTCGGCTCGCTCTACGCCGAGGACGACGACCGGCGCGACGCCGGCTTCTCGCTCTTCTACATGGGCATCAACATCGGCGCCTTCGCCGGCCCGCTGCTGACCGGGCTGCTGCAGGAGAACCAGGGCTTCCACTACGGCTTCGGCCTGGCCGCGGTCGGGATGGCCCTCGGGCTCGTCCAGTACGCCGTCGGCCGGCGTTCGCTGCCCGACCGGACCCGCGAGGCCCCGCACCCGCTCGAGCCCTCGGGCCGCCTGAAGTACGCCGCCGCGCTGGCGGTCTTCGCCCTGGCCGTCGCCGTGCTGGCCCTGACCGGCCTGATGGACGCCGGCAACCTGGCCGACTGGGTCCTCGGCGTGGTGAGCGTCGCGGCGGTGGCCTACTTCGTGCTGATCCTCTCCTCCTCCGAGCTGAGCGGCACCGAGCGCAGCCGGGTGTGGTCCTTCGTGCCGCTGTTCCTCTGCAACGCGGTGTTCTGGTCGCTCTACCAGCAGCAGTTCACGGTGGTCACGATCTTCAGCGACAAGCGGCTGGACCGGGACCTGTTCGGCTGGGAGATGCCGGTCTCGTGGGTCAACTCGATCAACCCCGTGATGGTCATCGTGCTGGCCGGTGCCTTCGCCGCCCTGTGGACCAGGCTCGGCGACCGCCAGCCGGTGACGCCGGTGAAGTTCGGTCTCGGCACCGTGGTGATGGGGCTGGCCTTCTGGGCCTTCCTCCTCACCCCCGGCGGCGAGAACACCACTCCGGTCCTCCTGCTGGCCGGCATCCTGCTCGTCTTCACGCTCGGCGAGCTGCTCATCTCGCCGGTGGGCCTCTCGCTGTCGACCAAGCTCGCGCCCGAGCGCTTCCGCACCCAGATGGTGGCGCTCTACTTCCTCTCGGTCGCCTTCGGGACCGCCATGGCCGGCAAGCTCGGCGGCTTCTACGACCCGGACGACGAGACCGGCTACTTCCTGGTCCTCGGCGCGGTCGCGGTGGCCACCGGCCTGCTGGTGCTGGTCCTGACCAAGCCGATCACGAGGCTGATGGCTGGCGTGCGCTGACCGCCCCGGCCGGGGCGAACGCCCGGGCCAGCGGCAGCATGGCCAGGATCAGCACCATCGGGACGGCGAAGCCGAGCCGCAGCGAGTCGGCGCCGACCAGGCCGGTGAGCACCGCGCCGAGCAGGCCGCCGACGTAGTTGAACTGGTTGAAGCGCGCGATGACCGCGTCCACCCGCGCCTGCTCACCGCCGGCGATCCGGGCGGCCGCGGAGAAGCTGAGCGGGGCGATGACCGAGACGCCGGCGCCGAGCAGCGTGAACCCGAGCACGGCCACCGGCCAGGTCGGAGCGGTCACCACCACCAGCAGCGCCAGCGAGGCGACGACCGCGCCGATGCGCAGCACCAGCGTGGCGCCGTACCTCGCCACCAGGGAGTCGCCGGCCAGCCGCAGGACCAGGCTGGCCACCAGGTAGGGGAGCGTGGCCAGCGCGACCAGGGAGTGCGGCGCGTCGACGGTGTCGTCGAGGAACGTCGGGCCCCAGGTCTGCGAGGCCGTGTCCACCATGTAGAAGAGCACCATCCCGAGGCCCACGAGCAGGATCGGCCGCCAGGGCACGTCGGCGTCCTCCGCTGCGGTCAGGGCCTCGCCGTGCTCGCGGGGCAGGTACGCCGCCAGGAGGGCCACGAGCGGCACCACCGCCACCAGGCCCGCCGTCCAGAGCGGCAGGTGCGCAGCGGCGAGCGCGTAGCAGGCGCCCAGGATCCCGCCGAGGGTCCACGCGCCGTGGAAGGACGGCAGGATCGGGCGGCCGTAGCGGTGCTCCACCGCCACCGCCTGCATGTTGCTGGTGGCGTCGACGACCCCCAGCCCCACGCCGTAGACCGCCAGCGCCAGGACGAAGACCAGCCCCGAGGGCGCCGCGGCCACCACCGGCACCGCCACGGCGATGGTCAGCAGGCCGGCCCGCAGGGTGCTGGCGCTGTCGCGGCGCTTCGCCACCAGCTCGGCCACCACCGAGCCGACCCCGGCCAGCAGGACGATCATCAGCAGCACCAGGGACAGCTCGACCGAGGACAGGTCCCACCGGTCGGAGAAGCGGGGCAGCCGTGTGGTCAGGCTGATGAAGACCAGACCCTGGGTGGCGAAGGCCAGCGCGGTGGCGCCCCGGGCGCGCCTCAGGCCCTCCGAAGGTTCAGGCTGCATGGCCCGATCGTGCCAGTGACGGGCTCTTCACGGGTGGGGGAGGATCATCCGGGCCATCCTTGGTCCACCACCGGCGTCCGGCCGGCACTGCGAGAGGTGACGATGGCACGCACGGGACAGCAGCTGCGCGTCCGCACGGCGAAGGCGATGGCTGAGAGCCGTGGGCCCTCGGTCAAGACGGCGACGGAGCGGCGTTCGGGCCTGGGCGACCGGCTGCGCTACATGTTCGACAACTCCATGACGCGCGGGACGCCCGCGCTGATCATGTGGCTGACCGTCGCGACGGTCGTCCTGACCCTCGTCTTCGCCGTCATCACCACGGTCTTCCGCCTCCGCAGCACCGACACGACCGGCAGGGGCTTCTTCCACGAGCTCTTCTACACGCTGCTCCACGCCCTGGACCCCGGCTACATCGGCGGCGACGCCGGCTCCTGGGGCTTCCTGCTCACGATGCTGCTGCTCACGATCGGCGGCCTGTTCATCGTCAGCGCGCTGATCGGTGTCATCGCCAACGGCATCGACGCCAAGCTGGCCGACCTGCGCCGGGGCCGCTCCATCGTCCTGGAGGAGGGCCACACCGTCATCCTGGGCTGGTCGGAGTCGATCTTCACCATCATCTCCGAGCTGACGCTGGCCAACGAGAGCCGCAGCGACGCCGTCATCGTGATCCTGGCCGACCGGGACAAGGTGGAGATGGAGGAGGAGCTCCGGGTCAAGGTGCCCGAGCGCCGCGGCACCCGGATCATCTGCCGCTCCGGCTCGCCGATGGACCTCGACGACCTGCGGCTGAGCAGCCACGACACCGCGCGCTCGGTGATCCTGCTGGCGCCCGACAGCGACGACCCCGACTCCGAGGTCATCAAGACCCTGCTCGCCCTCACCCACGGCGGCGAGGACGGCCCGCGGATCGTGGCCGAGATCCAGGACCCGACCAACCTTGAGGCGGCCGCCCTGGTCGGCAAGGGCCGCACCACGCTGCTCGACATCCGCGAGACCGTGGCCAAGCTGGTGGTGCAGACCTCGCGCCAGTCCGGCGCGGCGGCCGTCTACACCGACCTGTTCGACTACTCCGGCGACGAGTTCTACTTCTTCGAGGACCACGGGCTGGCCGGCTCGACGTACGCCGAGGCGCAGCAGGCCTTCGAGGCCGCCTCGGTCGTCGGCCTCGTCGACGGCGGGCGCTCGAAGCTCAACCCGCCTCCGGAGACCGTCCTCACCGCCGAGCAGACGCTCATCGTGGTGGTCGAGGACGACTCGGTCCTGGCGGGCCAGTCCCGCTCGCTGACCGAGCCGGCCCTGAACCGGCTCGGCCAGCAGGCCGGCGACGCTCCGGTGCCGACCCAGGCGCTGCTGGTCGGCTGGAACGACCGGGCGCCGATCGTCCTGCGGGAGCTTGACCGCTACGCGCCGCCCGGCTCCACGCTGGCCGTCCTCACGGCGTACGGCGAGCCGGTCGTGCCGTCGCTGCCGAACCTGGCCGTGACCGTGGTCAAGGCCTCCACCACCAGCCGGGCGGTGCTCGACGAGCACGTCAGCGCGGCGCTCGACCAGATCATCGTGCTCTGCTACGACCGCGACCTCGAGATGCAGACGGCGGACTCGCGGACCCTGGTCACGCTGCTCCACGTGCGCGACATCCTGCGCAAGGTCGGCTCCGACACCCCGGTGGTCAGCGAGATGATGGACGACCGCAACCGGGTCCTGGCCTCGGTGGCCGACGTCGACGACATCGTGGTCAGCGGCGAGATCGTCAGCCTCGTGGTCACCCAGCTCTCCGAGGACGCCCGCCTGGAGGCGGTGTTCAAGGAGCTGCTCGGCTCCGAGGGGAGCGAGATCTACCTGCGGCCCGCGGAGTGGTACGTCCAGCCCGGCGAGCAGGTCTCGTGGGCCACGGTGGTCGCAGGCGCCACGCGGCGCAGCGAGACGGCCATCGGCCTGAAGTCGGCGCTGCTCGCCGACCCCGGCATGAAGTTCGGGGTCGTGGTGAACCCGCCGAAGTCCCAGACCTACACGATCGGCGCGGGCGACGCCGTGGTGGTGCTGGCCGAGGACTGAGGTCGCCAGCGCCGGCCGGGGTGTGTGGCTGGGGCCGGAGTGCGGTTACCTGTGGTCCATGGGCGACGTCTGGCTGGTGCGGCACGGTGAGACCGAGTGGAGCCGCAACGGCCGGCACACCGGCTCGACCGACCTCCCGCTGACCGAGGCGGGGGAGGCGGCCGCCCGCACCCTCGCGCCGCGGCTCGCCGACCGGTCCTTCGCGCTGGTGCTGACCTCTCCGATGCAGCGGGCGCGCCGGACCGCCGAGCTCGCCGGCTTCCCCGACGCCGAGGTCGACGAGGACCTGGCCGAGTGGGGCTACGGGGACTACGAGGGCATCACCACCGACGAGATCCGGGAGACCGTCCCGGACTGGACCGTGTGGACCCATCCCTCGCCCGGCGGGGAGGACGCCGAGCAGGTCGCCGCGCGGCTTGACCGGGTGGTGTCCCGCTGCCGCGAGGTCGACGGCGACGTGCTGCTCGTCGGCCACGGGCACGCGCTGCGGGCGCTGGCCGCTCGGTGGCTGGACCTCCCCGTGAGCGAGGGGCGGCTGCTCAAGCTCGACACCGGGACCGTCTCGGTCCTCGGTCACGAGCGCGAGCAAGTGGTGCTCCTGCACTGGAACTCTTGACCAGCCGCTCCTCCGTCCCGGACCGTTTGGGCATGGCTCTGTCGGTCGGGTGCCCCCGCTGCGCGACTCCGGTGGCGCAGGTCGAGGAGCTCTGGTCCTGTCCCGACCACGGGCTGGTCGAGCCGCTGTGGCGTCCCCCGGAGGCGTCGTACGAGGCGTTCGTCGAGCACCTCGGCGCCACGGCGCGCTTCCCGACCTACCTGCCCTGGCCGCTGAGCCCGGGCTGGCGGGTGACCGACTTCGCCGCGGTCGGCACCGTCGGGCGGGGCCGGGCGGCGATGACCTGCGTCTCCGGCACCTCCGCCCTCGACGGTCCCGTCGACGTCCTGGTCGTGGCCGAGGAGCCCGGCACCGGCCTGGGGGCGCGGATCGCCGGCACCGCGCACGACGACCCGGGCGCCGAGGTCGGCGACGGACCGCCCACCGTGCGGGTGCGCATCGACTCCCAGGCGGTGCCGCTGTGGCCCGTCTCGGTCTCCGCCTCCTCCGGTGAGTGGGACCGCTCGGTGGTCGCCGGAGAGGCTGCTGGCCGCTGGCTCTGGATGGTCCTCCGGCCCGCCTCGGCCATGCTGCTCCTGCGCGACGACTGGATCCTCCGGGACGTCTCGGGCCTCGGCCCGCCGCTGGTCGAGCTGCCGTTCGGGGGACCCGCGCCCGGGTGGTGAGCTGCTCGCCTCACTCTCGCCTGGGCCGGTGCCGGATCCAGGCCGGTGGATCCGGTGGATCACCGCCGCGGACGGGAGGCAGGAACTCGGGCCGGCCGTCGCCGGGGGCGAGCCGGACCCGCCACGGGGTGTGGTGCAGGACGCGGTGGTGCTCACCGCACAGCAGGACGAGGTTGGCCAGGCAGGTGGTGCCACCGTCGGCCCAGTGCACGATGTGGTGGGCGTGGCACATGACCGGCGGGCGGGTGCAGCCCGGGAAGGTGCAGTGCCGGTCGCGGGCCACCAGGGCGCGCCACAGCGGCGGGGTGACGAGCCGGGCGCTGCGGCCCACGTCGAGCACCTCGCCTGCGGAGCCGAGACTGACCGGGATGAGGTCGGCGTCGCAGGCCAGCCGGCGCACGGCGGCGACCGAGAGGCGCAGGCCGTCGTCGGTGCGGGCCTCCGGCAGCGGCCTGGAGTCGTGCCCCGTGACCAGGCCCTGGAGCTCCACGGTCACCGCCACCCGCGGTCGGGCGGAGTGGGACGCGGGCACCCGGTCGGTGTCGAGGGCGTGCTGAGCCAGCTGGACCAGCGCGTCGAACATCCGGGCGCCGTGGTCGCGAGGGTCGGTGGGTGAGCCGCAGTCGGGACCGTCCGGGTCGAGGGCCGGCGCGGGCCTGGTCAGCGGCAGCAGCGCCGCGCGCAGCACGGCTCCGTCCTCGGTGCTGCCCCGGCCCTTGATCCGGACGCCGCCGGCGCCGTCGTCGGTCACCGAGAGGAAGCGAGAGCTGTGCGCGGCCCGCTCCTCGCGCTCGAGGGCGGCCTCGTCGCGGCGCTCGGCGCGGTCGGGGTCGACGACCTCGGCGAGGTGGCGGGCGGTGCGGGCCAGCTCCGTGGCGTTGAGCCGCCTGGCCTCCTCCAGCAGCACCTTCTCGCCACGGCTCCGCAGGGCCGGGCTCGACGGAAGCGCGTCGACGGCGCTGCAGACGATGGCGGCCTGAGCGGCCGAGGCGTCACCGCGCCGCAGGGCCTCGAGGGTGTCCGGCAGCGCCGTCACCAGCTGGTGGGCGTGCACGACGGACCGACGCCCCTCGCGTCGGCTCAGGCCGGCCAGGTGCGTGAACCAGTCGGCCGTCGAACCCCAGTGGAGCTGCTTGCGGGGGAGGTCGCGGAGGTCGGTCTCGGCCAGCAGCCGCGCCTCGAGGGCGGCGACCTGGCCCTTGAGGGTCTGGGTGAGGCCCAACCCGTCGACGAGCTCGTCGTCGCTGAAGCCCACCGCCAGCCGGTCGTCCAGCGCCCGCAGGGTGGCGCGCACAGCCTCCAGCACGGTGGCGAGGCTGGTGGCGGTGTCCACGACGAGGGGCTCCGGAGCGCTGGACCGGTGCCCGGGGACCGACCCTCCGGGACTGTGGTGACCTCGACGCCAGCGCGCCATCTGGTGGCGGGCTCCGGCGTGGACCGGAGGACTACTGCATCGAGGACTATTCGAACACATGTTCGACCGGACTGTCAAGGACGAGCGAGGTCTGTGGAGGAGCAGCCGGCAGCAGCGTCCGCCGCCGGCGGCGCGTAGGGCGACCGTGCCGCGCCCTAGGGTGCAGAGGTGCGCATCGACCTCCACACCCACACGCGGTGCAGCGACGGCACGCAGACGCCCGCGGAGCTGGTGCGCGCCGCCCGGGAGGCCGGGATCGACGTCCTGGCGGTCACCGACCACGACACCACCGCGGGCTGGGCCGAGGCCGCCCGGACCGCGGAGGAGGTCGGGATCGAGCTGGTGCGGGGGATCGAGGTGAGCACCCGTCACCTCGGACGCGGGGTGCACCTGCTGGCCTACCTGCCCGACCCGACGTACCCGCCGCTGGTCGCCCACCTGCGCAAGATCCTCGACGGCCGCAGCAGCCGGGTGCCCGCGATGCTCGAGCGGCTCCGCTCGGCAGGGGTGGACATCGACATCGCCGACGTGCGGCGCGCCTCCGACGGCACGGCCGCCACGGGCCGGCCGCACGTCGCAGACGCGCTGGTCACGCTGGGCGTGGTGCCCGACCGGAGCACCGCCTTCCGGAAGTACCTCAACCCCGGGCGGGTGGCGTACGTCGACCGCTACGCCGCGCCGCTGGTGGACATGATCCGGATCGTCACCGAGGCCGGGGGAGTGACGGTCCTGGCGCACCCCTGGGGCCGGCACGGGCCCGAGTCGCTGCCCGAGCGGGCCATCACCGAGCTGGCCGGGCTGGGCCTGGCAGGCGTGGAGGTCGACCACCAGGACCACAGCCCGGGCGACCGGGAGCGCCTGCGCGAGCTCGCCCAGCAGCTCGGACTGGTCGTCACCGGCTCCAGCGACCACCACGGGCTGGGCAAGCACGACCACGAGCTCGGCTGCAACACCACCGCGCCCGACCAGCTGGAGCGGCTGCTGGCCCTGGCCGGCACGGCCTCGCAGCTCTCGGACCGGACCACCCCGGAGGTCATCGCATGACGCGCTACACGATCGACGCGCCGACGCTGCTGCACATCGTCACCGAGCAGCTGCCGATCAGTCCCGAGCACCAGCTCGTCGCACCCCACGCGATCCGCTCGCAGGCCCTGACCCTCATCCTGGGGCTGGTCCGCAGCGGTGAGCTCACCGAGCGGGAGGCCGGCACCCTGCACACCCGCCTGACCGAGCTCAAGATCCGGGTCCTCGGTGACCGCGTCTCACGGGCCACGTCGTTCCGGATCGCCAACGAGCAGCACTGGCAGACCACCTTCGACGCGGAGTACGTCGCGGTCACCCTGCTCCAGGCCGACGCCTTCGTCACCGTGGACCCCGAGATGGCGGCCAAGGTCGCGGGGCTCGTCGAGCTCGCCCCGGTCAGCGCGCTGAGCGAGTAGCTACTTGCGCCCGATGGACTGGAAGCGCTGGAGCAGGCTGTTGGGGATCAGTCGCGAGGCGGTGGCGATCGCCTTGTACTGCGCCGAGGGGATCGAGTAGACGCGGCCCTTGTCGAAGTCGGCGAGGGCCGTGGCGACCAGCTTCTCGGCGTCCAGCCACATGAAGTCGGGAGCCGACCCGCGGGAGACGTCCATCCGCTCGTGGAACTCGGTCTTGGTGAAGCCCGGGCACAGCGACATCACCTTCACGCCCCGGTCGGCGTACTCGTGGGCGGCCCACTCGGAGAACGAGTTCACCCAGGCCTTGGCGGCGCTGTAGGTGCCGCGGGGCAGGAAGGCCGCCACGCTGGAGACGTTGATGATCCCGCCGTGGCCCCGCTCCGACATCGACCCGAGGGCGGCGTGGGAGAGCCGCAGGACGGCGGTGACGAGCACGTCGAGCATCGCGGTCTCGGCGTCGACCGCGTTGTCCAGGAAGCGTCCCTTGAGCCCGAACCCGGCGTTGTTGACCAGCAGGTCCACCGGTCGGACCGGGTCGGCGAGCCTCGCCTCGACGCGGGCCAGGTCGGCCCGGTCGGTCAGGTCGGCGGGCAGCACCTCGACCTCGACGCCGTGCGTCGCGCGCAGCGCTGCGGCGGTCTTCTCCAGCCGCTCCTCGTCGCGCGCCACCAGAACCAGGTCGTAGCCGCGGGCCGCGAGCTGCTGGGCGAAGGAGTGGCCGATCCCCGCCGTCGGGCCGGTCACCAGGGCGGTCTGAGACATGCCCCGCAGTCTCGCAGGTGGGATGCCGGTCCCGAGCCGGGTGTCCGGCATGATGGTCCCCGATGAGCACGCGACGCACGACGGTCCTCGCGATCGCCAACCAGAAGGGTGGCGTCGCGAAGACCACGACGGTCGCGTCGATCGGGGCGGCCCTGGCCGAGCTGGGCAACCGGGTGCTGCTGATCGACCTCGACCCGCAGGCCTGCCTGACCTTCTCGCTGGGCATCGACCCGGAGGACGTCGAGCTCTCCGTCCACCACGTGCTGACCAAGGGCCTGGCGCCCACCGAGGCCATCGTGACCACCGAGGACGGCGTGGACCTGCTCCCGGCCACCATCGAGCTGGCCCGGGCCGAGGCCGACCTGCTGACCCGCACCGGCCGCGAGCACGTGCTCCGCGCCGTGGTCGAGGACCTGGCCGAGCAGGGCGAGGTCTACGACTGGATCCTGCTCGACTGCCCGCCCTCGCTGGGGGTGCTGACCGTGGCCGCGCTCACCGCCGCGGAGGGCGTGCTGATCCCGCTGCAGTGCGAGACGCTCTCGCACCGCGGCGTGGGGCAGCTGCTCGACACTGTCCACGACGTACGTCGCTTCACCAACCGCGACCTCGTGGTCTGGGGCGTCCTCCCGACGCTCTACGACGGCCGCACCAACCACGCCCGCGCCGTGCTCGACACCATCTCCGAGACCTACGACCTGCAGGTGATCGAGCCCCCGATCCCGAAGACCATCAAGTTCGCCGAGGCGCCGGCCGCCGGACGCTCGATCCTGTCCACGAGCCGCAGCAGCAAGGGCGCCCAGGCCTACCGCGAGGTGGCCGCCCACCTGACCACCCGGGTGGCGTCCTAGGTCATGCCCAGCCACCGCGCCGAGCCTCCGCGCCGCCGCGCCGACCCGGCCGGGCGGCGTCGCGCCGAGAAGCCCGCCCCGCGCTACGGCCGGTTCGCCGTCCTCGGCGCCTCCCTCAGCGTCACCGGCATCGCCATGCTGGGCGGCGTGGGGGTGCTGCCCTCGGTGGCCAGCGGAGACGCCGGTGGTGGCGCCGACACGGCCACCGACCTCAGCGCTGCCTCGGGCTCGGTGCTGAGCGAGGCCTCGACCACGCCGTCGCCGCAGGCGGAGCCGACCGGGCCGGCGTCGGGGGGCCCGAAGGCGCAGGGCGCTGGCCAGGTCCAGGACGCCCAGCCGTCGGACCAGCCCCAGGACGACCAGGCCGACGCGGAGACCAAGGGGCTCGAGCCGCCGGTCCCGGCGGACTCCGGCGAGGGGCGGCGCATCGTCTTCGACCAGAGCGACCAGCGGGTCTGGTTGGTCGACGACGACGAGCAGGTCACGCGGACCTACCTGGTCTCCGGGAGCCTCTACGACAACCTCGACCCGGGCACGTACTCGGTCTACTCACGCTCCGAGCAGGCCTACGGTATCGACGACTCGGGGACGATGAAGTACTTCGTCCGGTTCACCGAGGGCGACAACGGTGCGGCCATCGGCTTCCACGACATCCCGATCGACGACGGGGCGCCGCTGCAGACCGTCGACCAGCTCGGCACGCCGCAGTCGCACGGCTGCATCCGTCAGCTGCGCACGGACGCCATCGCGCTCTGGGACTTCGCCCCGATCGGGACCGAGGTCGACGTCACGGCCTGAAGGCCGCGGGAATTCACCGGGTACCCGGTGGATCCCGGGCTCACCCGCTGAAGGTCCAGCGGGGGAGCGCGGGAACCTGCGGGTCAGGCGGTGGCGGTGGCCTGGCCGCCACCCTCGCCCGAGCCCGAACGACGGCGACGACGCCGGTTGCGGTTGCGCGAGGCGCCCTCGCCGGCCGGCTTCTCGGCGGCGGCACCGTCGGCCGACGCGCCGGCAGCAGGAGCCTCGACGGTCTCGCCGCTGCGGGTCCGGCTGCGGTTGCGGTTGCGGTCGCGCTGGGGGCGCTCGCCGCGCTCGCGGCGGTCGCCCTCGCGGCCACCGTCACGCCCGCCGTCACGTCCCCCGTCACGCCCGCCGCGGCCACCACGGTCGCTGCGCTCGCCGCGGTCGGCCCGGGGCTCGCGCGGCTTCTCCGGGACGATCCGGCCCTTGGTGCCCGGCGGGATCCCCTGGTCGTGGAAGAAGTGCTCCGAGGTGGAGTAGGTCTCCTGCGGCTCGTCGAAGGGCAGGTCCAGCGCCTTGTTGATCATCTTCCAGCGGTGGATGTCGGCCCAGTCGACGAAGGTGATCGCGATGCCGGTGGCGCCGGCCCGGCCGGTGCGGCCGATGCGGTGCACGTAGGTCTTGTCGTCCTCGGGGCAGGTGTAGTTGATGACGTGGGTCACGCCGGCGACGTCGATGCCGCGCGCGGCCACGTCGGTGGCGACCAGCACCTGCAGCTTGTCCTCGCGGAAGCGGGTCAGCGCCTTCTCGCGCGCGACCTGGGCCATGTCGCCGTGCAGGGCGCTGGTCTTGAAGCCGCGCTCCTCCAGGTCGTCGGCGATGCGCTGGGCCTGCCGCTTGGTGCGGGTGAAGACGATGATCTTGCCGGCGTCCTCGGCCTGCAGGATCCGCCCGATCATCTCGGGCTTGTCGAGGTCGTGGGCGACGTAGATGAACTGCGCCGTGGCCGGCACGGTGGCGTTCTCGTAGGACGACTCCGCGCGGATGTTCATCGGGTGGCGCAGGTGGCGGCGGGCGAGGGTCACAATGGCGGCCGGCATGGTGGCCGAGAACAGCATGGTCTGCCGGGTCTCCGGCGTCTTGGACAGGATCTTCTCGACGTCGGGCAGGAAGCCCAGGTCGAGCATCTCGTCGGCCTCGTCGAGCACCAGGGCGTGCACGTGGGACAGGTCGAGCGCCCGGCGGTCGGCCAGGTCGATGAGGCGGCCCGGGGTGCCGACGACGATGTCCACGCCGTCCTTGAGCGCGTCGAGCTGCTGGTCGTAGCCCACGCCGCCGTAGACGGTGAGGACGCGCAGCCCGAGGTCCTTGCTGGCCAGGGCCAGGTCGCTGGAGACCTGGAGCGCGAGCTCGCGGGTCGGGGCGACGATGAGCGCCTGGGGCTTGCCCTGGGGCATGTCGGCGTACGCCGGGTCCTTGGGCGCGACGCTGCGCTGCAGCACCGGGATGCCGAAGGCCAGGGTCTTGCCGGTACCGGTGCGGGCCTGGCCGATCAGGTCGGTGCCCAGCAGCGCGACGGAGAGGGTCATCTCCTGGATGGCGAAGGGGGTGGTGATGCCGGCGCGCTCGAGCGCGTCGCAGATGTCGGGGAGCACCCCGAGCTCTCGGAAGGTCGTGGTCGTCAGCGTCTTGTCGCTTTCGTGTGGTGGTCAGCCCACCCGGCCTGCTGCCGGAGAGCCGAACTGGGAGAAAGTCAGTTCGGTGCGGCCGACCGTTCACCACGAGTGGCACGTCTGCCGCGCACATACCGGGCCGTCCCTTGACGGCCTCTACCGCCACCAATGTTATCGGTAGGGTGCGCGCGTGGCTCAATCAACACCCGGTTCCCCTGCCGACGACGGGTCGGGTGAGATGCCCCTGGTGTTCGCCGACCCCCTCTACCGGGACGCGGTCGTGGACCTCCTCGGGGCGGTGTCGTACGGCGAGATCTCGGCCTTCGAGCGGCTGGCCGAGGACGCCCGGATGGCGCCCACGCTGGAGGACAAGGTGGCCATCGCGACCATGGCCAGCGCCGAGTTCGGCAAGGTGGCGGCGCTGCACGCCCGGATCAGCGAGCTGGGGGCCGACCCGTTCGCCGCGATGGCGCCGTTCCGCGACGCGATCGACCTGTTCCACGAGCACACAGCGCCCTCGGACTGGTTCGAGAGCCTGATCAAGGCCTACGTCGGAGACGGGCTGGCCGACGACTTCTACCGCGAGATCGCGGCGTTCCTCGACACCGAGACCCGCGACCTGGTGGTGGCCTCCCTCGACGACGAGGGCCACGCGGCGTTCGTCGTCGGCCGGGTGCGGGCGGCCATCCGCGCCGACCCGCGGCTGGGTGGCCGGCTCGCGCTCTGGGGGCGCCGGCTGATGGGCGAGGCGCTCACGCAGGCGCAGCGCGTGGCCGCCGAGCGCGACGCGCTGTCGGCGCTCCTGGCCGGCGGCGTGGACCGGCCCGGACTGGACCTGGCCGCGATCGGGCGGATGTTCACCCGCATCACCGAGCGGCACGCCGCCCGGATGGACGAGCTGGGGCTGTCGGCCTAGGAGCCGCTCAGGCGCGGCGGCGGCCGAGCACGCTGGCCGCGCCGACCACCAGGATCGCGGCCACCGCGACCTGCCAGATGTGGCGCCACCAGTCGAGCCCGCTCGTCGACTGGCGGAAGTCGAAGACGTCGACGTAGAGCCAGTTGCCGAGGAAGACGCCGCCGACCCCGCACAGCACCGTGGCCCACAGCGGGATGTCACGGTCGCCCGGCGCCACCCACTTGCCCAGGATGCCGATGATGGCGCCGCCGATGAGCGCCCACAGGATCACGCCGACCACGGTGCCGCTCCCCGGCCCAGGTCAGCTTCGGAAGCCGACGGTCCCGGCCACGCCGGTCCCGATCTCGACGTAGGCCAGCTTCGCGCCCGGCACGACGACCCGGCGGCCCTTCTTGGTGTCCGTCAACGCGAGGACGGCGCCCTCGTTGGCGAGGGCGTCGCTGACCAGCTTCTCGACCGTCTCGGGGGACTCGTCCACCTCCACGACCAGCTCGCGCTGGGCCTGCTGCACGCCGATCTTGACCTCCACGGTCACTCCTCCTCGGAGTCTGGGTTCTGGGTGTTCTCAGTGCTCGTCGGTGAGCGGGTAGCCGCGGATCCCGCGCCACGCCAGCATCGCGACCAGTGCTGCTGCGTCCGACCGCTCGATGCCGCCGGCCTCGGTGAGCCAGAACCTCGCGCTGACCTGTGCCATTCCCACCAGTGAGACGGCCAGGAGCCGCGACTGCTGGTCGGAGAGGCCGGTGTCCTCGTGGATCACCTCGGCGACCAGTGCGGCGGTCTCCGAGGTGACCCGCTCGACCTGCTCGCGCACGGCGGGCTCGTTGGTCAGGTCCGACTCGAAGACCAGCTTGAAGGCCCCGCTGTCGCTGGCGACGTAGTCGAAGAAGACCGCCATGGTGGCCTCGACGCGCATCCGGTTGTCCTGCGTGGACTCCAGCGCGGCGCGGGTGTTGGCGATGATCGTGTCGCAGGAGTGGTCGAGCAGGGCCAGGTAGAGGTCCAGCTTGCCGGGGAAGTGCTGGTAGAGCACCGGCTTGGACACACCGGCCCGCTCGGCGATGTCGTCCATCGCGGCGGCGTGGTAGCCCTGGGCGACGAAGACCTCCAGCGCAGAGGAGAGCAGCTGGGCCCGCCGCTCGCGCCGGGGGAGCCGTCCCCCGCGCGGCCGCGCGGCGTCGACGTCGTACTGGCCCGTGCTCACGCCGTGACCCTACCGAACCGGCCGGCGGTGCCCGGATGACGGGACGTGCGAGCCCCGGCGGCGCGGCCCGGCGACGATGGAGGGGAACAGATCGCCCGCCCCGCGGCGTTCTGCTCCATGTCCGCCACACCCGTCTCGAGGAGCAGTAGTGCCCACATCCCTGGCCCCGCTCGTGGAGCCTGCCGACGAGCTCACCATCGACGAGGTGCGCCGCTACAGCCGGCACCTCATCATCCCCGACGTCGGCATGACCGGGCAGAAGCGGCTGAAGAACGCCAAGGTGCTCGTCATCGGCGCCGGCGGCCTGGGCAGCCCGGCCCTGCTCTACCTGGCCGCGGCCGGCGTGGGCACGCTCGGCATCGCGGAGTTCGACGAGGTGGACGAGTCGAACCTGCAGCGCCAGATCATCCACCAGCAGTCCGACATCGGGAAGTCCAAGGCCCAGTCGGCCCGCGAGTCGGTCCTCGAGACCAACCCCTACGTCGACGTCGTCCTCCACGAGGAGCGGCTGGACAACGACAACGTGATGCGGGTCTTCGAGGGCTACGACCTCATCGTCGACGGCACCGACAACTTCGCCACCCGCTACATGGTCAACGACGCGGCGTACTTCCTCGGGATCCCCTACGTCTGGGGCTCGATCTACCGCTTCGACGGCCAGGCCTCGGTCTTCGCGCCCACGCTGGCCGACGACGCGCCGTGCTACCGCTGCCTCTACCCCGAGCCCCCGCCGCCGGGCATGGTCCCGAGCTGCGCCGAGGGCGGCGTGCTCGGCGTGCTCTGCGCCTCGATCGGCTCGATCCAGGTCAACGAGGCGATCAAGCTGATCGCCGGCATCGGCGACCCGGCCGTCGGCCAGCTCGTGATCTACGACGCCCTCGAGCTCAGCTGGCGCAAGCTCCGGGTCCGCAAGGACCCGAACTGCGCGCTGTGCGGCGAGAACCCCACCGTCACGGGCCTCATCGACTACGAGACCTTCTGCGGCGCCGTCTCCGAGGAGGCCGCCGACGCGGCCGTGGGCTCCACGATCTCGGTGGTCCAGCTCGAGCACATGCTCAAGGAGCGCTCCGAGGGCACCCGCGACTTCGTCCTCGTCGACGTGCGCGAGCCGAACGAGTACGAGATCAACCGGATCCCCGGCTCGGTGCTGATCCCCAAGGGCGAGTTCCTCAACGGCAACGCGCTGGAGCAGCTCCCGGCGGACAAGCAGATCGTGATGCACTGCAAGAGCGGTGTGCGCTCGGCCGAGACGCTGGCCATCGTGAAGGGCGCCGGGTACGCCGACGCCGTGCACGTCGGTGGCGGCGTGGTGGCCTGGGTGAACCAGGTCGACCCCAGCCAGCCGTCGTACTGACCCACCCCTTACGGACGCCCCGGCCGCTGCTACCGGTCGGGGCGTCGTCATGTCCCGGTGCCGCGGTGACCGGGCCCTACCCTGTCGTGGTGAGGCTCCGGAGCGTCGTCGCGCTCGCCCTGCTCGCCGGCGTCCTGGCGGCACCCGTGGCGGCGCCGGCTCCGGCCCGGGCCGCCGACTGCCCGGCGGTCACGCCCTACCCCGGCGACACCGCGCCCAAGACCGACATCGCCGGCTGGATGGCCCGGGGCGCGGCGGCACGCGGCATCCCGGGCGAGCTCCCGGTGATGGCGGCGCTGGTCGAGTCCGGCCTGGCCAACCTCGGGACCGGCGGCGGCGACGCCAAGGGCTACTTCCAGATGCGGCAGTCGATCTGGATCGCGACCTACCCCGGCTTCCCCGACGACCCCGAGGTCCAGCTCGACTGGTTCCTCGACCAGGCGGCCGCCGTCCGGACCCCGCCGTACCCGGTCGAGACGGCGTGGGGTGAGTGGGCGGCCGACGTGGAGCGCCCCGCGCAGCAGTACCGCTCGCGCTACCAGCTCCGCCTGGCCGATGCCCGGGCGCTCATCGGCGCCCCCTGCGACGGGCTCGACACCGTGGCGCCGCAGGCCGAGGTGGTGGCCACGGCCCGCCAGCAGGTGCTGCAGGGTCACCGCCTCCAGGTGACGGTCGGCTGCCCGGCCGAGCCGTGCACCGCCGCCGTCCGGGGCCGGGTCCTGCTGGGCGGGCGCCCCGAGGTCGAGGCGCCGGCCAGGACCCTGGCGACCGGGCAGCCGGCGACGCTCAAGCTGCGCCTGGCCACCCCCGCGCGTCAGCTGGTGGCCCGCGCCCTCCAGCGCGGCGTACGCGCGGAGGTCCGGTTCGTCATCACCACCACCGACGCCGCCGGCAACGCCGCCGTCACCAGGCGGACGGTGCGCCTCACCGGCTGAGGTGGGGTGTCGGAGTCACCGGACAACCGGTGACTCCTGCACTTCTGCACCGAAACTTCAGTGCAGAAGCGAGGGGGTCACCGGATATCCGGTGACTCCTGCAGCGAGCTCGGCCAGCCGGGCCAGGGCCTTCGGGAAGATCTCGGCCGGGGGAGTGACCAGGCCGGCGCCGACCTGGCCCACGCCCGCGACCTTGCCGGCCATGCCGGTGTTGATCTGGGGGAGGATGCCGGTCCGGCAGACCTTGGTCACGTCGATGCCCGTGGGCGTCCCCTGGAACTCCAGGACCGGGACGGACCAGCGCGGGTTCTCGCCCAGCGTGATCTCGTGCATCCGCCGCGTGGTGGCCAGCGCGTCGGGCACCGAGCCGCCGACGAACCGGACGATCGCCGGCGCGGTGGCCATGGCGAAGCCACCGATGCCGGCGGTCTCGGTGATGGCGGAGTCGCCGATGTCGGGGTTCGCGTCGTCGGGGCCGTAGTCGCCGAGGAAGAGCCCGTCGGCGAGCTGCGCCGGGCCGGTGAACCACTCGTCGCCGGTGCCGGCGACCTGGATCCCGAAGTCGGTCCCGTTGCGGGCCATCGCGACCACCATCGTCGAGCCCGGCGTGTCCCGGGCCGCGTCGAGGGCCAGCTTGCACGCCGGCATGGCCAGGTTGAGGAAGAAGTGGTCGTTGCCGCCGATGAACCGCAGCGCCTCCGACACGTCGCCCGAGGCGACGCCCGTGGTCACCATGGCGGGGGCCAGGTCGCGCAGCAGCATCAGGGTGCCGGCCCGGTTGCGGTTGTGCGCCTCGTCGCCCATCTGGAGCATCTGGGTGAGGATGCCGGTGACGTCGACGGGCCCGGTGGCGCGGACCGCGGCCTGGAGCAGCGGCCCGAGCACGTCGCCCATCCAGCGGAGCCGGGTCAGGACCTCGGGCCCGTACGCGCCGTAGCGCAGCACCTTGCCCAACCCCTCGTTGAGCGAGCAGAACGTACGCCGTCCGCTCGCGGCGTCCTCGAGCACCCACAGCCACATCGACGGCGTGACCACGCCCGCCATCGGCCCCACCGTGGCGCGGTGGTGGCAGGGCTCGAGGGACACCGACGTGCCGGCCTCGAACAGCGCCACGGCGTCCTCGGGGTCCGTGACCAGACCTTCGAGCGCGGCGCCGCCCATCAGCGCGCCCCGCAGCGGGCCGGAGGCGCGCGCCCACTCGATGGGCGGCCCGGCGTGCAGGAACTGGCCGGGCTCCAGCCCCAGCAGCTCCGAGGCCGGGGCCACGTCGACGAGGGTGGCGGTCACCTCCAGCATCGCGGCCAGGGCGCGCGCGTTGGCCTCTGCGCGGCGCGGGTCGGCGGCGACCGCCGCGAGGTCGGCCTCGGTGCCGGTCATCGGCGGGCGCCAGTCGACGCGGGTCACCGGGACGGCCTGGTCGGCGACCGCGTCGGCCAGCAGGTCGGCGCCGACGTTGACCACGGCGGTGGGAGTGCTCATCGCTCGGCTCCCAGCAGCTCGACGGCGCGCCGGGTGGCCCGCGCGTTGGACAGGTGCACCTCGGTGCCGGCGTCGGCGAGCTGCCGCACCTGGCGATCGAGGCCCTGGGGGTCGGCGGCGGTGCCGACCACGGTGACCACCACCGGCTGCCGTACGCCGGCCAGCACCGGCACCAGCGCCGCAGCGGGGTCCGGCTCGGCGCCGTGCCCGAGGACGACGTCGAGGAGCAGCACCGCGGTGTCCGGGTCGGCGGCGGCGCGGGCCAGGTGCTCCAGCCGCAGTGTCGGGTCGATCATGGGGTGCGCGCGGCCGGTCGTGTAGGCGTCGTCGCCGAAGTCGACGAAGGTGTGGCCCTCCGCACCCAGCAGCCCGGCGGCGACGATCCGGGCCTCGCTGGCCAGGGTCCCGCCCACGAAGAGCCCGCGCAGCCACCGCCCACCCGACGAGGCGGACGCCTCGCCGACGACCGGCCAGCCCGGCACCGGGACGCCGTGCGCACGCAGCAGCGCCTCGGTCGCGTCGGTCAGGTCGGGGTGCCCTGCGCCGAGCAGGGCCAGCTCCACCGGCGTGGACAGGCCGGCGGCGACGGCGCGGACCTCCGCCTCCACCTCCGGCGCCGGCGGCTTGGAGATGAGCATGATCCGCTCGACCGAGGCGTCCTCGTCGAGCCGCCGGAGCGCCTCGCGGGTCGCCAGCCCGCCCACCTCGGCGGACAGGTCGCGACCGCCGACCCCCAGCGCGTGGGTCACGCCGACCCCGGCGTGGTCGAGCAGCGCCAGCACCTGCTGGCAGCCGGTGCCGGAGGCCGCCACCAGGCCCACCGGGCCGGGGCGGACGACGTTCGCGAAGCCCAGCCCGAGGCCCCCGATGACCGCCGTCCCGCAGTCGGGACCCATGACCAGCACGCCGCGCTCGGCCGCGGCGCGCTTGAGGGCGACCTCCTGCTCCACCGGCACGTTGTCGCTGAAGACCATCACGTCCTGACCGGCCTCGACCGCGTCCACCGCCTCGACGAAGGCGTGGGCGCCCGGCACCGAGATGAGGGCGATCCCCCCGGGAGCCCGGCGGAAGGCTGCGGAGGTGGTGCGCGGCGCGGCCTCGGTCGTCGGACCGCCCTCGCGGCGCCGGCTCGACTCGGCCAGCGCGCTCGCCACTCCGGCCAGGGCGGCGTCCAGCGACCCGTCGTCCGTGAGCCGGATCGCGACCACCATGTCGTTGGCCGTCGCCTCCGCCGGGACGTCGAACCCCATCCCCGTGAGCACCTCGACGTTGAGGGCCGTGGCCATCGCGACCTGGGCGGCAGCCACTCCCTCGACCCCCTGGACGCTGCGGCTGACCTGCAGCAGCGTGACCGAGTCGGCGTACGCACCTCGGCGCAGCTCGACGTGCGTCTGTCCTGCCTCGCTCATGCCGCCACCCTCTCAAGCCCCGAGAGCGCCAGTCGCGCGCCCTCGACCAGCCCGCGTCCCGAGCTGTGGCCGATCCGCTCCACCGCCTCGACCGGACCGGTGCCGGCCAGCCATGCGCCGAACTCGGGCAGCACCTCGCCGGCCATCGCGCACTCCAGCAGCGTCGCCGACAGCAGGGTCGTGGACGCGGCCCGCGCGCGCACCTCGGCGTCCACCTCCGGGGTGGCGATCCCGGCTGCCCGGGTCACGGCCAGCCAGCCGCACAGCACGTCGTCGCCGTACGGCGTGAGCCCGTCGCCCCGGCCGACCAGGTCCGCCACGTCGACGGGGCCGGGGGTGCCCACCAGCCGCAGCCGCGGGACGGAGACGTCGAGCAGCCGGCCGATCACCACCGGCTCCTCCGCCAGGTGCAGGACGCCGTCGCGGACCGACGCGGTGGCGACGTCCGGCAGCGTCTCGAGGCTCGACCGCAGCGCGCACGGCACGGCGGTGGCCCGCAGGCCCACGACGCCGACGCAGCGACCCGCGACGTCGAGGTAGACCGCGTCGGGTCCGCGGTGCACCAAGGACACCGGTCCGTCGGCCGCCGAGCGGAGGTGGGCGGCCAGGCGAGGGGGCGCGCCGACCGGGATCACGCCGTCACGCTAGCGCCGCGACACCTACCGGCCGGTAACGCGCCGGTCACGCCGGAGGACCTCTGGCGGGTGTGTCATGAGGCCATCGGTTCGTGCCACGGCTCGGGCGGCACACGGCGGAAGGGTGCAGCAATGTCGATGTTCAAGTGGGACGTGGTCGACCCCGGACCCGGTGAGGCCGTCGCGCCGCACCAGCGGCTGCCGTGGGGCAAGACGGTCGCCGTCGGAGCGCAGCACGTGGTCGCCATGTTCGGCGCCACCTTCGTCTTCCCGCTCGTCATGGGGCTGAACGCCAACCTCGCGATCATGATGAGCGGCATCGCGACGATCTGCTTCCTGCTGATCGTCCAGGGCAAGGTGCCGAGCTACCTCGGCACCTCGGCCAGCTTCGTGGGCGCGGCCACCGCGATCTACACCTACTCGGGCAGCAGGGGACCCGGTGGTCCCGCCGACGTCACCGGCGCCATCCTGGTCGCCGGCGCGGTGCTGGCCCTGGTCGGGCTGGTCATCCACTACTTCGGGCCGCAGACGGTCAACGCCGTGCTCCCGCCGGTCGTGACCGGCGCCGTCGTCATGCTGATCGGCTTCAACCTCGCCCCGGTCGCCACCAAGACCTACATGCCCTCCGACCCCTGGGTCGCGATCATCACCATGACCGTCGTGATCCTGATGGCGGTCGGCCTGCGCGGCTTCTTCGGCCGGATCGCGATCTTCCTCGGGCTGATCTTCGGCTACGTCTTCTCCTGGATCGTGGACCTGGTCTTCGGGCAGACCAGCCTCCCGCTGCCGGGCAACCCGGAGCCGGGGGCGCACGACCGCGTGAGCTGGACCGCCGTCAAGGAGGCGGACTGGTTCGGCTTCCCCTCCCACACCAAGGACGGGCTGGTCGGCAACCAGGCCTTCACCCCCGGGTACGCCGACGTGGGCTGGCACGGACCGTCGTTCTCCGTCATCTTCATCCTGCTCGCGCTCCCCGCGGTCATCGCGCTGGTCGCGGAGAACCTCGGCCACGTCAAGGCCGTCGCGGAGATGACGAAGACCGACCTCGACCCGGTGCTCGGCCGGGCCGTCGCCGCGGACGGCGTGGCCACGGTGATCACCTCGTCCGTGGGAGGTTCGCCGACCACCACCTACGCGGAGAACATCGGCGTCATGGCGGCCACGCGGGTCTACTCGACCGCGGCCTACTTCGTCGCCGCGGTCGTGGCGATCCTGCTGGGGCTGATCCCGAAGTTCGGCCAGATCGTCAACGCCACCCCGCCGGCCGTCCTGGGCGGCATCACGCTGGTGCTGTACGGGATGATCGGCCTCCTGGGCGCGAAGATCTGGAGGGAGAACGGCGTCGACTTCGGACGGCCGCTCAACCTGGTGCCGATCGCGGCCGGGATCATCCTGGCCATCGGCGACGCCAGCCTGAAGATCACCGACGACTTCGTCCTCAGCGGCATCGCCCTCGGTACGCTCGTGACCGTGCTCGGCTACCACCTCGCCCGGGTCGTCGGACCCAAGGACGACGACGACGGGACGATGATCGCCGTCGGGCGTCCGGGCGTGCACGAGGAGCCGTGAAGCCAGCCCCCTTCGCCTACCTCCGACCAGGGTCGCTCACCGATGCGGTGGCGGCCCTGGCCGGTGATGCGGGGGCCAAGGTGCTCGCCGGGGGCCAGAGCCTGGTCCCGCTGCTCTCGATGCGGCTGGCCGCGCCGTCGCTGCTGGTCGACATCAACGGGCTGCCCGGCCTCGACACCATCAGCGCGGACCCCACCGGGGTCACCATCGGCGCGCTGGCCCGGCACGCGGACGTGCTGGCCTCCGCCGACGTGCGCCGCGTGCAGCCACTGGTCACGCTGGCGCTCGCGCACGTCGCCCACGCCACGATCCGCAACCGCGGCACCACCGTCGGCTCGCTGGTCCACGCGGACGCGGCCGCGGAGATGCCCGTCGTGCTGTCCCTGCTCGGTGGTTCGGTCGACGTCGAGGGGCCGGGGGGCCGCCGCACCATCCCGGCCGACGAGCTCTACGTGGGCCCGCTCGAGTCGAGCCTGCGCCACGACGAGATCGCCCTCTCGGCCCACTTCCCGGCCCTGGCGCCGGGCGCCGGGGTGGCCTTCGACGAGATCGCCCGTCGCCACGGCGACTACGCCCTGGTGGGTGCGGCCGCGCTGGTCGACGGGGACGTGACCAAGGTCGGCTTTCTCTCGGTCTCCGACGTCCCGACCGTCGTGGACCTGTCCGGGGTGCCGGACGACCGGCTGGGCGACGCTGCGCTGGAGCACCTCGAACCCGGGGACGACGTCCACGCCACCGCGGCCTACCGCGCTCAGCTGGTGCGCGTGCTGACCGCCCGCGTGGTTCGATCGGCGCGGGAAGGGGTGAGCGCGTGAGCGAGGAGCGCCACGACGTCGTGCTGACGGTCAACGGGACGGCCCACCGCGTCCGCGTGCCCGCCCGGCGGCTGCTCTCCGACGCCCTGCGCCACGAGCTGGGCCTGACCGGCACCCACGTCGGCTGCGAGCACGGCGTCTGCGGCGCCTGCACCGTCCTGGTCGACGGTCGCCCGATGCGCTCCTGCCTGCTTCTGGCCGTCTCCGCGCAGGGCACCGAGATCACCACCGTCGAGGGGCTGGCCGAGGAGGACGGGTCGCTCGGGCCGGTGCAGCAGGCCTTCCTGGAGTGCCACGGGCTGCAGTGCGGCTTCTGCACCCCCGGCTTCCTCACCACCATCACCGCCGGGCTGCGCGAGAACCCCGCACCGACGCACGAGGAGGCGATCGACATGATCGCCGGCAACCTGTGCCGCTGCACCGGGTACCAGAACATCGTCAAGGCGGTGGAGCGCGCCGCCGAGCTGCAGCGCGGTCCCGGCACGGTCGGTGCCCGGCCGCCTCGGTCGGCGACGCCCGACGAGCTCCCCGCCGGTGGCTACGAGGAGCGCGACGACGACAACGCCTCCACCGGGCTGGGGGCCTGAGTGACCACCAAGCTGATGGGCCAGAAGGTCCAGCGCGTGGAGGACCAGCGCTTCCTGCGCGGCCTGGGCCGGTACGCCGACGACCTGGCCCTCGGCGCGGACACCCTCCACGCGGCGGTGCTCCGCTCGCCGCACGCCCACGCGCGGATGACCGACATCGACGTCTCCGACGTCCTCGACCTCGACGGCGTGCACGCCGTGTGGACCTACGACGACCTCGTGGGCCCGATGGCCGAGCCCCTGCCGCTGCTGATCCCGCACCCGGCGCTCACCCACGGCCGCACGCAGTACGCGCTGGCCAAGGACGAGGTGAACTACGTCGGCGAGGCCATCGCCTTCGTGGTCGCCGACGACCGCTACGTCGCCGAGGACGCCGTGGGCCGGATCCGCGTCGACTACGAGCTGCTCCCGCCCGTGGTGGGCCTGGCGGCCGCGCGGGCCGCCGACCGGCTGGTCCACGACGACGTCCCGGGCAACGTCGGCGCCCGGCTCGAGCAGCTCGTCGGGGACGCCCCCGCGGCGATCGCGGCGCAGCCCAACGTCGTCGTCCTCCTCGCGGATG
>CAZEPK010000013.1:0-29577 GCA_964514085.1 uncultured Nocardioides sp.
GACCGGCCTCGTGGACCACCGTGACGCCGAGCCGGACCCGGGGCCAGGTGGCCGGGGCCAGCACCAGCAGGAGCGCCACGACCCCGGTGGCCAGGACGAACCCGGCGTCGGGGACGGGCTGCGTCGCCGTGGCGCGGTCCCAGACCTCGCGCAGCATCAGGGGCGGGTCACGCGGTAGGCGCGCTCCTCGCCGTACGCCGTGAAGCCGGCGCGGAGCAGGGTGGGGGCCGAGGTCTCCACCCGGCCCTTGACCAGGGCCATCTGGGCGCCGTGGGTCCGGGACCACTCGAGGCGCTGCTGGAGCAGGGCGCGGTAGACGCCGGTGTGCTGGGCCGCGGGCCGCACCGCGCCGCCCCAGAAGCGGGCGGTGCCGCCGACCAGCGCCAGCCCGGCCGCCCCGACCGCGGCACCGTCGCGGTAGGCGACCCAGCGCGGCTCCGTGGTGTCGGCCACGACGCGGGGCAGGTCCTGCGTCAGCTGCTCCTCCGAGCGAGCCGTGCCCCCGAAGACCTCCGTCTCGACCCGATCCAGGTCGCTCAGGGTGTCGAGGTCGAGCACCTGGCGCAGCTCGACGTCGTCCGGCACCGCGAGGTCGGGCAGCTCGGCCAGCGGGCGGGCCAGCACGGCCAGGGTCTCGCACAGCTCGCCCCGCTCGGCCAGACGCGGCTCGAGCGTGGGCGGCCGCGTCGCCTCGCTGAGCCCGCTGAAGGCGACCGTGGTGCGGCCCAGCCCGCCCGCGGCGTCGAGGACGTCGTCGACCAGCCGGTTCGGCTCGCGCTGGGTGGTCAGCTGGAAGGCCATGGTCGGCTCGGCGAAGTGCTCGGGGTAGGCCACGAGGACGTACTCCTCGGTGCGCACCACATCGGCGAAGTCCGGCGCCCAGACCCACGCAGCCGCCTCGGCGAGCACCTCGTCGGGTGTCAGCGTCACGACAGCCGCTCGTTCATCGAGCCCGACCGGAAACCCTTCTGGTCGACCACCACGTCCTCGAAGCCCGCCGCGCGCACCTCAGCCACGACCTCGGTCTGCAGCTCCGCGGCGAGCGGCAGCAGCTCCCGGTCGACCTCGACGCTGGCCCGCTCCCCGAGGTCGCGGACCCGCAGGTGGGTGACCCGGCCGCCGAGAACCCGGCGTACGGCGGCCTCGGCTCGCTCGACCCGGGCCAGCCGGTGCGGCGTCACCTCGACGCCGTAGGCCACCCGGCTGGAGAGGCAGGCCGCCGCGGGCTTGTCCCAGGTGGGCAGCCCCCAGCGGCGCGAGGCCGCCCGGACCTGGGCCTTGGTCAACCCGGCGTCGCGGAGCGGGGCGACCGCGCCGCGCTCGTCGGCGGCGCGGATGCCGGGGCGGAAGCCCGCGACCGCGTCGTCGGCGTTGGTCCCGGTGGCCACGGCCCCGATGCCCCGCTGCGCGGCCAGCGGGGTCAGGACCTCGATCAGCTCGGCCTTGCAGAAGAAGCAGCGGTCGCCGCCGTTGGCGCGGTAGCCCTCGCGCTCCATCTCGTGGGTCTCCGGCGTCAGGAGCTCGACGCCCAGGCCGAGCGCGAAGTCGCGGGCCGGGTCGCGTTCGACCTCAGGGAGGGAGTCGCTGTAGCCGGTCGCGGCCACCACGTGCTCAGGGCCGAGCGCCCGCACCGCCGCGGCGAGCAGGAAGGCGCTGTCCGCTCCGCCGCTGTAGGCGACCAGCACGCTGCCGCGCTGCTGCAGGTCGCGCTCGAGCTCGGCGAGCCGCAGGTCGAGCAGGTGGTCCTCGAGCCAGCCGGGGAAGTCCTCGAGGCTCTCGAGCACCACGTCGGTGCCGGCCTCCTCGAGCTCCTCGCGGGTGCAGCCGCCGGTCAGCACGCTGACGCTCAGCGCCCCGGCCGCGCGGGCGCCCTCGACGTCGTGGACGTGGTCGCCGACGTAGATGCTCACGCCCTCGCGCTGGAGCACCTCGGCCTTGCCGACGCCCCAGACCCACCCCTCGAGCAGGTCGACGTCGAGGGCGAGGTGGTCGATGTGGCGCTGGGCGTTGGCCGGGTACTTGCCCGTGACCACCACCAGCCGGCCCCCGTGGCGGCGTACGGCGGCCAGCGCCTCGTGCGCCCCGGGGAGCACAGGCGTGTCCACCACGGCGTGGTCGGGGTAGAGCGCGCGGAACCGGTCGCCCGCGGGCCCGAGCTGCTCGGCGGTCAGGTGCGGCGCCAGGATCTGGTCGAGCGGCGGCCCCAGCTTGGAGGTCAGCTGCTCGATCGGCAGCTCCACCCCGAGCTCGGCCTGCAGCACCCGCAGCACCGCCGCGAACCCCGGTGCCGTGTCGATCAGGGTCATGTCCAGGTCGAAACCGACCGCGAGCTGACTGGACACGCCCCCAGACTAGGCGGCACGACTCCGCGCTCCGCCGGTGGTGGAGGAGTGGCCAACGGAGCCTGCGCAGCAACCGCGCCCCTCGGTGGTTGAGGAGGTTGCGCAGCAACCGTCTCGAGACCCCGCAACCCGCTGCTGGTCCTCGCCCGGTCCCAGCACCGGGTCACCCGGTTTCGAGACGGGCGCAGAACGCCCTCCTCAACCACCGATGGGGCAGCAAGTGCGCCGTGTCGGTGGTGGAGGAGGTTGCGCAGCAACCGCGCCCTTCGGTGGTTGAGGAGGTTGCGCAGCAACCGTCTCGAAACCTCGTACGCCGCGGCTGGGACCAGTCGAGGGCCAGCACCGGGTCACCAGGCTTCGAGACGGGCGCAGAACGCCCTCCTCAGCCACCGGGGTGGTGCCGAGAACGCCCGCCTCCATCACCGGCGGTTGCCGCGCTCGGCGCCCGGGACCGTGCCATCGTGGACGGGTGAGCCGACCCGAGGACGCCGAGGCCGGCGCCCCGGTGGGCCGCCGGATCGTCCTCGGCCTGCTCGGGCTCGGTGCAGCCGGCGTCGTGGGCGGGGCGTCGTTCTCCCGCAACCTCTCGGAGTGGCTGGCACCGGTCGAGCTGCGCGACCCGACCGGGCTGCTGTCCACGCTGCCGCTCGGGCCGGTGTTCCGCTTCTACTCCGTGACCGGCGGCGTGGAGCCGCGTGACAGCGCCACCTACGAGCTGGCCGTCGGCGGCCTGGTGGCCCACGCCACGACGTACCGCCTCGACGACCTGCGCGCCCTCCCCGCGACGTCGTTCCGCAGCGACTTCCACTGCGTCACCGGCTGGGTGGTGCCCGGCGTGGAGTGGTCCGGGGTGAAGCTGTCGGACCTGCTGGACGCCGCGCAGCCCGACCCGACGGCGACCGCGGTGCGGTTCCGCTCCTTCGACGGCACCTACACCGAGAGCCTGCCGCTGGACGACGCGCGAGCGGCGCGCACCATCGTCGCGCTCGACATGCTGGGCGGGCCGGTCAGCCACGACCACGGCGGGCCGGTGCGGATGTACGTCGACGGGCAGTACGGCTACAAGAGCACCAAGTGGCTCTCGGCCATCGAGCTCACCGCCGAGGAGGAGCCGGGCTACTGGGAGCACCGGGGCTACGACGTCGACGGGACCATCCGTGAGTGACGTCGCGAGCGCGAGCGTGGCCCGGTTCAGCCGCGGCGAGCGGTGGGTCCACCGCAGCTTCGGACTGCTGATGGGGATCTGCCTGCTCACCGCCTTCTCCCTCTACTACGGGCCGGTCTCGATCGCCATCGGTCACCGCCACACCGTCGAGCTGGTCCACGTCTGGGCCGGCTACGCGCTGCCCGTCCCGCTGCTGCTCGGCCTGCTGGCGCCGGCGTACCGCTCCGACCTCGGCGTCCTCAACCGCTTCTCCCGCGAGGACTGGCGCTGGCTGCGGTCGAAGAGCCGCCGCGACGGCTCGTTCGCGGTCGGGAAGTTCAACGCCGGCCAGAAGCTCAACGCCAACCTGGTCGCCGGCTCGGTCGTGGTCCTGCTCGGCACCGGCACGCTGATGTTCTTCACCGGCCTGGCCCGGCTGTCCTGGCGCACCGGCGCCACCTTCGTGCACGACTGGTTCGCCCTCGGGCTGGGCCTGCTGGTGCTGGGCCACCTGTGGTTCGCCATCGCCGACCCGTTCGCCCGCGAGGGCATGCGCACCGGCCGGGTCAGCCGCCGCTGGGCGGAGAAGGAGCACCCGGCGTGGCTCGACGAGCCCGGAGCTTGATCCGGTCGCGCCGGTCCAGCGTCCAGATGCCACCGATGACCAGTGCTGCGGCCAGGCCGCCCAAGAGCTCCTTCCACCACCACCAGAACGGCCAGTAGCGCCACTGGGTGATCCCGGGCCCGGACTGGACGTCACCGGCGAGGGCCCGCGAGGCCCAGGCCGCGCAGCCCGGGTAGTGCCACCGCTCGCTGGGCTCGATCACGATGCCTCCCGACCCGAGGCGGGTCAGCGCCGAGCTGTGCCAGACCGCGACGCCGTCGGGCGTCCAGACCGGAGGGCAGGAGCTCGTCCCGAGCGGGTCGGTCAGCGGGGGCTTCGGGTCGACGGCCCGGCCGGTGCCCAGGGAGTAGGTCCACAGTCGCGCCCGCTCGTTGGAGAAGCGGACGACGACCACGGCGAGCGTTGAGCCGTCCGGCGAGACGCGACCACTCCACTGGTCGACCCGGTAGATCGGCTCAGGCCCCGGCCCCCGCGGGGAGGGGTCCAGCTCGACGCGGCGGACCTCGGCGCCGGTGACGTCGACCTCACGTGCGCTCCGCCCACCGTCGGCCAGGGTGACCAAGGTGGTCGGGGAGGTCCAGCCCACCGGGAAGCCGCGCAGCGTCAGCGGGGTCACCTCGCCGTGCTCCAGCACCAGTGCGTTCACGCCGCGCGTCGTCGCGCCTCCGACGAGCAGGAGCCGCTCGTCGTCGGGCGACCAGTACGCCGGCTGCTGGTCGCCCGCCCAGTAGGGCTGGTCCGTCACCGGGTCGCCCGTGCTCGTCGTCGTGCCCTCCCCCACCTCGGGGTAGGACTGCACCTCACCGCTGACCAGGTCGAGCGTCTCGTAGGTGCCTCGGCCGGGGGATTCCGCGCGCAGGTAGCCGAGCCGGGTCCCGTCATCGCTGAGCGACACGAACGATGCGGTCTCGGGCAGCCGCCAGGTGCGACCGTGCTCGTCGACCGCGTGCCAGCGGCCCTCATCCTCCTGGAGCACCCCGGCCATCGGCCCGGCCTTGCTCGGCAGGTCGGCCTCGAAGAACGGTCGCGGCACGTCCCGCGGGTAGCCGGAGACGACCTTCGCCGGGTTGGCCGGCTCGACCGGGGTCCGGTCGTGCAGCTGCGCCAGCGCAAGCCCGACGAGCACGACCGTGGCCCCGACGGCCAGCCCCTCGACGGCGTACCGGCGCCGCCGCCGGCCGGCTCCTGCCCGCCAGGCGGCACGTGCGTCCGGGGCGACGTGACGGGGCACGTCCACCAGCAGGTCGTCGAGCAGGTCGTGGCTCATCGGGTTCCTCCCTCGGCGAAGGCGGAGAGCTGGTCGGGCGCGACGCTGCGCAGGCGCGCGAGCGCCTCGCGGGCGGTGGACTTGACGGTGCTGACCGAGCAGCCGAGCACGGACGCCGTCTCGACCTCGGTCAGGTCCTCGTAGAAGCGCAGCGACAGGACGGCCCGCTGCCGCGGGGTGAGCCGGGCCAGCGCGTCCCGCAGGACCACCCGCCGCTCGACGTCCGCGTCGTCGCCGCGGCCGGCGAGCTCCGCAGGGACCGCACCGAGCACCTCGGCCGGACGGGCTCGGCGCCGTCGCCACGCGTCGACGGCCAGGTTGTGCATCACCCGGCGGGCGTAGGGGTCGGGCGAGCCCTCGCGCACGACCTTGCGCCACTTCTGCGCCACCCGGGTCAGCGTCTCCTGGAGCAGGTCCTCGGCGAGGTGGGCGTCGCCGGTGAGGAGGTACGCCGACCGGGCCAGCGCGCCGCCGCGCGCTTGGACCCAGAGCTCGAAGTCCTCCACACCCCTATCCACGCACGGGAGGCCCTGCGCGGGTGGGTGCTCCGCTCAACCGGTCAGCGTGTCCCGCGGCGCCATCGCCACGACCGTGGCCGACCGCTCGACGACGTAGACGTCGTACGCCGCGCCCTGGACCAGCCGGCTGAGCGGGATCGGCACGGAGTAGGTCAGCCCCTCGACCGTGAGGTGCTTGCCGCGGCGGGCGGATGCGTCGATCGGCCCGCCGTGCCGGACCACCCGCCCGTCCGCGGCCGCCAACAGCATCGTGCGGACGCCGCGCGCGGCCACCCCGAGCAGGGCCGCCTCGAGCAGGACCACCAGCACCCACTGCCACCATGCGACCGGCTCCTCCACGGCGGCGAACCACAGCGCACCGAGCCCGGCGCCGAGGAGCAGCGCCCACAGGGCGCTGGCCACCGCGATCCGGCGCAGCAGCCGCGCCTGGGCTGGCGCCAGCAGTCCCCGGGTGTTGAGGTCCACGTCCGCCCGGGTGACGCCGAAGGCGGTCAGCAGGTCGTCCGCGCTGACGTGCGGCTCGCGAGCCACGGGTCAGCCCTGCACCAGGGGCCGGTCGTGCAGCACCTTCTGGAACAGCACGTGGTCGCGCCAGGCGCCGTTGAGGAACAGGAACTGCGGCACCAGGCCGTACTGCTCGAAGCCCCGCGCCAGCAGCACCCGCTGTGACGGCACGTTCTCCACCATGGTCCCCGCCTCCAGCCGGTGCAGCCCCAGCGCCAGCGCCCGGTCCTCGAGCAGCGCGACGGCTGCCGTCGCCAGCCCGCGCCGCAGGTGGCCGTGGTCGATCCAGTAGCCCAATGTGCCGCCCTGCATGGTGCCGCGGACGATGTTCTGGAGGTTGGCGCGACCCACCACGTCGCCGTCGGGACCGATCAGCACGCGGTTGTCGAACAGCCCCTGCTCCTGCAGCGCGAGCCGCTCGGCGATGTTCGCGGCCTGACCCTCGGCGGTGAAGAAGTCTTCGGGCCGCACCGGGTCCCAGGGCGCGAGGTGCTCGCGGTTGCGCACGTACGCCGCGGCGAGCGCGGGCGCGTCCTCCAGCCGCAGGGGCCGGAGCGAGTAGCCGTCGGGGAGCACGGACCAGACGCTAGTGCGCCGGGGCTCAGCCCAGCCCCAGCTTCTCCGTGGTCTCCTCGCGCATCTGCACCTTGCGGATCTTGCCGGTGACGGTCATGGGGAACTCCTCCACCACCATCACGTAGCGCGGGATCTTGTAGTGGCTCAGCCGGCCGTCGCAGAAGGCGCGCACGGCCGCGGCGTCCAGCAGCTCGGCGCCGGCCTTCATCTTGACCCAGGCGCAGAGCTCCTCGCCGTACTTCTGGTCCGGGACACCGATCACCTGGACGTCCTCGACGTCGGGGTGCTGGTAGAGGAACTCCTCGATCTCGCGCGGGTAGACGTTCTCCCCGCCGCGGATGACCATGTCCTTGATCCGGCCGACGATGTTGCAGTAGCCGTCCTCGCGCACCTCGGCCAGGTCGCCGGTGTGCATCCAGCCGTCCGCGTCGATGGCCTCGGCGGTCTTCTCCGGGTCCTCCCAGTAGCCGAGCATCACCGAGTAGCCCCGGGTGCAGAACTCCCCCGTCCGGCCGCGCTCGACCGTCTCGCCGCTCACCGGGTCCACGATCTTGATCTCCAGGTGCGGACCGACCCGCCCGATCGAGGCCGTACGCCGCTCGAGGTCGTCGTCCATCCGGGTCTGGCAGGAGACCGGCGAGGTCTCGGTCATGCCGTAGGCGATGCCGACCTCCGGCATGTGCATGTCGTCGACGCAGTGCTTCATCACCTCGACGGGGCAGATCGAGCCGGCCATGATCCCGGTCCGCAGGCTCGAGAGGTCGTGGTCGGCGAAGGTCGGGTGGTTTTGCATCGCGATGAACATCGTCGGGACGCCGTACAGGCCGGTGCAGCGCTCCTCGGCCACGCAGCGCAACGTCGTCTCGGGGTCGAAGCCGGGCGCCGGGATGACCATCGTGGCGCCGTGGGTGGTGCAGCCGAGGTTGCCCATCACCATGCCGAAGCAGTGGTAGAAGGGCACCGGGATGCAGAGCCGGTCCTCGTGGGTGAAGCCGATCAGCTCGGTCGTGAAGTAGCCGTTGTTGAGGATGTTGCGGTGGCTGAGCGTGGCGCCCTTGGGGTAGCCCGTGGTGCCCGACGTGTACTGGATGTTGATCGGGTCATCCGGCGACAGCGTCCAGGTCATCGCCTCCAGCAGCGTGACCCCCGGGTCGGAGACGTTGTGGTCGGTCCACTCCGGGCTGTCCAGGAACCACACCTGCTCGAGGGTGTCGATGTCGTCGCGGACCTCCTCGACCATGGCGCGGTAGTCGCTGGTCTTGAACTCCGTGGCCGAGATCAGCAGCTTGGTCCCCGACTGGCGCAGCGCGTAGGACAGCTCGTGGGTGCGGTAGGCCGGGTTCACGTTGACCAGGACCGCCCCGATCTTGGCGGTGGCGTACTGGACCAGCGTCCACTCCGCGCAGTTCGGCGACCACATGCCGACCCGGTCGCCCTTGCCGATCCCGGCGCGGATCAGCCCGAGGGCCAGGGCGTCGACGTCCCGGTCCAGCTCGGCCCAGGTCCAGCGGCGGCCGGTGGCGAACTCGACCAGCGCCTCACGGTCCGCGTGCGCGGCCACGGTGGCCTCGAAGTTCTCCCCGATCGTCTGCTCGAGCAGGGGCGGCTCCAGCTCGCCCGTCGCGTACGACGACAGGACTGACTGGGCCATGGGGGCGAACGTACGCCGCGTTGGTTGGCGGTGGGTAGGGTCGGCGGCGTGACCAGCACGGACACGGACCCTCCCGAGTCCGAGCGGAAGCAGACGCCGTTCAAGGCGCTCCGCGAGACCGTGCTCCTCCTGGCCTTCGCCATCGTCCTGGCCCTCGTGGTCAAGACCTTCTTCGTCCAGTCCTTCTACATCCCGTCGGAGTCCATGGAGCCCGGGCTCATCGTCAACGACCGGATCCTGGTGCAGAAGCCGTCCTACTGGGGCAGCGGCGGGCCCCAGCGCGGCGACGTCATCGTCTTCGACGACCCGGGCGGCTGGCTCAGCGGCCTCGAGTCCACCCAGCCCATGTCGTTCCTGGCCCGCGGGCTGGCCAAGATCGGGCTCTACCCCACCGGGGGCCACCTGGTGAAGCGGGTGGTCGGCGTCGCCGGCGACACGATCGTCTGCTGCGACGACCAGGGTCGCCTGTCGGTCAACGGCGTGGCCGTCGACGAGGACGACTTCATCGAGCCCCGCAAGGGCAACGGCTGCGACGGCCCGATGCCGAGCGGCGCCATGGAGTGCAACTGGACGGCCGGCCCGATCCCGGCCGGGACCGTGTTCGTGATGGGCGACAACCGCAACAACTCCGCTGACTCCTCGGTCCACCTGTGCCGCCCCAACGCGAACAAGTGCGACGAGAGCGACGCGTTCGTCCCGGTCAAGGACGTCGTGGGCAAGGTCTTCGCCCTGGCCTGGCCCCTCGGCCGCGCCCACTTCGTCGGTACGCCGGACGCGTTCGACGACGTCCCCGACGCGGGCTGACCCGAGCCGACCCGGGCGGACCCGGGCCGACCTGGGCCGACTCCCGGGTCTGCCGTCCTCACCAATCCCCTGCGCCCGGAGGCGGGGTGGTCGCAGACTTGGCGGGTGAGCGAGGACGGCGGCGACCGTTGGCGCCTCGGCCGTCGCCCCGAGCTCGACGCCCTGCGCGGCATCGCCGTCCTGCTCGTCGTCGTCTCGCACGCCTACCCGGCCCTCCAGCCCGCGGGCATGGCGGGCGTGGCGATCTTCTTCGCGCTGTCCGGGTTCCTCATCACCAGCCTCCTCTTGGCCGAGCACGACACCACCGGCCACCTGGACCTGCCGGGCTTCTTCCGTCGGCGTGCCGTGCGGCTCCTGCCGGCGCTGGTCCTGCTGCTGGTCGTCCTGGTGGCGGCCGGCCAGCTGCTGGACCCGAGGTACAGCTCGCCGGGCTCGGCGCTGCAGACCCTCTTCTACGTCCGGGACCTCCGCCACACGGCGGACGGTTCGAGCCACACCTGGTCCCTCGCGGTGGAGGAGCAGTTCTACCTCGTCTTCCCGCTGCTGCTCCTCGTGACGGTGGGGCGACTCGGCCGGCGCACCCTGCTGGCCGCGGTGCTCCTGCTGGTCGCTGTCTCGCTGTGGTGCCGGTTCGGGCTGCACGCACCGGACGCCCACGGGCCGGCGTACCTCGGGCCGGACTCGAACGCCGCGCTGCTGCTCCTCGGGGCGGCCACCGCCATCTGGATGACCACCGCTCCGCGCCCCCGCCGGGCCCACCCACGGATCGCCTGGGCGGTGCTGGCTGCCGCGGTGGTCTGGGGGCTGACGGTCCACTCGGTCTCGAAGTTCACCCTGGTCCCGGTCGTGGCCGCGGCCGCGACCGCCGTGGTGCTTTGCCTCCTCGTTCCTGGCCCGGCCGGGACCGCGGTCTGGCGGGTGCCACGCTGGCTGGTGGCGGTCAGCCACCGCTCCTACGGCCTCTACCTGTGGCACCACCCCCTGCTGATCGTCACCCGGGCCGCACTGCCGGACAGTCCGCTCACCGTGCCGCTGCTCGTGTTGGCCTCGTGGGGCTGCGCCTGCCTGTCGTGGAGGTACGTCGAGCAGCCGGCGCAGCGGTGGCTCGCCTCGAGGACCGGGTCGACTCCCAGGACCGGTGTGCCCGGGCGGACGGTGCGGCCCGGCGCGGCTGTCCGCTGACGCCGCGCGGTTGGCGGCCGTCTCCGCGGGGCACACGAGGTCCATGACGGATCCCACGACCGAGCAGTCGAGCCAGACCCCCGCCGGCGTCATCCCGTACGTCGACCACCACACCGGACCGAAGCGCTACGTCACGATCGGGCTCGAGGCCGGCGGCAGCCCGCTGTCGGGCTACTCCAAGTCGATGGTCAAGCCGAACCTCTTCGTCGACGGCCGCCAGTACATCGTCTACTGGGGCGAGGTGACCGTCGAGGTGCCTGCCGACCGGCCGGTCCACCTCGGCGTCGGGATGCAGGACGGCATCCGCGGCGCCTCGATCCTGCTGCCGCCGGGCGCCGAACCCGTCGTCCTCGACTACCACGTGCCCGCGATGGGTGAGGTCAGCTTCGGTCCGCGGGCCGCGCCTCCTGCCGGCGGCTGAGCGCCCTCAGCGGACGGCGTCGAAGACGTTCAGCTGGACGCCGTTGCTGTAGCTGCGCGAATCCCGGAGGGTGAGCTTCGCCTTGTCGTCGGCGTCGGTCGGGAAGAGGCGCTTGCCGCTGCCGAGGATGACCGGGAAGACCATGAGGTTCCACTGGTCCACCAGCCCGGCCTTGTGCAGGGACTGGGCCAGCGTGGCGCTGCCGGCGACCTGGATGGGGCCGCCGTCGCCCTCCTTGAGCGCACGGACGCCGTCCAGGTCGCGGACCACCCGGGTGCCGGCCCACGTCGGGTCTGTCAGCGTGGTCGAGACGACGACCTTCTCCATGGTGTTGAACTTGTCGGCGAAGTCGCCCTCGCGCCCGGGCCAGGCCTCCGAGAAGCCTTCATAGGTGGTCCGGCCCAGCAGCAGCGTCTCGGCGCTGAAGGTCTCCTCCGCCTTGAACTCGTACATGGTCGGGTCCTGGTCGATGTCGAAGGTCCAGCCGCTGTGGCGGTAGCCCTCCTCGCCGCCGGGCGAGTCGACGACGCCGTCGAGGGAGATGAACTCGGTGACGTACAGAGTGCGCATGACGGTCCTCACAGGGGATGGTGGTGGGTGGTGCTCGTGACCTGTCCACGAACGGGATCCGCGGCGTACGACACCCGGCGTGGAGATTTCTTCAGGAAGCCAGCTCGCGGACCAGGGCTGCGGTGGCCGGCACCCCGTCGGCGCCCTCGCGGTGCACGATCCCGAAGGTGCGGGTGCCGAAGGACGGGTGCTCGCGGACGCGGACGCCGGGGTGCAGGAAGGCGTCGAGGGCCGACCGCGGGAGCAGGGTGACGCCCAGGCCGACGGCCACGAGGTTCTGCACCACGACGTAGTCATCGCTGACGTGGCGCACGGTCGGGGTGAACCCGGCCTCGGCGCACAGCAGCATCGTGTGCGCCCGGCACCGCTCGCAGCCCACGATCCACGGCTCGTCGGCCAGGTCGGCCAAGGTGAGCCGGCGCCGGGTCGCCGCCCGGTGGTCGGCCGACAGCGCCAGCAGCACGGGCTCGTCGGCCAAGGGCCGCCACACCAGCGGCGGCTCGGGCCGGGCGCCGTCGTAGGAGAAGACCAGCGCGAGGTCGACGTCGCCGGCGCCCAGCAGGGCCAGCGCCTCCGGTGGCTCCGCCTCGGTGAGGTCCACGTCGATCTCCGGGTGCCGGGCCCGCAGCCCGGCGACGGCGCGCGGGACCAGCGTGGCGGCCGCCGAGGGGTACGCCGCGAGCCGGACCCGGCCCCGGCGCAGCGCGGTGAGGTCGGCCAGCTCCTCCTCGGCCATGTGCAGCTGGACCGCCATCGCGTCCGCCCGGGCCAGGAGCACCCGGCCCGGCTCGGTGAGCTCCACGCCCGCGGACCCGCGCGTCAGCAGCGCGCAGCCGGCCGAGCGCTCCAGCGCCCGGACGTGCTGGCTCACCGCCGGCTGGGTCCAGCCGAGCTCCCGCGCGGCGCCGCTGATCGAGCCGGCGCGCGCCACCGTCCGGAAGATGAGCAGCCGTCGCGCGTCCATAAGCCCACGTTATGGCACGACCTAGGAGGTCGGGGGTTCCTTGGAGCCGGACCGGCCACCACGATGGAGGACATGCAGACCATCGGACTCATCGGCGGCATGAGCTGGCACTCGACGGCGGAGTACTACCGCATCATCAACGAGCTCGTCGCGGAGCGCGAGGGCGGCCACGCCGGCGCGAGGATCACGCTGCAGTCCCTGGACTTCGCCGAGATCCGCGCCTGCCAGGTGCAGGGCGACTGGGCGCGCGCCGGCCAGCTGCTGGCCCGGGCCGCCCAGCACTGCCAGAGCTCGGGCGCCGACGTGGTGCTGCTGTGCACCAACCTCATGCACCGCGTGGCCGACGACATCCAGGCCGCGATCGACGTGCCGTTCCTGCACATCGTCGACGCCGTCGCCGACCGGGCCCGCGACGAGGGGTGGACCCGGCTCGGGGTCCTGGGCACGCGCTGGGTGATGGAGGAGGACTTCTACGTCGGCCGCCTGGCCCGTCGCGGCCTCGAGGTGCACGTGCCCGGCGAGGACGAGCGCGCCGAGGTCGACCGGATCATCTTCGACGAGCTCACGCTGGGCCGCGTGGAGCCGGCCTCGCGGGCGACGTACGTCCGGGCCATCGACGGGCTGAGCCGGGCCGGGGCCGAGGCGGTGGTGCTCGGCTGCACCGAGATCGGCCTGCTGGTCGGGCCCGACGACACCGCGCTGCCGCTGGTGGACTCGATGCGCACCCACGCGAAGGCCGCGGTCGCGGCGGCGCTGGGGCAGCCGGCCGGGGTCTAGGACCCCTGGGGGCGGCCCTCGGCCAGGGCGCAGAGGGCCTCCATGGCCTTGGGCGCGTCCGCGGTCACCATGGGCCCGATGTCCTCGGCCCCGGGGCCGGTGATGGTGGTGCTGACCGTGACCTCAGCCCCTCCGTCGGCGTCCTTGACGACGTGGTCGATGTGGATGTGCAGGTCGCCCATGTCCAGCCGGTCGAGGTAGCGCGCACCGGGCTCGACCAGCTCGAGGACGACCGGCACCTCGATGCCGCCGGTGAGCACCATCGTGCCGGCCGCGCCCTCGGCGAAGTGGCCCTCCAGGGCCACCGACTCCACCGACGGGTCCCAGGCGTGCCAGCTCCCCGGGTCGCTCCAGAGCGCCCACACGTCGTGGGCGGTGGCGGAGGTGGTCACGGTGCGGGAGTACTCGAAGGTCACCGGCCGAACCTAACGAGGACCGGCTCGGTCCGTCGAGGAGGTCCTCTCGGCTCCGCTCAGGACAGCCGTACGACGGTCATCTCGCGGTCACCGAAGCGCACCCGGTCACCGTCGCGCAGGGTCGCGGGCCGGCCCCCGCTCAGCCGCTTGGTGACTCCTGACCGGGTCAGGAGCGACCCGTTGGTCGAGCCGCGGTCCATGACCACCAGCGCGCCGTCGGGGACGACCTGGAACTGCGCGTGCGTCTTGGACAGGCTCATGTCGTCCGAGGGCAGCGTGACCAGCCGCTTGACCGGCTCGCCCGGGCGCGGCTCGGGTCGCCGACCGACCAGGGTCAGCCCGCGCACCTCGAACTGCTCACCGGTGTCGAAGCCGACCTGCCACCGGGCCGGAGCCGGCGGAGGAGGGCCCTCCGGAGGCGCGGCCGGCGTCGGCGGTGCGGCCGGCGTCGGCGGTGCGGCCGGGCGCGGTCCGCGGGGCGGGGGCGGGGCGGCGACGTCCGCGCGGTGGGCCGGCGCCTCGCCGACCAGCGGCCAGCCCAGACCCTGGCGCGGCGTCACGGTCGGCACCGCGGCCGTCACCGGCTCCGGTGGCGGCGGTGCGGGTGGCCGCCTGCCCCGGGTCGGGACCCGTCGGGGTGGCGTGGGCGAGGCGGGGACCAGTCGCATCGCGGTGAGGTTGACGACCTGGCGCGGCGCCTCCTCCTGCGGCTCCTCCACCGCCGGGCGCTGGCGCACGTCGACCACGACCGACCCGCTGCGGAGGTCGTGCCAGGCGCGACGCCACCCGCTCGGGTCCACCATGGCGGTCCAGGCGAGCGCCGCGGTGCCGAAGCCGACCGTCGGCAGGGTCGCGGCCCCGAGCAGGAAGGTCCTCAGCGCCGCGCGGACCACGCCGATGGGCCGCGCGTCCTCCGCGGAGAGCACCCGCAGCCCGAGCAGCGCCTTGCCGGGCGTGAGCCCGTACAGGCCGACCAGGAGCGAGGTGATCAGCCCGACCAGCAGCACCGTCCCCGCGATCGCCGCCACCCCGGACCCCAGGTGGCCGGGCTCGATGAGCGTGGCGTAGGCGACGTAGGCCTCGCCCGCGTAGACCGCCCAGGCCAGGACCCGGTCGATCACGAAGGCGTAGAAGCGGCGGTCCGCGCCGGCCACGAGGTGCTCGGTGGTCAGCTCCCCCGGGGCAGCGGTGTCCCAGACGTCGGCCACGGGCGCCTCAGGTGCTGGTGACCTGGATGGTCACACCGTCGCCCAGGTCGATCAGGGCGCCCGGGACCAGCTGCACCGGGACACCCGGCGCGAGGTCCTCGGGACCGAGGCCGGGCTGGACGAGCACGGTGCCGTTGGTGGAGCCCAGGTCGGTGACGACCGCGCTGCCGTGGTCGGCCCCCGAGCCAGGCCGCACCTCGACGTGGGTCGAGGAGATCTCCAGGTGCGGGCTGGGGACGGTGACGAGCAGCGGCTGCTCGGTGTCGTTGTAGCGGCGCGACTCGGGTGCGCGGCCGATGACCACGGCGCGGTCCACGTCGACCACGTCGCCGTTGGAGATGACGAGGCGGGCCACCGCGATGGTGACGTCCGGCGCCGGCGGCTGGCCGGGGATCCCAGGAGGTGCGACCGGCTCCGGCTCCCACGTGCCGGTGACGGTGTCGCCGTCGTGGTCGGGGTCGTACTGGGGGTCCGACAGGGGGTCCGGGTCCGGATCCGTCTCAGGGAGGACGTAGGCCTCGGTCGGCGGCGCGTCCGGCATCGGCGGCAGCACCGGCGGGGCAGGTGGCGGCGGGGGCAGCGTCGGCGGTCCCACTGGCGGGAGCGGCGGCGGTGCCGGCGTCCAGTCGGGCGGCTCGGGCGAGCGGACCGGGACCTCCTCGGCGTGGGGCTCCGCCTCGTCGTCGTGGTCCTCGAGCGGGAACTCGCGCTCGTAGGCCGGCTCCGAGCCGAGCTCGTCGGGCCCCTCGTGCGCGGGCGACTCGTCGAGCCGCGAGATCCGGAACAGCCCGCCGTCCACGACGTACGACGGCAGGTCGCCCGCCGGCGCGCCGGCCCCGTCGAGCACGATGCTCATCCGGTCAACGGCCTGCAGCGACCGCTCGACCCAGGTCGTGGCCTGGGAGCCCTCGAGCTCGACGGTCTCGCCGCCGACGCGGAGCTCGGCCCGGGCCGGCCCGCGGATCACCACGCGGGTCTCGCCCTCGCCGGTGCTGACGAGCACGAAGGCGGGCAGCTCGCGCAGCCCGCCGGAGATCAGGGCGTCGAGGGTCACGTCGAAGCCGGCACCGCCGTCGACGAGCTCCCAAAGTGCGGCGACGCGCGGCTTCTCGGTGGGCGGGAGGATCACCAGGGCTCGCTCGCCGACGATGCCGAACCAGTCACCGGGCCGGTAGGAGCGGACTGAGTCGGTCACGGCAGTGCCCCCAGCTTCTGCTCGAGACTCGCGCGCTGGTGCTCGGAGTCGTAGGCCTGATCGGGGACCAATCCCACCACATCGACCACGAGCGCGGTGGCGTTGTCGTCCCCGCCCGCCTGCAGGGCCGCTGCGACCAGCCGGTCGGCGGCGTCGCGCGGGTCGGGGCTGCCGGTCAGCACGGCCTCGATGTGCCCGTCGTCGACGAGCCCGCTGATGCCGTCGCTGCACAGCAGGAGCCGCTCCGCCTCGCCCAGCGGCACGAGGAAGAAGTCGGCCGGCTCGAGGCGCGGCCCGCCCAGCGCGCGGGTGATCACGTGCCGCTCGGGGTGCGCGGCCACCTGGTCCTCGGTGATCTCCCCGGCCTCGAGGAGCTCCTGGATGACGCTGTGGTCGGTGCTGACCTGGCGCAGCCGACCGTCGTGCACGGCGTAGATCCGCGAGTCGCCCAGGTTGACCAGCAGCCACGCCGGGACGCCGTCCTCCTCCACGAGCAGGGCCACCACCACGGTGGTGCCTGGCGTACGCCGCGCGCCCGACCCTCCGGACGCGGCGTACTCCGCGATGCGCCGCTGGCTCGCCTCGAGGACCGCGGTCACCGCCTCGGGTCCGCGGGTCGGCTCGTAGCCCTCCTCGGCCAGCCGCGCGAACTCCTCCACCACGATCCGGCTGGCCACGTCACCGTGCTCGTGGCCGCCCATGCCGTCGGCCACGACGAAGACGGGCGGCGCCACGAGGAAGGCGTCCTCGTTGACCTCCCGCAGCAGGCCCACGTCGGTGGCGGCGCCGGGGTGCAGCTCGACCTGGGTCATGGCTTCGGCCCCACAACTAGAATCGGCCGGATGGCCACGGAGGGGTACCGCTCGCTCGCCGACCAGCTGCGTGGCTGGCCGGACGACCGGCTGTCCCGGTTGCTCGTCGAGCGTCCCGACCTGGCCACACCCGCTCCTCATGACTCCGGTCAGCTGGCTTCCCGGGCCACGACCCGGTCCTCGCTCCTGCGCGCGCTCGACCAGCTCACCCGGCTTGAGCTCTCCGTTCTAGATGCCCTCGTCCTCGCAGGTCAAACGTCACATGAGGCGTTGACGCAGCGGGTGCACGCCGACCCGGCCCTGGTGGGGGCCGCGATCGAGCGGCTGGTCGACCTGGCGCTGGCCTGGGAGTCGACCGGTGGGCTGCGGCCGCTGAGCGGTGTGGCCGAGGGCCTGACCGGTGGTCCGGAGGGCGGCGTGAGTGGCCTGCGGCCGGTCTCGGTCCCGGCGCCGGCGCCCGAGGAGGTGGCGGAGCGGCTGGCCGAGCTGTCCGCACCGGCCCGGGCCATGCTCGAGCACGTCCTGGCCGCCGGGGGCGAGGCGACGTCCGACGACGCACGGGTGACCGTGCTGCCCCAGGACGCCGCGACCCCGGCGGAGGAGCTGCTCTCGCGGCGGCTGCTGGTGCCGCGCGGCACCGCCACCGTGGTGGTCCCCGGCGAGGTGGGGCTGGCGCTGCGCGGGGGCCGCACCACGCTCGACCGCGTCGACGAGGTGCCCGAGCTGGCCACGACCTCGCGCGCCGAGGCCCAGGTGGACGGCGTGGCGGCGGGCGCGGCCTTCGAGGCCGTACGCCGGCTCGAGCTGCTCCTCGACCTGTGGGGCGCCGCGCCGCCCGCGTCCCTGCGCAGCGGCGGCCTCGGCGTGCGCGACCTGCGGGCCACCGCCGCCGCCCTGCACGTCGACGAGCCGGCCGTGGCCCTGCTCGTGGAGACTGCGACCGCAGCCGGGCTGGTCGCCACCGCCGCAGACCACGTCGGCAACCCCGTGTGGCTGCCCACCGACCTGGTCGACACGTGGGTGCTGCGGCCACCGGCCGAGCGGTGGACCGGCCTGGCCCGGACCTGGCTCGAGAGCCCCCGGATGCCGGGCCTGGTCGGCTCCCGCGACAGCGCGGGCAAGGCCTGGAACGCGCTGGCCCCCGAGCTGTCCGGCGTGCACATGGCCGAGACCCGCGCCATGGCCCTGGCGGCCCTGGCCGACCTGCCGGCCGGCGAGTGCCTGGCCTCGGGGACCGGCGTCCCGTCCCTGGTGGCGCAGCTGCGCTGGCGGCGGCCCCGCCGCCCGCGCACCCGTGGCGACCAGGTGCTCTGGACGGTCACCGAGGCGGCGGTCCTCGGCCTCACCGGGCTGGACGGGCTGGCGTCGTACGCCCGCGACCTGCTGGCCGGCGAGGACGAGAAGGCCCAGAAGGCGCTGGCCGGGCTGTTCCCCGAGCCCGTCGACCACGTGCTGCTGCAGGCCGACCTCACCGCGGTCGCACCCGGGCCGCTGGAGTCGCAGCTGGCCCGTCGGCTGCAGCTCGTGGCCGACGTCGAGTCGCGCGGTGGCGCGACGGTCTACCGCTTCACGCCGGGATCGGTCCGGCGGGCGCTCGACACGGGCTGGACCGCGATCGAGCTCCACGAGTTCCTCGGCGCGGTCTCGCGCACGCCGGTCCCCCAACCGCTCACCTACCTGGTCGACGACACCGCGCGGACGTTCGGCTCCGTGCGGGTCGGGCACGCCGAGGCCTTCCTGCGGGCCGACGACGAGGCCGCGCTGACCGAGCTGCTGCACCACCCCAAGGCCGGCACGCTCGGGCTGCGCCGCCTGGCCCCGACGGTGCTGATCAGCTCGCTGCCGATCGACCTCCTGCTGCCCCGGCTGCGCGAGCTGGGCGCGGCGCCGGTGGTCGAGGCGGAGGACGGGAGCGTGCACGTCGTGCGCCCCGACCAGCGCCGGGCCCGGACGCCGCGTGAGCACCGCGGCCGCGGTGCGCAGGCCGCCCGGCGTACCGCCTCGGTCTCGGCGGTGGTGACCGCGATCCGCTCCGGCGACCGGGCCGCCGCCACCCGCCCGGTGACGCCCGAGGTGTCCCTGTCGCCGTCCGGCTCGCTGGCCGCGCTCCGCGAGGCCGCCGAGAGCGGCAGCGCGGTGCTCATCGTCTACGTCGACAACCACGGCACCCGCAGCGAGCGCATCGTCGAGCCGGTCTCGGTCGAGGGCGGGGTGCTCACCGCGCACGACCAGCGCTCCGACGACACCCGCACCTTCGCGGTCCACCGGATCACCGCTGTAAGACCCATTTCGGGGTAGACCAGTAGACTTCCGAGATGGACTTCATCCGGTACGCCGAGCGGTCGGCCGGGCTCCTCAACGCCGAGATCACCGACGTCGCCGCGCTGCAGGAGCACCTCGCCGACCGCGAGTGGCTGGTGCGCCAGTGCACCGACCGCGACTGCATGCTGCTGCGGAAGTTCCAGCGCGAGCTCCGGCCGGTCTTCGCCGCGTCGTCCCGCCACGACACCGCCAGCGTGGTCGACGGCCTCAACGAGCTGATGGTGCGCCACCCGATCACCCCGCAGATCTCCAGCCACGACCCCGACGACCTCCACATCCACGCCGCGTCCAAGAGCCAGTCGGTGGCCGAGCTGCTGGTCGGCGAGTCGCTGCTCGGCCTGGCCACGCTGGTCTGCGACCTCGGCCCGAGCCGGCTCGGCACCTGCGCGGCCACGCCCTGCACCAACGTCTACGTCGACACCTCCCCCAACCAGTCGCGTCGCTACTGCTCCGACCGCTGCTCCTCGCGGGCCAACGTCGCGGCCTACCGCGCCCGGCAGAAGGCCGTGGCCGCCTCCGCATGAACGACGGACCCCTGATCGTCCAGTCCGACAAGACGCTGCTCCTCGAGGTCGACCACGAGCGCGCGTCCGACTGCCGCAAGGCCATCGCGCCGTTCGCCGAGCTCGAGCGCTCCCCCGAGCACATCCACACCTACCGGCTGACGCCGCTCGGCCTGTGGAACGCGCGGGCCGCCGGCCACGACGCCGAGCAGGTCGTCGACACGCTGCTGGAGTTCAGCCGCTACGCCGTCCCGCACTCGCTGCTGGTCGACGTGGCCGAGACCATGGCGCGCTACGGCCGGCTCCGGCTCGAGAAGCACCCCACCCACGGGCTGACGCTCGTCTCCACCGACCGGCCCGTCCTCGAGGAGGTGCTCCGGGCCAAGAAGATCGCGGGGATGCTCGGGGCCCGCATCGACGACGACACCGTGGTGGTGCACGCCTCCGAGCGGGGCAACCTCAAGCAGGCGCTGCTCAAGCTGGGCTGGCCGGCCGAGGACTACGCCGGCTACGTCGACGGCGAGGCGCACCCCATCTCGCTCGACCTCACCGACTGGACCCTGCGGGGCTACCAGCGCGAGGCGGCCGAGTCGTTCTGGCACGGCGGCTCTGGCGTGGTCGTGCTCCCCTGCGGCGCCGGCAAGACGCTGGTCGGAGCGGCCGCGATGGCCCAGGCCCAGGCCACGACGCTGATCCTGGTCACCAACACCGTCTCGGCGCGGCAGTGGAAGGACGAGCTGGTCCGGCGTACGTCGCTGACCGAGGACGAGATCGGCGAGTACTCCGGCTCGGTCAAGGAGATCCGCCCCGTCACCATCGCGACCTACCAGGTGATGACCACCAAGCGGCAGGGCGTCTACCGCCACCTCGAGCTGCTGGACGCCCGAGACTGGGGGCTCATCGTCTACGACGAGGTCCACCTGCTGCCCGCACCCATCTTCCGCATGACCGCCGACCTGCAGGCCCGGCGCCGGATCGGGCTGACGGCGACGCTGGTGCGCGAGGACGGCCGCGAGGGCGACGTGTTCTCCCTCATCGGGCCCAAGCGCTACGACGCGCCGTGGAAGGACATCGAGGCGCAGGGCTGGATCGCACCGGCCGACTGCGTCGAGGTGCGCGTCTCGCTGCCGACCGAGGAGCGGCTGGTCTACGCGACCTCCGAGCCGGAGGAGCGCTACCGGATCGCCTCGTGCACCCACCAGAAGCTGCAGGTGGTCCGGGACCTCGTCGCCCAGCACGCGGGCCAGCCCACCCTGGTGATCGGCCAGTACCTCGACCAGCTCGACGAGCTCGCCGCCGCCCTCGACGCCCCAGTGATCAAGGGCGAGACGACGGTCAAGGAGCGGCAGCGGCTGTTCCAAGCCTTCCGCACCGGCGAGATCGGCCTGCTCGTCGTCTCCAAGGTCGCGAACTTCTCCATCGACCTGCCCTCGGCCGAGGTGGCCATCCAGGTCTCCGGGTCCTTCGGCTCGCGGCAGGAGGAGGCCCAGCGCCTCGGCCGCCTGCTCCGGCCCAAGGACGAGGGCAAGAGCGCGCACTTCTACACGATCGTCTCGCGCGACACCGTCGACGCCGACTTCGCCCAGAACCGTCAGCGCTTCCTGGCCGAGCAGGGCTACGCCTACCGGATCCTGGACGCGGAGGACCTCCCGGCCTGAGCGCGCCGTAGCCGCTGCCAAACCGGGTGCGCAAGCCGATTCCGCGTCCCTAGCCTGCTCGACTGCCCGGCCACCAGGCCGGGTACCCGAGAGACAGGAAGGACGATGGAGCAGATCACCCCGAAGCTCATGAGCTGGGCTTCCATCCTCGACGACGGCGCCCGCGCGCAGGCGGTGACGACGGCCACGATGCCGTTCATCCACCCGCACCTGGCGCTGATGCCGGACGCGCACCTGGGCCTGGGGGCGACCGTCGGGTCGGTCATCCCCACCCTCGGCGCGATCATCCCCGCCGCGGTCGGTGTGGACATCGGCTGCGGCATGATCGCCGTCCGCACGCAGTACGACGTCAGCGAGCTGCCGGCCGACCGCCGGCCGCTGCGCGAGGCGATCGAGCGGGCCGTGCCGGTCTCGGCCGGCGCCAGCAACCGCAAGGTCGAGCGCGAGCACACGCGCGCTCGCCTCGAGGAGCTGACCGCGCGCGCCGAGGAGGCCGGCTTCGACCCCGCGTCGTACGCCACGCGGTGGGAGCTCCAGATGGGCACGCTCGGCTCGGGCAACCACTTCATCGAGGTCACCGTCGACGAGGTGGGCCGGGTGTGGCTGTTCCTGCACTCCGGCTCCCGCGGGGTGGGCAACAAGATCGCGCAGAAGCACATCCGGGTCGCGCGCGACCTGTGCGCGACCTGGTGGGTGCCGCTCCCGCACGACGACCTGGCCTACCTGGCGCAGGGGACCGACGAGTTCTGGGCCTACATCCGCGAGATGCGGTGGGCGCAGGGCTACGCGCTGCTCAACCGCGAGGAGATGATGGACCGGGTGGTCACCTGCTTCGCCGAGTGGGTCGGGGCCGGCGACAGCGACGGGGTGCAGCGGCAGGAGGAGATCAACTGCCACCACAACTACACCGAGCAGGAGCGCCACTTCGGCAAGGACGTGTGGCTCTCCCGCAAGGGCGCGATCAACGCGTCGGCGGGTCGGCCCGGGCTGATCCCCGGGTCGATGGGGACGGCGTCCTACGTCGTGACGGGCAAGGGCAACAAGCTCGCGCTCGACTCGGCGCCGCACGGTGCGGGCCGCGAGTACTCCCGGTCGAAGGCACGCAAGACCTTCACCCGGGAGCAGCTCCGGGAGGCGATGGTCGGCATCGAGTACCGCGACACCGACGCCTTCATCGACGAGATCCCGGCCGCCTACAAGGACATCGGCCGCATCATGGCCGACGCCGCGGACCTGGTCGAGGTCCAGCACGTGCTGCACCAGATCGTGAACGTGAAGGGCGACTGACCTCTCCCGCGGGCGGCGTCGACGGCATTCCGTGCCGTCGGCGCCGTCCGGCACGTAGGTTGCCGCCATGAGCGACCTGCCGCCGCCCGGCCCGCCGGTGAACCCGCCGGGCCTGCTGCCCGGGTCGACGCCACCGCCGGCGCCGCAGCCCGCGATGGGGTGGGTGCGCCTGACCCTGCAGGGCAGCGCCATGACCAGCAGCCTGATCACCCCGGCGGTGACGGTGAACGGGTGGCGGGTGCCGGCGCACTACGGCGAGAACGTCATCCCCGTGCACGCTGGGCCGAACCGGATCGAGGTCAGCTGCACGTGGCTGCTGACCTACGGCGAGGCGAGCCTGGACACGCAGGTGCCGCCCGGCGGCCAGGTCACGGCGTACTACGCGGCGCCGTGGCACCAGTTCAGCCGTGGGGCCATCGGGCCCGAGAAGCAGCGGCGCCCGGGGCTCCTCGGCTTCGGGCTGGTCCTCGCCGTGATCCTGCTGGTGGCAGTCGCACTGGTCGTCGTCTCGGTGGCGTCGGGGTGAGGGACCCCGGTAATACCCCCGAAGCATCCATGCCGCACGATCGGAGGGTGCGCACGCCTTCCGTCCTCGCCTACTTCGGCGACGACCCCGACCGGGTCTACCAGCTGCTGCAGTGGCTGCCGGTGCTCGAGCTGCTCGACGCCACCGAGCCGGTGGGCATCGTGCTGCGCCACGAGGACACCGCCGAGCTCGTCCGCGAGCGCACCAGCCTGCCGGTGCTTGTCGCCGAGGAGTTCCCCGAGCTGCGCGCGCTGTTCGCGGAGCTGGACGCGAAGGTCGTCCTCTACTGCAACAACTCCATGCGCAACTTCCAGTCGCTGCTCGAGGTCCGGATGCTGCACGTGCACATCAACCACGGTGAGAGCGACAAGCAGAGCATGGCGAGCAACAACGCCAAGTCCTACGACCGCGTGTTCGTGGCCGGTGAGGCCGCCGTGCAGCGGATCCGGACCGGGCTGCTGGAGTTCGACACCTCCAGGCTGGTGCGGATCGGGCGGCCGCAGCTCGACCTGCGCCGCGAGGTGGTGCTGCCGCCGAGCGAGCGGCGCACGGTGCTCTACGCCCCGACCTGGGAGGGCGACGCCGACTACAACAACTACTCCTCGGTCGACCGCTTCGGCCCCGAGCTGGTCCGGCGGCTGCTCGCCGTCCCCGGCGTACGCGTGGTCTACAAGCCGCACCCGCGGGTCGCGACCAGCGAGGACCCGGCCATGAGCGCCGCCCACCGCGAGATCACCGCGATGCTGGACGGCGAGCACCTCGCCCTGCCCGACGCCGACATCCTCGCGGTGATGCCCGACTGCGACGCGATGGTCACCGACGTCTCCTCGGTGGGGCTGGACTGGCTCTACCTCTGCACCGACCGGCCGCTGTTCATCGCCGACCGCCACGACGACCCCGAGCGGCTCCGCGTCGAGGCGCCCGTCAGCCGCTGCGCCGACGTCGTCGACTCCGAGAACCTGGCCGACCTGACGGACCTGGTTGCCGGCCGCCTCGACCACGACGAGCTGCACCTGCAGCGCATCGCGATGCGCCACCACTACTTCGACGACGTCAAGGTCGGCGACAGCACCGCCCGGTTCCTCAGCGAGGTGCGCGAGCTGGTCGCGCTCCGGGACCGGCTGCTCCCGGGCTACGAGCAGGTCGCGACCTAGGTCGCTCGCCCCTCGGCCGGACCGGGCCATTGCGCGCCCGTGCACACTGGACGAATAGCCCACCTCCGTCCGATCTCCGTGCTCGCGTACTTCGGCGACGGTCCGGCCTTCGTCTACCAGCTCGCCCAGTGGCTGCCGGTGCTGGAGCTCCTGGACCCCGAGCTGTCGGTCGGTGTGGTGCTCCGCGACCCCGACACGGCCGCGGTCGTGGGCGCTCGGACGTCGCTCCCCGTCCTCCTGGCCGAGGACTTCGCCGACCTCCGGGCGCTCTACGACTCGCTCGACGCCAAGGGGGCGCTGTACTGCAACAACTCGCCGCGCAACTTCGACTCCCTCCTCGACAGCCGGATGCTCCACGTCCACGTCAACCACGGCGAGAGCGACAAGAAGAGCATGGCCAGCAACAACGCCAAGGCCTACGACCGGGTCTTCGTCGCGGGCCAGGCCGCTGTGGACCGCTACCTCGCGGCGCTGCTCGAGCTCGAGCCGCACCGCCTCGTGCGCACCGGCCGGCCGCAGCTCGACCTCGGCCGCGCCCCGGTGCTGCCGCCCAGCCCACGGCGCACGGTCCTCTACGCCCCCACGTGGGAGGACACGGCGGACTACAACAACTACTCCTCGGTCGACACCGTCGGGCCCGAGATCGTGCGCCAGGCGCTCGCGGTCGAGGACGTGCGACTGGTCTACAAGCCGCACCCGCGGGTGGCGACCAGCCCCGACCCGGGGATGCGCTCCGGGCACCGCGCGATCCTCGACCTCGTGTCCCGCGCGGCGGCCCGCGACCCGGGGGCCGGTCACGTGTCGCTGCTCGACGCCGACATCCTCGCGGTGGTGCCGTCCTGCGACGCGATGATCACCGACGTGTCCTCGGTGGGGCTGGACTGGCTCTACCTGCGCACCGAGCGGCCGCTCTTCGTCACCGACCGGCACGACGACCCCGAGCGGCTCCGCGTCGAGGCGCCCGTGAGCCGCTGCGCCGACGTGGTCGACGCTGGCAACCTGGGCGACCTGGCCCAGCTGCTGGCCGGGCGGCTCGGCCACGACGAGCTGCACCTGCAGCGCATCGCCATGCGCCACCACTACTTCGGCGACGTCAAGGTGGGCGACAGCACCGCGCGGTTCCTCACCGAGGTGCGCGAGCTGGTGGCGCTGCGGGACCGGCTGCTCCGGGGCTACGCACGGGTCGCGACCTAGCGCGGGCGCCCGGGGAGCGGTGGCCCTGTGGAGGACTCGCTCTTCTGATCCCGCTCCGGGGCAAGACTTCCTCCATGGGAGCGGCCACCACCTCGCCGAGCGAGCGCCTGCGCGAGCTCGGCGGCGTCGCGACGCGCGGGAGCCTCCTGCGGACGTGCGACCGAGGTGACCTCGACCGCGCGGTGGCCGCGGGCGACATCGTCCGCATCGCCCGCGGTCGATATGCCCTCGCTGTGGTGGACGAGGCCGACCGGGCAGCTGCTCGCGTGGGTGGCGTGCTCGCCCTGACCAGTGCCGCGCTGCACCACGGCTGGGCCCTGAAGAACGTGCCCGACAGACCGCAGGTGATGCTCAGCCGGGGTCGTCGCGTGAAGCCGTCCGAGCGCGGGGTCGACATCCACCGGGCCGAGCTCGCACCGGAGGACGTCGAGGACGGCGTCACCACGGTCGAGGTCACCCTGGCCCACTGCCTGCGCAGGCTGCCCTTCGACGAAGCCTTGGCCGTGGCCGACTCGGCTCTGCGGTCGGGCGTGCCCAGATCAGTGCTCACGCGGGTCGCCGAGGCTGCCCGCGGGCCGGGGTCGCCGCAGATGCGGCGGGTCGCCCGGCTCGCCAGCCCGGAGGCGGCCAACCCGTTCGAGTCGGTGTTGCGGGCCATCGCCGCCGACGTGCCGGGGCTGCGGGTGCGACCCCAGGTCACGGTCCGGGAACCGGGGATCGTGGCCAGGCCGGACCTCGTGGACCTCGACTCCCGGATCATCCTCGAGGCTGACTCGTTCGAGTGGCACGGAGGGCGCGCGCAGCTCAGCGCCGATGCCCGTCGCTACGACCTGCTCGTGGTGCACGGCTGGCTGGTGCTGCGGTTCTCCTACGAGCACGTCATGCTGCAGCCCGACTTCGTGCGGCGGGTGCTGCTCGCAGCGGTCGCACTTGCCGAACGAATGAGAGAAGTCGGCCTGCTCACCAGTCCTGCCGCCTGAGCGGGTCCCCGCACGGAGACTTCTCTCATCCCTTCGGCAACCGCCTACCGCCCGAGGTCGCGCAGCACCCGCTGGCTGGCCAGCCGGCCCGGGGAGCCGATGACGCAGCCGCCCGGGTGGGTGCCCGAGCCGCACTGGTAGTAGCCGTCGAGCGGGGTGGCGTACTGGCTCCAGCCCGGGGCCGGGCGGAAGAAGTACATCTGCGGGGCGAGGAACTCACCGGCGAAGATGTTGCCCTCGGTGAGGCCCGTGCGGGCCTCGATGTCGACCGGCGTGACGACCTCGCGGTGCAGGACCAGGTCGCCGAAGCCCGGGAAGTGCGACTCCAGGACGGCTTGCGCCTTGTCGCCGAACGACTCCCGCTCGGTCTCCCAGTCGCTGCCCTTGAGCTCGTAGGGCGCGTACTGCACGAAGCACGACATCACGTGCTTGCCCGGGGGCGCCATGTCGGGGTCGACGACCGACTGGATGGCGCCGTCGATGAAGGGCCGGTCGGAGTACCAGCCGTACTTCGCGGCGTCGAAGGCCTTCTCGACGTACTCGATGGTCGGGCCGATGTTCATGAAGCCGCCGTAGTGGTCGACCGTGTCGGGAAGCGCGGGGAAGACCGGCAGGCCGTCGAGGGCGAAGTTGACCTTGGCCGAGACGCCGCGGAACTTCATCCGGCGGATGTTGTCGACCAGGTCCAGCGGCAGCTCGCGGGGGTCGCACAGCTCGAGGAAGGTACGTCGAGGGTCGAGCGCCGAGACCACGACGGGCGCGCGGAACTCCGTGCCGTCCTCCAGCGCGACGCCGACCGCCCGGCCCTCCTGCGTGATCAGCGAGGTCACGGGCGAGCCGAGGCGCACCTCGGCACCGTAGGACTGCGCCGCCCGGTTGAGGACCTGGGTGAATCCGCCGTTGCCGCCCTTGTGGAAGGCCCACGAGCCGAGGTGGCCGTCGTGCTCGCCGAGCTTGTGGAAGAGCAGCACCAGCCCGGACCCGGGCGACATCGGCCCGACCTTGGAGCCGATGATCGAGGAGGACGCGTGGTAGCCCTTGATCGCCTCGTGCTCGAAGTAGTCGTCGAGCCAGTCCGAGGCGCTGCCGGTGAGCAGCCGCACCACGTCGTGCATCACCTTCTGCTCCACGCCGCCGAGGTGGTCGAGCAGCCACTTCACGTCGACGGCGTCCTCGGGGTCCTTGCCGAAGACGTTGGGCGGCGGGTTGTCGAACAGCGGCCGCACCACCTGGCAGACCCGGTCCAGGTCGTGGTGGTAGCGCTCGTAGGCGTCGGCGTCGCGCGGTGAGTGCCGGCGGATCTCCTGCAGGTTGGCCTGGTGGTCGTCGCCGAAGAGCAGGTAGTCGCCGTCGCCGGTGGGGTGGAACGACGAGGGCATCATCAGCGGCAGGAAGCCGTGCCGCACCAGGTCGAGCTCGTGGATGATCTCGGGGCGCAGCAGGCTGAGGGCGTAGGAGAACGTCGTGAACTGGAAGCCGGGCACCAGCTCCTCGGTGATCGCGGCGCCACCGACCCCGTCGTTCTTCTCCAGCACCAGGGTGCGCAGGCCCGCCTTGGCCAGGTAGGCCGCGTGGGTCAGGCCGTTGTGGCCGCCGCCGACGACAATGGCGTCGTACTCGTGGGAGGTCATGACGTGCTCAGTCCTTCTTCCGGGCCGGGTCGAAGAACGGCATCTTCGTGGTCTGGACCCTGACGGTGGTGTTGTGGTGGTCGATGGCGAGCTCGAGCCGCAGGTCGGTGCCGGCGGTGGCCAGGTCGGGGCGGAGCCGGGCGATGCCGATGTGGCGCTGCAGCACGGGCGAGTAGACGAAGCTGGTGCAGTAGCCGACCTCGCGCCGCTCCTCGTCCAGGACCATCGAGTCGTAGGGCAGCGGGTGCTCGGACTTGGGCGGGAAGCGGCCGGCGTCGCGGTGGAGGCGGTCCCAGTCCGCCCAGTCCACGACGATGCCCGTGGTGGCCCACCGGCTGGTGCCCTCGGTCAGCTCGCGGCGGATCGCCTCGGATCCGACGAACCGGCGTGAGCCGTCGCGGACGCCGCGGAGCATCCAGCCGAAGCCGACCTCCTTGGGGGTCACCTTGTCGGCTTCGCTGAACGACAGGCGCGCGTCGTGCCACTCGATGTCGATCAGCGGGAGGCCGGCCTCGATGCGCAGGAGCATGAGCGCCTCCTCGCCGAAGGGCCGGATGCTGTGCGCCGCTCCGGCCTCGAGGACGGCGTCGAGGACCTCGACCGCGCGGTCCTCGGGCACGGTCAGCTCGAAGCCGAGGTCACCGGTGTAGCCGGTCCGGCTCAGCGTCACCGCGGTGTCGGCCAGCTTGACCGGGACGTGGTCGAAGTAGCCCAGGGTCTCCGCCTCGGGCGCCAGTGCGGCCAGCACCGTCCGCGAGCGCGGGCCCTGGACGGCGAGCATGCCGAAGCCCTCCGTCACGTCCTCGAGCTCCACCCGCAGCCCGCGCCCGAGCTCCTGGAACCAGGACAGGGCCGGCCGGGCCGCGGTCAGGAAGAACTCGTCGGCCGAGTGCCGGAACACCACGCCGTCGTGCATCACGTGGCCGTGGTCGTCGCACCAGGCGGTGTACTGCGCCTGGCCGGGCCGGCAGGTCGTGATGTCGCGGACCAGCGCCCCGGCCAGGAGCCGCTCGGCGTCCGGCCCAGTGACGACGTACTTGTAGAGCGGGGAGGTGTCGAAGACGCCGACGGAGTTCCGCACCGCGAAGTACTCGTGCTTGGGGGCGTGGGTGTAGCGCAGCGGCGAGAGCGTGCCCTGCCAGTGCGTGTACAGCCCCTGGTCGTTGAGCTCGCTCAGCCGAGGGTGGAACGGAGTCGTGCGCACCGTCGGCAGGCTACCCGCTACTGACCCACGAGTCAGTAGCCTGACTCCCTCGGTGCTGGAGGAGGGCGCTACCGCCCGTGCTGGACAGCACCAGCACCGGGTTGCGAGGTTTCGAGACGGTTGCTGCGCAACCTCCTCAACC
>CAZEPK010000014.1:0-29515 GCA_964514085.1 uncultured Nocardioides sp.
GACGCGCTGACCGTGGCCGGATGGAAGGCAGCGACCGACCCAGCGTTGGGGTTGGCGATCGCCGACGGACAGGCCGCGAGCGACGATCTCGAACTTGACACCTACCTGGCGTTCAAGCACCGCTGCGAGGAGTACGGCACCGCCCATGACTGGGCGAGTTACCTCATTGAAACGCACAACTCCCACCCTGGCTGGGAGACGGCAGCGCCGTTTGTTGCGCAGGGACCACCAACAACAATGTTGTGGGACCCAGCGACCACGGACCGCGACGACGAGGGCTGGGCCGCTATGAAATTGTGGGAGACGCTTGCGGTGATGCGCCTGATGATGAACGACCCACCAGGCCAGTGGGAGGCCGTGCTCGAATCGACGGAGAAGCGCATCCTGCGTCTGTCAGGCCAGGGCTAGCGATGCGGCAGAGCCTGGCTGTGAGTGGCTATGGGCGAGCCAGGGCCCATGAGCCGATGTTGACGTGGGCACCCGCATCATCGTCTCAGCGATCTGAGGCGTCTGGCCAGCGTCCGCGGCTTTGGTAGTACTCGGAAGCCTCGGGGTCCTCGTTGAACTCGAGGAGTCCTCCGACTTTCTGCATCAGGAGCTCACGAACTTCGGCCGGTGTTGCGAAGAAGAACTCTCGTCGTTCGTTGACGAAGTTGACCCTGCGGTGGGCGAAGGCCTTGTGGAGTTCGTTCTCGAGCGTGATGGCGTCGTCGGAGAAGAAGAGGGCGTGGGTGTCGTAGAGGAACGGCACGGACGCGTCGCCCAACTCCCGGACCCGATCTCGGGGCTCGAGGCGCCGGGTCATACCGATCTTCACGATATTTGGGCCTAACGCGCCGACGTTGGAGATGACGTAGATGTAGCCGGCCCGGATGTTTGCTGTCCTGTAGTCGTTGGTCTCGATGGCTTGCTCGATCTCGGCGAGGCGTCCCGCGAGCTCGTCGGCGGCGGCGTCGTCGCCCTTGGCGCGTAGCGCTTGAAGGGCGGTCTCGTAGTGCGCCTTCTCTTTCTCGAGTCTCTCGCGCTCGGCGGCGAGTTCCTGCTCGGCGCGGCGTTGCTCTCGCAGCAGCTCGCGCTGCTCTCGCGCGTGCTCCTTCTCCTCTTGGACCTTCATCTGATAGTCCGCCGTCAGCTCAAGCTCTTCGACCCGAAGCTGGTGGTAGTCGGGGTTGACGCGCATCTCCATGATGTAGCCGAGCTTCTCAATGGACTTCATGGCGTTCTCAAGCCGCTTCTTGGCTGTCGAGATGTTGCCCGACCTCAGCGAGCGGACGCAGTTGTCGGCTTCGGCGTTGTAGGCGCGGAGCATCAGCTTCGAGAGGTCGGCGACCATCCGGCGGCCCTTGGCCAAGGATCCATCGAAGGTGAACATGTCTGCCGCGAGTACTGCGCTCCCGGCCTTCACCAGTTCGTCGACTTGCGCGTCGATGGCCTCTAGGCGGTCCTTGTAGGAGGTGGCGTCTTCCAGTGGGTGGTGGTAGCGGTAGATGCCGACGTCTTGGAGGACACGTTGGTCGTTCAGCTCAACAACCTCGTGTCCACCATCCGCTGCTAGGACTGCTTCGAGGTCCGCAATCCTGCGGAGAAGGACGGCGGTGTCACCTCCTGCGGCGTGCTCTTGGTCGGATGAGAAGACTGGTGTCGCCTGAACAGGCGGCTGCGGTGGCATGTCCTGCTGGGCAGTCTCAGGGCCCGGCATGTCGGGCGGGACGGGAGGCAACGGCACGGACGGCTGGGTGGGAACCTCACCAACGTCCGCGCCCGGAACAACGGATGGTGGCTGATCGCTGGCGTCATCGGTGTCGTCGGATAGCCACAATTGCCACCCTTCGGGCAGCGCCGGCCATGCCGGGTCAGGCTTCCAGCCCTCCGGGGGCACCCAGCCAGCGGGCGGCTGGGGCCATCCGGGGGGTGGGTTGAATCGCATCACTGACTCCGCTGTCTCACACCGCGGCTGGTGTCGGCGGGGGTCAGGTCGAACGGCGACTTCGATACTGCAGCGCCGAGGTGGACGAGGGTGGCCGCGGGCAGGACGTTGGCCAGGTCGAACGTGTTGAACGTATTACGGTCAGCGGCCGCGATGACGAGAGGCACGTACTCAGGCTGCCCGGTTGCCGGCGCGATCCTGTTGACGCCGACTGTGAGCGCGATGGAGTGAATCTTCCCTGCACGGTCTGCCTCGAACACCTCGTGCAGGGTCCTCAGAGCCACTTGGTGCACGGCGCCGTTGTACCGGTCCTTCTGTGCCTTCGCCGGGAGCGCCGTTGCGGTGATCTCGTCCTTCGCCTTCACGTAGCGATGTTCCTTGACGCTGGGCAGCGAAGTGGGCGCCGGAAGGTTGACCTGCAGAGTCAGCTCGCGGGTGGCCAAGTCGAACTTGTGCTCGTGCTCGACCGGGAACGTGTCGGGGTACACCGAGTTCGACAAGACGACGCCGACGTAATCCTCAATCGCATACTCGACGTCGAAGGCAAGGTCATTGATGAACTTGGTTAGCTCCTCGTTCTGTCGAGCCGCGTCTACCTCGCGCTGCGCGCACTCGGCCCGGTAAGCCGTCTCGGCCTCAGCGAGCTGCTGCAGACGTTCAGCTTCCTTCGTCTCGCGGGCCGCGAGGTGCTCGACGTGCAGGGCGTGCTTCTTCGTCGCCTGCTCGTGCCAATCGCGCTGCGCCTGCTCGTGAGCGGCCTCGGCTTGGGCGATCGCCTCGGCGTGGCGCTTCTTGCTGCCGAGCAGCCCCCTCGGCGCAGGCGGCTCCACGTACTGGGGCTGCGGCGCGTAGACAAGCTCTGGCACAGCGGGGACGGGACTCCCCAACGGGCCGGGGTTGAACGGCGGATGCTCCGGCTGGACCTTTAGAGACTCCAGGTCGACGAAGTCGTCGACGTCGAGGGTCCAAGCGAGCAACGTGTCGATGTCGCTGTACGCAGACGTCAGGTCGGCGTTCATGGCCTCGACCTCGGCCATGCGGGCCTCGGCGTGTAGCCGGGCGGCTTCCTTCTCTGCAGCCTTGCGGTCAGCTTCGGACGCGCGGGCAGCTGCCGCGTGCGCCCGCTCCGCGGCCTTGTGTGTCCGCTCCGCCTCCCGCACGGCCGCGTTGTGCACACGGACAGCGGCGACCTGCTGTTGTCGTTTGCGCTTCTCCGCCTGCTGCGCCTGGTAGTTCATCTCGGCAAAGAAGCCACGCTTGGCCATTAGTCCGAACCCTCCATGTCGCTGTCGGAACGCGCATCAACCTAGCCCTGACACGCGACCAATCGCAGGGGAACGGGCCCTCCGCGCCGCGTGGTGTCTCAAGTCAGACGAGCGCCAACCCATCCGCCGAGGCGCTAGTCGCGGGGCGTCGGTGCCAGATGCCGCCCGAGGGCAGTCCAGCAAAGTCCGCCTCCGTCATGGCGGCTGATCACCTCTGAACGACGACGTGTGGAGTGTCGACACAGCGCCCGCGGAGGGACGGGCTGTCTACGCCGGCACGACGTACACCCAATCGGTTACGCACCTTCACTACGCATGCGCTGAGGGCCCGAGCCTGGGGAGTGTCTGGGTGAAGTGTCCTCGTCGCTCAACCCGCTCCCAAAGGGTCTCGATCGGCACGCCGGCCGCCATCGCCAGCTGGGCACGCAGAATCCACCGCAGTGCCTCGCTGTGCCAGTACAGTTCACCGCTGTCGAGGCCGCGCCAGCCTTTGCCGTGCGCGATCCGGCCACGGAATCCGGCTAGTCTTCCGCCGAACTTGGGATCCTGTTCGGCGATCGCCCGGCCCAGCCCGCCGGTCGCCGCCAGGAGCTGTTCGACGACCGTCTTGAGCGGCCGGTGGTTGGCGTTCTGTAGGGACCGTTTGGCCCAACCGACGTGCTCCTCCGCAACGCCGGCAGCAAAGGCTGCGTCGAGGATGGCGTTCAGCCGAGCCTCGTGTTCAGCCGCCTCGAGTTGCTGACCCCCAAAGAGCTCTCCGCCGAGGTTCTCTACTCCTTGAATCAGCGTGGAGAACTGGTGCTCCGAGTACATGAATGGCGCGTAGAAGCTGCTGCACAGCAGTGTGATCGAGTCCGCGTACTTGGCTAGGCAGCCGTACCACCCGCCAATGAGGTCCCCGACCGGGATCGGGAGCTCTTCGCGGGTGAGCATGGTGGGCTGCCCCCAGTTGAGCAGGTCGAGTGGCGTGGGCGTTTCCGACGCCGGCGGTTGATGAGCCCCGATCACCAGCTCAGAGCTCTCCCGAGGGTCGACCGGGTCGGCGGGCAGCGTCCGGCAGTGGGTCATCCGGACAGGCCGTCCGAGCAAAACGATGAGGAGGTCCTGCAGCGGACGGATCCACTTGTCGAAGACGTCAGACCACGGCAACGGCGGCGTTTCGATGCTGAAGCTGCAGATCCGTTTCATGTGCACGTCCATCTCGCTGGCCCTGCCCGTCCTCTCCCAGGCTGAGACCAGGTCGATGCGCACGTCTCCCACTTCAGTACTCGCCAGCACCTCACGGTCGAGGTCAACTGTGGCGGTCCTGATGCCGGGACCTTCCCACTCCAGGAGCGGGCGTGGCTTGGCCCAGGCGACCAGGGAGTCGAACCTGACCCAGGTCTGAGTGAACCGGGCCTCCCTCAGCCGCTCCCCTAGGATCGCCGCCGGTGCCCGCCACCGTGTCGGTGTGCGGCGGTGGGCCTGGAACGGGGCCGAGGCGTCGAGGATCGATGCTGGTCCGTGGTCTCGTAGCTCCGCATGGATCAGAGTGTGGCGAAGCAGGGGTTGGGTGGGTTGGGGGCCCTCGTGCTTCGGGGCTTCCGTGTCGTCAAGCGGGGCGTCGAGGGCCAGGAGTACGGCGTCGCCGTTGAACTCAACTCGGCCCGTCATGCGCTCGCCGTCGGGAAGCCAAAACGTGCCGTGATCGGTAAACGGTTCCATATCCGAACGCTAGAGACCGGGCCGACACTTCGCGCGTTGGAAGAGGCGGGTCGGAGTGTTTGGGCCTATCCAGACGTGCGCTTGCCGCCAATCGCGTGCACCGCATCAATGTGTGCGGTGCCAGGGACGCCCATAGTGGGCGCTATGACGCGGTCGACATGTGGGGAAACGGAGTGCTCACCCTGTTCGCCACCGTCCAAAAGGAGGCCGCCGATCCACCCTGGCGGCTACGCCCTCAGTTCGGACGAGCCGATCGTTGAAGACACCGACTGCGACCAGGCCCTCGCGGGCCGTGGACCACACCGTGTGCGTTCTTGGCGTGACAGCGGGAAGCGCCCGCCCGGTGGCTGCCGGAGGTTGGGGCGCTTCGCGGTTGCTACACCTTGATGGCCGCGACCCGCCGGTCGAAAGCCTCCTCGCGGAGCACCTCGATACCGGTCGGCGTCTCACCGGTCGCGCTGGCGACCACGTCCAACGCAGCCGTCACCGCACCGTCCAGGCTGTCCGCCTCGACGCTGACGGTGGCCGACCACGTCCGGTCTTCCCACTTGCCGATCGCCGGGCTGTGCCCCTCGAGGTGCTCGAGGATCAGGTCCAGGGGGTCCAGGTCCTGATCGAGCGGGTCTGGCGTCTCCCACTCGACCCGCGCCACCCATCTGCTCATCGTGTTCATGTTGCTCTCCCATCGTTCGGTCAGGCCCCGGACTGGGGCCCGCCTAGGTGGGAGCGGCTGCAGCTGCTCACCCAGGCACCGTACGCCGACGTCGGAGCAGGTCGCTACCGTCCATCGCATGCCTGTGGATCATCACGTTTATGTGGCGCTCGAAGCCCCCGACGTGGAGGTCGAGCATGACGGCAAGTGGTGGCCCGGCGAGGCCCGGATGCGCACCACCCACCGCGACGGCAGGGTCACCTACCAGGTGCAGTACCGGACCGATGACGGCACGCACCTCGACGTGTTCCCGACCAACCGAGTACGGCTCGACCAGACCGACTACTCGCGCGGCTGCTAGCTCAAGAGTAGCCCTCGCCGCGATCGACCGCGCCCCTTGCTTCGCTCGGCATTATGAGTCGAGCAGCCCGAGTATCAGGTGTCTGCGAGTAGGTTCGCCCACGCCTTTGATGCGGTCACGGAGTCACCGAGTTTCGCGGCCAGCATCCGGTCGCGGTCGACCGTGGCGTGCTGGTAGATCGCCATCGCGGCGACTGACGCGTGGCCGGCTCGAGCCTGGAGTTCGGCGTTCGTTGCGCCGTGCTGACCGGCGAGCGTGAGCGCGGAGTGGCGGAGGCCGTGGATGGTGAGGTCGGGACGACCGGCTGCTCTGCGTGCGACGTCGTATCGGTCGAGCAGATAGCGGGCGCTCATGTGGTCCTTGCGTTCACCTGGAAAGAGGAGCCCGGTGGCGCCCGGCGCGGTGTGGGCGAGCAGGTGGGCGCGGAGGAGCGGCAGGAAGGCCGGTGGCAGATGGACCACCCGGGTACCTTTCGCCGTCTTCGGCGGCCCGATGACGCGACCGCAATCGGAGCAGGCCCCGACGGCCTCCGCGTTGCGGTCCTTCTCGATTTTGCGGGTGACGGCGATCGCCCCGGTGGAGGTGTCGATGTCGCTGCGGCGGAGCTCGAAGATTTCGCCCTCTCGTATGCCGGCGAACGCGGCGAGCACGATGAAGAGCCGGAGTCGCTCGGGCATGCGGTCGACGATTGTTGCGATCTCGTCCACCGGCGAGGGCTTCTGGTCCTTTTGGACACGCGCCGTAGAAGCTCTGGCGATGCGGACGGGGTTGCGGTCGAGTAGCTCGTCGTCCTCGGCGGCGGCCATGACCGAGCGGAGGAGACGGTAGGCGGCAGCGTTCGCTGATGGAGTGTCCTTCGGGAGGCTGGCGTGCCAGGCGCGCACATCTTCACGGCTGATCCTCCTGAGGGGAGTCTCGCCGAACACCGGCTCCAGGACCGTCGTCAAGATCCGTCGGTATTCGCGCGCCGTGTTGGGTCTGAGGTCCCGCTCGAGCAGGTAGCGATCGGCGTACACCGCGAAGGTATTGGCGGCGTCGAGACGGGTCCGCTCCTTCGCGGTCTCGAGCCGGGCCTGCGCGGTGACGTACGTCGATGGGTCCTCCATCAGCGCGCGCTCGGCCTTGACCCATTCGTCGGCGTCGATCTTGGCCCTGAACGTGGACGGCGCTTTGACGATCCCACCATTGGGGGCCGTGACGCGGGCCTGCCATCGACCGTCGCAGCGGCACCGCGCCGCCTTCGGACAGGGCGTCGTGTGCGTACCTCGGCTGCCGCACGTGCACCGCTGGAACTGGATGCAGGACTTCGAATGAATCTTGCGCACGCTGCCGGCAGCGGCTCTTCGCCCCATGACCTGAGTATGCCAGATGTATGCCAGATTGACGGGCACTCGTGGCCACTCGTGACCACGAAACCGCAGGCCAGAAGGGTGTCGTCCAGGCGTGCCGGTGGATATCACCCCGCTTTGCAAGCAGGGGGTTAGGGGTTCGAGTCCCCTAGGCTCCACCACCCTGTACGCCCGTCCCCTACGCTCCACCTGATGGACGCGGGCCGGGCGCATATCACCGGGGCCAGCGGGTCGGGGACCACGACGCTGGGCCGGGCGCTGGCCAGCCGCTGGTCGGTGCCGCACGCGGACGCCGACGACTACTTCTGGCTGCCCACCTCGCCGCCGTACGTCGAGAAGCGGCCGGCCGCCGAGCGCCTCGGGCTCATGCGGAAGCTCTTCCTCGGGCGCGACGCCTGGGTGCTCTCGGGGTCGGTGATGGACTGGGGCGACGAGCTGGTCGCGACGTTCGACGCGGTGGTCTTCCTCTCCACCGACCACGAGCACCGCCTGGCCCGGCTGCGCGCGCGCGAGCGCCAGCGGTACGGCGACCGCATCGGCCCGGGCGGCGATCTCGAGGCCGGCCACCTGGAGTTCCTCACCTGGGCCGCGGGCTACGAGAACCCCGGTTTCGACGGCCGTAGCCGCGCCCGCCACGAGGAGTGGCTGTCCGGCCTGGCCTGCCCGGTGCTGAGGCTGGACGGCTCGACCCCGGTGGCCGACCTGGTGGCCGAGGTCCTGGCCTGGGAGAAACCGCCGTTCCGCCCCGCGAGCTGAGCGGGCCACGGACAATCGGGTCCCGTGAGGTACGGGGTGCCGGTCGTGCTGCTGACGGCTGTGCTGGTGGTGAGCGGCTGCTCGGAGGACGTCCGGGTCGCCGACGCGGCGACGGTCGCGCGCACCACGCCGGTGGCGGCCTACGACGGAGCCGGCCCGCCCGCGTCGGCCGTGCTGCGCCTGGTGCCCGAGGACGTCGAGACGGTGACGGTCACGGACTTCGACCAGGTCCGCGCCGAGCTCGGCGTGGAGCTCGGCCCCGGCTCGACGCCCGCGGACGTGGCGGCGTCCTGGCAGCGCGCGACCGCGGAGCGGCCGCTGCTGACGCCCGGGATGCTGCGCCCCGACGACGACCGGCTGGCCGCGGCGTACGGCTTCACCCAGGTCGACGTGGCCTGGGAGGCGCACCTCTACGGCGCCGGCGACGAGGAGCGCGGCTGGGTGCTGCGCTTCCACGACAGCACCGACATGGCCCAGGTGGAGAGGGCGACCGCGGATCCGGCCTCACCGCTGCGCGGCGGCACCGTGGACGCCGCCCACCACCTCGTGACCAGCGGTACGACGGACCAGCCCGCGCAGAGCTGGGCCGCCGACCCGGCCACCACGGCGCTGGTGGTCACTCCCGCCAACGCGACGTACCTCGCCCGCGGCTGCAGTCCCGACGTGCCGACGGCTGACGTGGAGGAGCTCGAGGCCTGGTCCGTCGCATTCGAGGGTGGCCTGGTCACCGCGCGGCTGGGCGCGGACCGGACCGACCTCTTCACCCAGATGCGCCTGGGCGCGACCGAGCCCGCGTTCACGGCGGCCTTCGACGGCGGCGTGGCCGACCCGCTCACCGGCCGCATCGGCTACGTGATGACCGACCCGCCGGCCGCCGCGCGGCTGGCGCTCGAGCACCGGCTGCCGTTCGCCGCCTGCCCCTAGGGGATCGGGACGAGCCCGCCCTTGTCGCGCAGGTGGTCCTCGAGCCAGGTCTCACCACGGAAGTGGCGGTACTGCTCGGCGCGCAGGGTGTCGGCCAGGCGACCGGCCGGCAGCTCCACGTCGTCGTAGGTCAGCACCTGGTCCTGGGGGATGTCCCGCTTGAGCCGGCAGCCCTCGACGAGCCCCTCGGGCAGGTAGCGGCCCGTGCTCATCTCGTCGACGTTGCAGGCCTCGCCGTAGGTCATGTACATCCCGTAGTCGTCGAGCTCCTCGCCGGCCTTGAGGTCCCGCTTGGCCACGGCGCAGACCTCGACCGACGGACCGGCCAGCGGCGGCGCCAGGTTGTCGCCGAGGTCGACGACGCGGGCGATGGAGAACGGCGTCTCGAAGTGCACCAGGTGGTAGGGGACCCAGAAGGGGTACAGCGGGCCCTCGCCCATCTTGTACAGGTTCAGGTAGTGCTGCTGCTTCGGGTCGGGGTGCTCGGCCAGCACGTAGGCCTTCACGCCGGCGGGCCCGACCGTGTAGTCGATGACGCCGCCGAGGTCGCGCAGCTGGTCGATGTCGTAGCGCTGGCCGAAGTCCATGATCGGGCCGTCGTAGACCGCGCCCCGGCCCATGCCCCGCTCCAGGACCTTGAAGCCCGTGGCGTTGGCCACGATGGTCTGCTCGAAGCTGATCTTGGAGCCGTCCGCGAACGAGGTGACCATCGCGGCGTTCTGCTCCCAGCGCTCCGCCCACGCCTGCTGCGTGGTCGGGTTGCGGTAGGGGTCCTGCAGGCCCTTGATGTTGCACACCACCCGCGGGATCAGCCCCAGACCGGTCACCCAGCGCACCAGGTTCATCTGCAGGCCGGGCTCGTCGCCGTCGCAGGCCGAGAGGGTCACGCCGGCGGCCTGGGCGTAGGTCGCCAGGATCGGTCCGATGGTGGCGTCCACCTCGGCGTTCATCATCACCACGTGCTTGCCGTGGCGGAAGGCCTCGAGGAAGACCTGGGCACCGAACTCCACCGAGCCCGTGACGTCGACGATCACGTCGATCTCGTCGCAGTGGCACAGCAGCATCGGGTCGTCGGTGACCACACCGCGCCCGGCGGCCACGGCGGCGTCGAAGTCGGCCTGGGTCTCGACGTGGACGACGTCCTCGACGCCGGAGTAGCGGTAGACGCCCTCGGCACGCTCGGGGCGGCGGTTGGAGATCGCCGCCATCCGCATGCCCGGGACGCTGTTGGTGATCTGGTTGGTCAGGCCCTGGCCCATGAAGCCGGCACCCACCATGCCCACCCGGATGGGACGCTGCTGGCGCTCACGCTCGCGCAGGACGTCGTCGACGATGATCACGGGAGCCGCCTGCCCTCGACGGAGCCGGTGTCGGTCGCTGCTGGCTCAGACACTCATCCGCTCCTTCAGCTCCGCCTCGACCTCGTCGAGCATCTTCCAGGCGTCGTCCTTGGCCGAGATCTCGCCGACCGGCAGCGGCCACTCCAGCCCGAGCTTCGGGTCGTCGTAGCGCAGCCCGCCCTCCATCTCGGGGGTGTAGAACTCCCCGACCTGGTAGGTGGTCTCGGTGTGGTCCTCGAGGGTCTGGTAGGCGTGGCCGAACCGCTGCGGGACGTAGATGGCCCGGTGGTTCTCGGCCGACAGCTCGACGGCGACGTGCTCGAGGTAGGTCGGGCTCTCGGGTCGCAGGTCGATGATGATGTCGAGCACCGCACCGCGGGAGGCGCGGACCAGCTTGGTCTCGGCGGCGGGCGGATACTGGAAGTGCACGCCGCGCAGCGTGCCCTTCTCGGCGCTGTAGCCGATGTTGGCCTGGGCGATCACCGGGTTGAGCCCGTGCGCCTCGAACTCCTGCTGGCAGAACCCTCGCGCGAAGAACCCGCGGTTGTCACCGCGCTTCTCGAGGTCGATGACGAAGGCTCCTGCGAGCTTGGTCTCGGTGAAGATCATCGGTCTGTTCCATTCCCCCCGGGTCGGCCTCTGGGTGGCGGTGTCGCACCGCTCAGGCCCTGCGCTCGGACCGTACCGACGCACCTCCGGGACGACCGCTCCCCGGCCGCGGCATCATCATCCTTGGGGATGGCCGGTGGGCCGGGTCCAGACCGGCGGGCCTCAGCCGCGCGACTCCTCGAGGTCGTGCAGGCGCTTGACCGTGGGCGAGGTCGCGACCGCCGACGGGTCGGCCGGGTAGGTGCCGAGGAGCCGGTCCGCGGTCCCGGCGCTGGTCACGGTGAACCAGTAGTGCTCGTTCTTGTAGTGGTGCAGGCGGTGGTTGCGCCACACCGAGCGGTACCACCGCGACCGGGGCCGGTAGTCGCTGTGCACGAGGTAGTGGGTCCACTCATAGCCCAGCATGATCGCGTGGACCGAGACCAGCAGCGAAAGCGCCGAGGCGGCGCCGGGCATCGCGAGCCACGCCACCACGACGTACGCCGGGAGCAGCCAGAGCAGCGCGCGCCAGGGGATGAAGACCAGGGGCAGGTCGCGCGGGTCGGCGTGGTGGGCGCGGTGCTCGCGGGCCAGCAGCGAGTCGATCCGCACCGGCCCGACCGTGCGCGGCCGCCAGTGCAGCACCACCACGTGCACGACCCACTCCACCAGGGGGAAGGACGCCAGCAGGGCGGCCGGGATCAGCAGCTCCCACCACGAGCCGCCGCCGACCAGCACGCGGGCCACCACCGCGCCGGCCAGGACCGCCGAGATCATCCAGGGGCTCGGGTGCCTCCAGAACTCCGCCCAGGCGCCAGGGAGGCTGAGCGACTCCCGCCGCCGCGCCTGCCCGGTGATCCGGCTCTCGTCCGTGGCCAGCCGCTCGGCGGCCAGCGCCTCGACCTCCCGGCTCGGCCGGGTCACCGCTGCGCCTCCGTGCCGGGTGCCTCGGCCAACGCGGCCAGGGCGGAGAGCAGGCTCTCGGTGGCCGGGCGCAGGACCCGGTCGGCTGCCGCCTTGGCGGTCTCGGGGTCCTCGGCGCCGATGCAGGCGGTGAGGACCCGGTAGGCGTGCACCTGCCCGACCTCCTCGGCCATCAGCGGCGCCAGGGCCACCAGCGCCGGCTCGTAGGCCGCCCTGAGGTTGTTGAACATCAGCCGGAAGACGATCGAGTCGGCGGCGTCGACCACCAGGTCCCAGAACTCCAGGGCGTGCTGCTGGCGCTCCACGCCGTCGTCGGTGCCGGCCATCCGGTCCAGGACGTCGGTCAGCGTGGCCTCGAGGACCGGCCCGCCCCTCTTGGCGGCCAGGGCGGCCACGGCCGGCCCCACGGCCAGGCGTGCCTCGAGGATGCTGCGGGCCACCTCCGGGACCAGCTCACCGTGGCGGACCAGCAGCCGGGGGAGCAGGTCGAGCCCGGCCGCCCGGCGGAAGTCGCGGACCGTGGTGGCACCGCCGTGGCGGACGGCGACCAGCCCCGTCGCGGCCATGCGCTGGAGCGCCTCCCGGACCGCCGGGCGGGACACGCCCAGCACCTCGGCCAGCCGGCGCTCGCTCGGCAGCGGCTCGCCGGCGCCGATCCCGCCGTCGACCACCTCGCCCAGGACCTGGTCGAAGACCTCGTCGGGCACCGATCGCCGGGTCACAGGCTGGAGTGGCATGCCGCCAGCCTGCCCCGCTCGTGGTCAGAGGTCAAGTGGTCTGACCAGATGCCATGCGGCAGCGCCAGTGAGCGCGGTCGTACGCTGGAGGGCGTGCCCGCCGCCCTCGCCCCACGGATGTGGCTCGGGCACCTGATCGCCCTGGTGCTGGTGGTGACGGCCCTGTTGCTGGGGCTCTGGCAGCTGGACGCCTGGCAGAACCGCCGGTCCGACGAGGCCCGGGACCTGACCACGGCCGACCCCGTGGCCCTGAGCTCGGTGATCGGCCCCGACGACCCCTTCCCGGGACGCTCGGTGGGCCAGCCGGTCAGCCTCGACGGTGCCTGGGTGCCCCAGGGCACCGTCTACGTGAGCGACCGGGCGCACGAGGGCCGGCAGGGCTACTGGATGGTCACGCCGCTGGCCATCGGCGGTGCCGGCCAGCCGGCGCTCCCCGTCGTCCTCGGCTGGGTGGCGGACCCGGACCGGGCGCCGGCTCCTCCGCAGGGCGAGGCCCGGCTCGTGGGCTGGCTCCAGCCGCCCGAGGGCAGCGGCGCCGTCGACGACGACCCGAGCGACGACGTGCTGCCGCAGCTGCGGATCGCCGACGTGGTGCAGCACGTCGACCAGGACCTCTACGGCGCCTACGCCATCGCCGAGGAGGGCGTGGACGGCCTGCCCGCCGCCGACCTCGCGCAGCTGCCGGACGCCGGCCGCTTCACCGCCGTGCGCAACCTGCTCTACGCCGTCGAGTGGTGGTTCTTCGGCTCCTTCGCGGTCCTCATCTGGTGGCGCTGGGTGCAGGAGCAGGTGGCGGCGGCCACGGCCCCACCGGCCGAGGAGCAGCGGGAGGACGAGGACGAGGACCAGCCGGATAGCGTGACGGCGTGATGCTGCGATGAATGGTCTGGTCACCGCCTACCGCGTCCTCGCCTTCGTGGTCGGCATCCTGCTGGCCTTCTGCGCCCTGGTCGCGCTGCCGCTGAAGTACCTCGCCACCGAGGGGAGCTCGCTCCAGCAGTTCGGCTCCGACGCCAGCATCCTGTGGGTGGCGCACGGGTGGATCTTCATGATCTACGTCGTGGTGGCGTTCTTCCTCTCCCGCAAGGCGGGGTGGAGCGTGGGCTTCACCGTCGTGGCGCTCGCGGCCGGCCTCATCCCGCTGCTGATCTTCTGGGTCGAGCACCGGGTGGTGCAGAAGCTCAAGGCCGAGAACCCGGACCTGACCGGGGTGGCACAGTCCGGGGTGTGATCCGCGCATGACGACGGCCTTCGTGCTCGGCGGCGGCGGCGTCCTCGGGGCGGTCGAGGTCGGGATGCTGCGCGCGCTCCTCGAGCGCGGGATCCGGCCCGACCTGGTCCTCGGCACCAGCATCGGCGCGCTCAACGGCGCCCTCGTCGCGCGCGAGCCCGAGCTCTCCGTGGTGGACCGGCTCACCGGGCTGTGGCAGTCGGCCAGCAGCAGCGGGCGCGAGGTCTACGGCGACCGCCCCCTCCGGACCGTGCGCCGCGCGGTGACCTCCGGCACGCACCTCTGGTCGGCCGAACCGCTGCGCCAGCGCCTGGCCGACGAGCTGGGCGACCTGACCTTCGAGGACCTCCCCGTCGCCTTCCAGGTCTGCGCGGCCAGCATCGAGCGCTCGGCCGAGCACTGGTTCACCAGCGGGCGGGTGGTCGACGCCGTGGTGGCCAGCGCCGCCGTGCCCGGCCTGCTGCCGCCGGCCAAGGTGGGGGAGGAGCACTACCTCGACGGCGGCATCGTCAACTCGGTCCCGCTCGGCCGGGCCGTGGGCCTGGGCGCCACCCGGGTCTTCGTCCTCCAGGTGGGCCGGCTGGACCGCCCGCTCAAGGCCCCCAAGCGGCCCTGGGAGGTCGCGCGGGTCTCCTTCGAGATCGCCCGCCGGCACCGCTTCGTGCGCGAGCTCGCCGAGCTGCCCGACGAGGTCGAGTGCCACGTGCTGCCCGTCCGGGGCAGCTCGGCCAAGGACGACAGCCTGCTCGGCACCCGCGACTTCGCGGGGATCCAGGAGCGCATCGACGCGACGTACGACGCGGCGCGGGACTACCTCGACGGCCACCTGTGAAGCACCGCCTGCGGCGGGTCGTGATGACCGCCGTGGTGCTGGGGGTCACGACGCTGCTGTGGGTGCTGCTGCCGCTGTGGCTGCTGGCCGCCGCCGCCCTCTCACCGGTCCTGCCCGGGCGCTGGCGGGCGCTGCGGCTGCTGTGGATCGTGGTCCTCTACGCCACCATCGACTCGCTGCTGCTCGTGGTGATGTTCGGCTACTGGCTGGCGGCGGGCGGCAGTCGCCGGGTGCGCGCGCCGTACTGGCAGGGCCTGCACTACGACCTGGTGCAGGGCGTCATGTGGGTGCTCTTCCGCGAGGCGAAGCGGGTGCTCCGGCTCGACGTGGTCACCGAGGGACCGGCTCCCGACGCCTACCCCGGGCATCCGCTGCTGGTCTGCTGCCGGCACGCCGGGCCGGGCGACTCCTTCACCCTGGTGCACGCCCTCATGTACTGGTACGACCGCGAGCCGCGCGTGGTCCTCAAGGACACGCTGCAGTGGGACCCGGCCATCGACGTGCTCCTGCACCGGATCCCGGCCAGGTTCATCTCGCCCAACCCGGCCGAGGGCGAGGACCTCGAGTCGCAGATCCGGGTGCTGGCCACCGACCTCGACGAGGACGACGCGTTCGTCATCTTCCCCGAGGGCGGCAACTTCACCGAGGCCCGACGGGACCGGGCCATCACCCGGCTGCGCCGGCTCGGGCTGGAGCGGATGGCGCAGCGGGCCGAGGCGATGACCAACGTGCTGGCGCCGCGGCCCGGCGGCTTCCTGGCCGCCCTCGACGCCGCGCCCGAGGCCGATGTCGTCCTGGTCGCCCACACCGGCCTCGACCACCTGCTCACCGTCGGGGACCTGTGGCGCGAGCTCCCGATGGACAAGCAGATCGTGATGCGGTGGTGGCGGGTGCCGCGCGCCGACATCCCGTCGGACCGGGAGGGCCGGATCGACTGGCTGTTCGGCTGGTGGGAGCGGATCGACGCCTGGATCGAGGAGAACCGCTAGGGACTACGGCTTGTCGGTCGTGTCCTCGACGGCGGTCTCGAGGTCCACGACCTCGGCCGGGTCGTCGGGGGTCGTCACCGGGCGAGGCTCGTCGGCCGCGTCGGAGAGGGCCTCGTCGGGACCGGCCGCACCCTCGTCGTTCGCGGTCGAGGTCGGGCCCGAGGTCGACGGGGTCGGCGTCGGGGTGGCCGCGGGAGCGGGCGTCGGCACGTAGGAGGACTGCCAGTTGTCGCTCTGGCCACCGCCCTGGAGCTTCTTGGCCACGAAGCCCACGGCCCCGGCCAGGGCCGCGAAGAGGGCGACCTTCTTGAGCTTGCCGCCCTTCTTCTTCTGGGGCTGGCCCCGCAGCTGGGCGACCTGCGCGTCGGCGGCCTCCTTGGCCTGGGCGGCCAGCTCGCTGGCGCGGGCCGCGCTGGAGGCGACGACGGGAGCGGCCTGCTCCCGCGCGTCGGCCAGGGCGGCGGTCGCGCGCTCACGCGCCTCGGCCACGTAGGGGGCAGCCTTGTCGCGGGCGTCGGCCAGGGCCGGACCCGCCTTGTCCTTAGCGTCGAGGAGCGCCGGCCGGGCGGTCTTCTCGTAGAAGTCCTCGGCTGCGTCGAGCGCCGACGCGACGGCCGACTCCACCTGCGGGCGGACCTGGTCGATGTAGTCCGCCGCCTGGTCGATCAGGGACTTCTTCTTCCGGAATGCCATCAGTTCCTCTTTCACCAGTGTCGCGGGACGTGCCGTGCCTCTGTCGGCCATTCAACCGCGCCCGGGCAAGGGGCGGCCAGTGCGGTCCCGCTTGCGAGCCGTGCGAGGATCGTCGGCACGCGGAGCGGTCCGGCCGCAAGGTACCCACTCGGACGCCGGACGCGACCTCCCGAGCGCAGGACCCCCCTCACCCAGAGCCTGAAAGGCAGTCATGGCAGAGCAGCAGGCCATCTTCCACACCAACCGCGGCGACATCACGATCGACCTGTTCCCGAACCACGCGCCCAAGACGGTCGCGAACTTCGTCGGCCTCGCGAAGGGGGAGAAGGACTACTCCACCCCCAACGGCCGCAGCGGCCCCTTCTACGACGGGCTCACCTTCCACCGGATCATCGACAACTTCATGATCCAGGGCGGCTGCCCGCTCGGCACCGGCACCGGCGGCCCGGGCTACCAGTTCGAGGACGAGTTCCACCCCGAGCTCGCCTTCAACAAGCCCTACCTCCTGGCCATGGCCAACGCCGGCCCCGGCACCAACGGCTCGCAGTTCTTCATCACCACCACCGAGACCCCCTGGCTCAACCGCAAGCACACGATCTTCGGCGAGGTGGCCGACCAGGCCTCGCGCGACGTGGTCGACGCCCTCGGCAAGGTCCCGACGGGCCCGGGCGACCGCCCCGTCGACCCCGTGGTGGTCGAGAGCGTCGAGATCGTCGGCGGCTGAGGTCGCCGACCTCCCGTGACCGACCAGGTCCCGCAGTCCTCCGACGTCGGGGTGCCCACGTGCTACCGGCACCCCGACCGGGAGTCGCACATCCGCTGCCAGCGGTGCGAGCGCTACATCTGCCCCGACTGCATGCGGCCGGCCGCGGTGGGCTTCCAGTGCCCGGAGTGCGTCAAGGAGGGTGCGAAGACCACCCGGGCCGGACGCACGGCGTACGGCGGCCTGCGCCCGACCGACGCCTCCATCACCTCGGCGGTGCTGATCGCGCTCAACGCGGCCGTGTGGATCGCGATCGTGGTGACCGGCGGGAGCACCAGCCAGCTGGTCGACTGGCTGGCGCTGGTGCCTCGTGGCTACTGCCAGGGCCTCGGCCAGTTCAGCGAGGCCAGCGGGCTGTCCTGCCCCAGCGGTGCCACCCTGCACCCGGGGGTGGCCGACGGTGCCTACTGGCAGCTGGTCACCTCGATGTTCACCCACGTGCAGCTCTGGCACGTCGGCTTCAACATGTTCGCGCTCTGGGTGCTCGGCCCCCAGCTCGAGCTGGCCATCGGACGGTCGCGCTTCCTCGCCCTGTACTTCCTCTCCGGCCTGGCCGGGTCGGCCCTCGTCTTCTGGGGTGACCGCGGCGCCCTCGGCGCCTCCGGAGCGATCTTCGGGCTCATGGGCGCGCTGCTGGTCATGGCCATCAAGGTGCGCGGCGACGTCCGCGGGATGCTGACCTGGATCGGCATCAACTTCGTCATCACCTTCGTCTTCATCAACTCCATCTCCTGGGAGGGCCACGTCGGTGGCTTCGTGGGCGGCGTGGCCATCGGCGGGATCCTCTTCTACGCGCCCCGCGGGCCCCGTCGTACGACGATCCAGGTGGCCGGCCTGGTCGGGGTGGCCGCCGTCGTGGCGCTGGCGATCGCCGTCCGCCTGGCCACCATCCCGCCCCTCTTGGGCTGAATGACAGCGGTGTAGTTCTCCACAGGTTTGTGCACACGTGTGGAAATGCCCCCGTCGTCCGTCGAGTGACGGCTGGTGGCTGCCGCGGGGCCGGTTCCACGACCGTTCCCCGTCACTCGACGACGAACGACGCAACCCCCGCCGACCGCGAGGTCGACGGGGGCTACGTGTGTGACGCCTGTGGAGGCTTCCGGGAGGGGCCTACTCCCAGCGGGTCGCGTAGGTGAAGCCGACCGCCATGAAGGCGATGCCCACCATGAGGTTGTACTGGCCGAGGTCGTTGAAGACCGGCACGTCGGTGAGGTTGTTGCTGAAGACGTAGTAGGTGCAGATCCACAGCAGGCCGACCAGGAAGCAGCCGAGCATGCCCACGACGACGCCGCGGCCGCGGCCGAGCGGGGTCGAGGGGTGGGCGGCGACCACCAGGCCCAGCATGAAGGCGCCGAAGCCGATGACGTAGTTCCACTTCTTCAGGTCGCCGAAGAAGTCGATGCCGCTGTAGACGGGCTTGAAGGTCTTCGGGTCCAGGTCGTCGGGACCGGGGCGGACGCCGACGTAGTAGTAGACGATCCAGGCGATCCCGACCACGACCAGGACCAGCGCCAGCACCGCCCGGGGGGTGACCACCGGCCCCCGGTCGGGATCCAGGGCTGACAACGGGTCACGGGCCTTCATCCTCGACACGCGGCTACCTTAGTCAACGTGACCGATCTGCCCGAACCGGCGCCTCGCCGCCGCCGCTGGGCCGGCTGGCCCGTGGGCACGCTGGCGGTGGCGCTGGTGAGCGGTGGCCTGTTCGTGGTCAGCGCCCAGTCCAGCGACGGCACCGACCTGCGGCCGGGGCGGTACGACGACCTGGCCTCGCTCACCGACAACGAGGCCGACCGCGCCGCCGACCTCCAGGCCCGGGTGGCCGCGCTGAACCAGCAGGTCAGCGAGCTGACCGGCCGGGTCGACGACGACGACGTGCAGCGACTCCAGGACCAGGTGGAGCGGCTCGAGGAGCCGGCCGGTCTCACCCGCCGCCGCGGCCCGGGCGTCGTGGTCACGCTCTCGGACGCGCCCGAGGAGGTGGTCGACGGGGCCACCGGCGACAAGAACCTCCTCGTCGTGCACCAGCAGGACATCCAGGCCGTGGTCAACGCGATGTGGGAGGGCGGTGCCCGCGCCGTGGTCCTGCAGGGCCAGCGCGTGGTCAGCACCACCGGCATCAAGTGCGAGGGCAACTCGGTGGTGATCCAGGGCGTGCCCTACCCCCAGCCCTACGTGATCGAGGCCGTCGGCGACGTGGGCGCGCTGACCAGCGCCATCTCCGACGACGACTACCTGCAGGTCTACCGCGAGCAGGCCGACGACCCGGCCATCGACGTGGGGTGGGACCTCGACATCGAGGACGAGCTCACCGCGCCGGCCTACGACGGGCTGCTGGACCTCTCCTACGCCACGCCTATCGGTCCCGGGTCGCAGGGAGCGGACTCCGCGGACTCGCGCTAGGAGCGAGCCCGCTCGTCCGCGGGGTCGGGGGAGGCGCCTCCGTGGGCAGGTCCGTCGGGGTCGCCGTCGGGGTGTCCGTCGGCGGCGGGGGCGGCGGCTCGTAGGTGGAGACGAACAGCACGATCTCGGTGCCCTGGGGCTGGGTGTTGCCCTCGCCGCCCGCGGGGAGCTGGTCGGTGACCGTGCCCCGCGGCTCGGTGGACCGGTCGTCGCCGCGGAAGGAGTAGGTGAAGCCGGCGTCGACGAGCTGCTTGATCGCGTCCGACCGGTTCAGGCCGACCACGTCCGGCACCTCGTGCGGTCCCTTGCTGATCGTCACCGTGACCGTGCTGGCCTGGTCCACGGTCTGCCCGGCCTCGGGGCTGGTCTCGAGCACCTGCCCCTGCGGCTCGTCGGACTCCACGCTCTTGAACTCCGGCGTCAGCTTGGCGGTGCGCAGCCGGTTGCGGGCCTCGTCCTGGGTGGCGCCCACCAGGAACGGGACGTCGACCTGCGGCAGCCCGGACGAGATCGTGAGGTGGATCGCCGCCCCGGGGTCGACGTACTGGTCTCGGTTCGGGTCCTGGTCGAGCACCTGCCCGCTGGGGGAGTCCTCGTCGGGCGTGAAGTCCGGCGGCTCGTCCACGGAGAGCCCCGCGTCACCGATCGCGTCGCGGGCCTGGTCCTCGGTCATGCCGATGAGGTTCGGCACCTGCACCTGCTCGGGCGCGGACTCGAACAGGTCGCTCCCGAGGGCCAGCCAGGCGCCGCCGGCCAGGGCCAGGACCAGCAGCCCGAGCAGCACCAGCACCAGCGCGCGGGGACCGCGGCGCTCGTAGTCGTCGCGCTCGTCGTAGTCCTCGCGGGGCGGGACGGGCGCCCGCAGGGTGGTGCTGGTGTCGGCGACCGGCGGGACCACGGGCGGCGCGGGCGCCGCCGCCGGCACCGGCGCCTGGACCGGCCGACCGGCCAGGTAGCGCTCGATGTCGCTGCGCATGGCGGCGGCCGACTGGTAGCGGTCCTCGAGCCGCTTGGCCAGCGCCTTCATCACGATCGCGTCGACCGCGGGCGGCAGGTCGGTGTCGTGGTCGGACGGGGGCTGCGCCGGCTCCCGCACGTGCTGGTAGGCCACGGCCACCGGGCTGTCGCCGACGAACGGCGGGCGGCCGGTGAGCAGCTCGTAGAGCAGGCACCCGGCGGAGTAGACGTCCGAGCGCGAGTCGACGGTCTCGCCGCGGGCCTGCTCGGGGGAGAGGTACTGCGCCGTCCCCACGACCGCTGCGGTCTGCGTCATGGTGTTGGAGTCGCTCATCGCCCGGGCGATGCCGAAGTCCATGACCTTCACGTCGCCGCTCGGGGTGAGCATCACGTTGCCGGGCTTGATGTCGCGGTGGATGATCCCGGCCCGGTGGCTGTAGTCGAGCGCGGACAGCACGCCGCTGGTGATCTCCAGGGCGCGCTCGGGCAGGATCTTGCGGCCGTCGCGCAGGATGTCGCGCAGGGTCCGGCCGGCCACGAACTCCATCACGATGTAGGGCTGGTTCACCCCGCTGCCGTCGGAGGCCGGCTCCTCGCCGGTGTCGTAGACCGCCACGATCGCCGGGTGGTTGAGCGAGGCCGCGCTCTGCGCCTCGCGGCGGAAGCGGGCCTGGAACGTCGCGTCGCTGGCCAGGTCGGTGCGCAGGCGCTTGATGGCCACCACCCGGCCCAGCCGGCCGTCGTGGCCCTTGCGCACCTCGGCCATGCCGCCGCGGCCCAGCAGCTCGCCGAGCTCGTAGCGCCCGCCGACCAGGGCACCCGTGGGCGGGGTCGGCGGCGTGGGGGGCTGCGTGGGCGGCGTCGGGGGCTCGTGCGGAGGCGGAGGCGGGCCGGGGGGTGTCTCGCTCATCGTGCTCCTCGCGATCCGGCCGCGGACGCCGTGGGGGACGCCCCGGAGGACGCCGTGGGGGACGGGGTGCTCTGCGCCGGCGAGGCGGACGCAGACGCGGACGCGGACGGCGAGCCGCTCGCCGACGGGCTCGCGGTCTCGGAGGGCGGCGGCTCCGTCGTGGCCTCGGTCGTCGGCGGCTCCGAGGTGGGCTCGGCCTCGCGGTAGTACTCGACGGTGACCGTGTCGCCCTCGACCAGGCCGCTGGTCGGGCTCACCGAGGCCACCGTGTCGGCCTCCTTGCCGTCGGGGTTGGCCACCGGCTGGGTGTCCACCTCGAGGCCCTTGGCCCGCAGCTCCTGCGCCACGGCGTCCACGCTGCGGCCGAGGTAGTCGCCCTCGTCGAGCGTCACCTCCGCCGGGGCCGAGCTCGACTGCTCGCTCGGGGTGTCCTCGGTCGTCGGTGCGGATGTGGTGGGCGAGGGCCTCCGCCTCGCACCGCCGTCCGACACCGGGTCGTCGTCGTTCCTGGCGTTGACCACCAGGGCCACCACCAGGACCGTGGCCGCCACCAGGGCGAGCACCAGCAGCGCGATGAGCCACGGGCTGCTGCGGCGCCCGTCGTCCCTGCCGTCGTCGTAGCCGGGGTCGGCCAGCGGGTCGGGCGGGGCCGCCGGCACCGGCGCGGGCACCGGCGCCGGCACGGCGGCCGTCGGCGCCAGCACCTGGGTGTGGTCGTCGGAGGGCGGGGGACCCGCGAGGGCGGGGTGGCGCAGCGCCGCCGCGAAGGCGTCGCCGTCGGCGTAGCGCTCCGCGGGGTCCTTCGACAGAGCGCGCCGGACGACGGCGGCCAGGTCGGCCGGCACCGAGCGGGGCAGGGCCGGCACCGGGTCGTTGAGGTGGGCCAGCGCGGTGGCGACCGGCGACTCGGCGTCGAAGGGCCGGTGCCCGGCCAGACACTCGAAGGCCACCACGCCGAGGGCGTAGACGTCCGAGGCCGGCGTGGCGGTCGCGCCGCGGGCCTGCTCGGGGGAGAGGTACTGCGGGGTGCCCATCACCTGGCCGGTGCCGGTCAGGCCCAGGCCGTCCGAGGCCCGGGCGATGCCGAAGTCGGTGATCTTGACCTGCCGCTCGGGCGTGACCAGGAGGTTGGCGGGCTTGACGTCACGGTGCACGATCCCGGCGTGGTGGGCGGCGCCGATCGCGTCCGCGGCCTGCGCCATCAGGTCCGACACCACGGCCGGGTCCAGCGGCTGCCCGCCCCGCAGCAGCGCGGACAGCGGCTGCCCGTCGACCAGCTCCATGACCAGGAAGGGCCGGGGGACCGCGGAGCCGTCGGCCGCACCGAGCAGCGCGGACTGCCCGACGTCGTAGACCGAGGCGACGCCGGGGTGGTGCAGCGACGCGGCGTGCCGCGCCTCGACCTCGAAGCGGGAGCGGAACAGCGGGTCGTCGGCGTACTCGCTCTTGAGCACCTTCACTGCCACGGGGCGGCCCAGCGAGGTGTCGGTGGCGCGCCAGACCTCGCCCATGCCGCCGGTCGCGATGCGCGATTCCAGCCGGTAGCGGTGCTGGTCGTCCACGAACCTCTCGGTGCCCGTGGAGTCAGGGGTCTCGGTCACTTGATCACCGCCTCCATCACAGCCTTCGCGATCGGTCCGCCGTAGGTGCCGCCGGCGATCTCGCCGCGGTCGATGCCCGCCTTCTGGATCACCACGGCCACGGCCACCTCGGGGTCCTGGGCCGGCGCGAACGACACGAACCACGCGTACGGCGGCACGTCCGGGATCCCGCTCTGGGCGGTGCCGGTCTTGCCGGCGACCTGGAAGCCGGGGATGGCGCCCGGCTCGGCGGTGCCGGAGTTGACCGTGTCGACCATCAGCTGGGTGACCTGGTCGGCGGTCTCCGCGCTGATCGCCTGGCTGTACTCCTCGGGCTCGGCCTGCTTGAGGGTCTCGAGCTCCGGCGACTGGATCGAGTCGACCAGGTAGGGCTTCATCACCACGCCCTGGTTGGCGATCCCGGCCGCCACCATGGCCATCTGCAGCGGCGTGGCGCGGACCTCGAACTGGCCGATGGCGGACTGCCCGGCCTCCGGGTCGGTGGCGTCCTCGGGGAAGGTGGAGATGGCCTGCGGGGCGATGTCGTCGAGGTAGTGGTCGTCGAAGCCGAACTTGTCCGCCTGCTCGCGCAGCGCCTTCCCGCCGAGCTCCACGCCGAGCTGGGCGAAGGTGGTGTTGCAGGAGAACTCCATGGCCTGGCTGAACGGGATCTTGTCGGTGCCGCAGCTGCGGCCCTCGTTGTCGATCTCGCCGGAGCTGCCGGAGGTCTGCGGCAGCTGGTAGGTCGTGCCGCCGGGCACCTCGCTGTCGTAGGAGTACTTGCCGCTCTCGATCGCCGCCGCCGCGGTGACGAGCTTGAAGGTCGAGCCGGGCGGCAGCGTGGTCTGGATGGCCCGGTTGAGCAGCGGCTCGTTCTTGTCGCCCTGGAGCCGGTCGTAGTCCGACTGCACCGCGTCGAAGTCGTGGCTGGCCAGCTTGTTGGTGTCGTAGCTGGGCAGCGAGGCCATGGCCAGGATGCGGCCGGTGGACGGCTCGATGGCCACGAGCGAGGCCTGCACCACGCCCGACTCGGGGTCGACGGGCAGTGCCGACAGCGCGTCGTACGCCGCGTCCTGGGCGTCGCGGTCCAGGGTCAGCTGGACGTTGCCGCCCTTGCCGGACTTGTTGGAGAGCAGGTCGACCAGCTTGTTGACGAACAGCGCGTCGTCGTCGCCGGAGAGGACGTCGTTCTGGCTCCGCTCGATGCCGGTCTGGTCGTAGAAGGAGAAGTAGCCGGTCTCGTGGGCGTACTTGAACGGCTCGGGGTAGGTGCGCAGGAAGTCGTACTGGTCGTCCGAGGGCTCGCTCTCCGCGATCGGCTTGCCGCCGACCAGGATCGCGCCGCGCTCCTGGGAGTAGGCCGCCTCGATGACCCGGCGGTTGAGCGCGTCCTTGTCGTAGGAGACGGCCTCCCAGTACTGCAGCCACGTCGCGTTGACCATCAGCGCCACGAAGAGCAGCAGGCAGAAGATGGAGATGGTGCGGATCGGCTTGTTCACGGCCGCACCTCCGTGCCGATCTTCACGATCTGGGTGGCCTGCTCGTCGGCGCCGTCGTCGACCGGGGTGAGGTCGGGCACCGGGCGGCGGGCCTGGTCGGAGACGCGCAGCAGCAGGGCGGCGATCACCCAGTTGGCCACCAGCGAGGAGCCGCCGTAGGACAGGAACGGCGTGGTCAGGCCGGTCAGCGGGATCAGCCGGGTGACCCCGCCGATGACCACGAAGACCTGCAGCGCGAACACCGCCGCCAGTCCCGTGGCCAGCAGCTTGCCGAAGCCGTCGCGGCAGATGAGGGCCATGCGGAGCGCGCGCTCGACGATCAGGCCGTAGCAGAGCACGACGGCGATGACCCCGGTCAGCCCGAGCTCCTCGCCGATGGAGGAGATGATGAAGTCAGAGTTGGCGTAGGGCACCCGGTCCGGGCTGCCGCCGCCGAAGCCGCGGCCGATGAGCCCGCCCCAGGCCATCCCGAACAGCCCCTCGACCAGCTGGAAGCTGCCGGGCGTCTTGTCGTAGTAGCCCATCGGGTCGAGCCAGATGTTGACGCGGTTCTGGACGTGGCCGAGGAACTGGTAGGAGCCGGCAGCCCCACCGACGAACAGCAGCACGCCGACCACCAGCCAGCCGGCGCGCTCGGTGGCGACGTAGAGCATCACCAGGAAGAGGCCGAAGAACAGCAGGCTGGAGCCGAGGTCGCGCTGGAAGACCAGGACGCCCAGGCTGACCAGCCACATCGCGAGGATCGGCCCGAGGTCACGTCCGCGCGGGAGGTCGAGCCCGGCGACCCGCCGCCCGGCCAGCGCCAGCGCGTCGCGGTGCAGCACGAGGTAGCCCGCGAACGCGACGACGAGCAGCACCTTGGCCACTTCACCGGGCTGGAAGCTGAACGGTCCGACGCCGATCCAGATCTTGGCGCCGTTGATGGTCTTGCCGACGCCCGGGACGATGGGCAGGAGCAGCAGCACGATCGCAGCGAGCCCGCTGGTGTAGGTGAAGCGGGTGAGCACCCGGTGGTCGCGCAGCACCACGAGCGTCACCACGAACAGCACCACGCCGAGGGTCATCCACGTCAGCTGCTGGCGCGCGAAGGTGTGGCTCGCCTTGCCGGCCTCCTCGTAGGCGAGGTCGAGCCGGTGGATCACCGCCAGCCCGAGTCCGCTGAGCGCGACGACGACCGGGAGCAGCACCGGATCGGCGTACGGCGCCACGAGCCGCACCACGATGTGCGCCCCGATCGCCAGCGCCGCCAGGCCGGCGCCGTAGCCCACGATGTCGGCGGGCACCTCGCCCTGCACGCCGACGCCGACCGCGGCGTACGCGCCGATGCCGACGGCCAGCGCCAGGACGAGCAGGAACAGCTCCGCGCCCCGGCGGCGCCGGTGCACGAAGTCCATCACGAAGCCTGCCTGCGCCATCAGCAGTCCGCCTCGTCGACGGTCATCTTGGCGGCCAGGTTGTCGACCGTGTCGCGTGCGTCCTGCAGGCTGGTGGCGCTGATGCCCTCGCGGACCTTGTCGGCCTGGAACTCGCAGAGCCGGTCGAGGGTGACGTTGCTGGTCTCGTAGGGGTGGGAGAGGTCGATGCCCGGCAGGGAGGCGTCGATGCCGCGGTAGATGACGACCCCACCGTCCTGGTCGCCCACGAAGTACTGCTCCTGGCTCCACGACCAGGCCGCGGCCGCCACGATCCACAGCACGCCGACGACGACGGCCAGGGCCAGCAGCCGGCTCAGCCAGCTGAAGCGGCTGGGCGCCAGCGGCGCGTAGCGGACGGCCTCCGCATCGGCGACCGGGTCGTTGTGGATCGCGAAGCCGACCTCCGAGGGGATCTCGGCGCGGACGGGCTCGAGCTCACCGGTGTCGCCCGCGCGGTGGCCGCGGAACAGGCTGGTCGACCGGGCGGCGCCCTTGGCCGGGCGGGTGCGCCGGCCGCGCATCTCGGCGGCCGCACCCACCAGCAGCGGCGCGTGCCCCGGCTCCTCGGGGCTGCCCTCCACCACGTCGGCCACCAGGCAGGTGACGTTGTCGGAGCTCCCGCCCTCCAGGCTGGCCCGCACCAGCTCCACCGCGGCGTAGTCGGCCGAGCCGCTGGACAGGATGTCGGCCAGGCGGCCGTTCTCCAGCACGCCGGTGCCGTCGCTGCACAGCAGGAGCCGGTCGCCCAGCTGGAGCTCGAGGATGAACAGGTCCGGCTCGAGGTCGTGGATGCCGTCGATGGCGCGGAGGATGAGGTTCTTGTGGGGGTGGACCCGGGCCTCGGCCTCGGTGATCCGGCCCTCGTCGATGAGCGTCTGGACGAACGTGTGGTCCTTGGTCACCTGGCGCAGCTCGCCGCCGCGGAACAGGTACGCGCGGCTGTCGCCGACGTGGCCCATCGCCACCCGGTCGCCGTCGAAGAGCGCGATGGTGGCCGTGGTGCTGGTGCCGTCGAGCGCCGGGTCCTGGTCGACCAGCTCGGCGATCCGGTCGTGGGCGCGGTGCAGCGCGTTGCTGGCCAGGCCGAGCAGGTCGGTCTCCGTGGTCCCCTCGCCGGGCGGGTTGTCCTCCAGCTTGCGCAGCTGGGCGATCGCGGTGCTGGAGGCGATGTCGCCGCGGGCCGCACCGCCCACCCCGTCGCAGACCGCGATGAGGTGCGGTCCGGCGTACCCGGAGTCCTGGTTGTCCTTGCGGACCCGACCGACGTCCGAGATGGCCGCGAAGTCGAGTCTCATTTCCTGAGCTCGAGGATCGTCTTGCCGATGCGGACCTGGGTGCCGAGGGTGAGGGTGGTGGGCTGGGTGATCCGGACCGTGCCGATGTAGGTGCCGTTGGTGGAGCCGAGGTCCTCGACGAACCACTGGTCGCCGGAGGCGGCGATGCGCGCGTGGCGGGTGGAGACGTAGTCGTCGTCGAGGCGGATGCCGGCGTCGCTGCCGCGGCCGATGAGGATCGGCGCCTGCTCGAGCTCGGCGCGGGCGCCGACGTTGCTGCCCTCGGTGACGATGACGTGGCTGGGGCTGCCGCGGCGCTTGGGCGGCGGCTTGCTGCCCTTCTTCTCCCGGCGCGGCTCCACGCCGCGCGCGGCCTCGGGCACCCGCGCGCCGAACATGTCGGAGCGGATCACCGAGATGGCGGAGAGGACGAAGATCCACAGGATGGCCAGGAAGGCGATCCTGATCAGGAACAGGGTGAGCTCAGACACCGAACGCCTGTCCGTCGGCGCCGCCGTCGAGGTCGTCCTCGAGGATTCGCACGGTCATGGTGGTGTTGCCGATCCGGACCTGGCTGCCGTCGCGCACGCCGGCCTTGGTCACCTTGTGGCCGTCGATGAGCATCCCGTTGGTCGAGCCGAGGTCGCGGACCTCGATGCGCAGGTCGTCCTTGCCGCCGCGTACGTCGGTGCGCACGTCGAACTCGATGTGGCGGCGGCTGACGCCCGGGTCGTTGATGCGGACGTCGGCCTCGGTGCCGCGACCCACGACGAGTCCCGGCGGCTGGAGCGGGTGGCGGGTCTTGTTGATCTCGAGCACCGCCCGTGCCCGGCGCACCTGGGTGTGGGTGGCGTTGCTCTGCACCCGGGCGGCGGCCTTGCTGCGGATCCGGAACCGGCCGGTGGTGAGGTCCTCGGCCTTTTCGAACTCGATGGCGATGGGCCCGGGGAAGACGTAGCCCTGCACGTCGGCGTGGTCCTGGACCTGGTGGGTGAGCTCGTCGGCCAGCGCGCTGTCGTAGGGCGCGAGCCGGTCGAGGTCGACGGGGCTCAGCTCGACGTGGAAGTCGTTGGGGACCATCCGCCGCTCGCGGCTGAGGATCTGCGCGTTGTTGTCGCACTCGCGCTGGAGCGCCGCGGCGATCTCCACCGGCTGCACGGCGCTGCGGAAGGCGCGCGCGAACGCGCCGGAGATCATGTTCTCCAGCCGCTGCTCGAACCGTTGCAGCCCGCCCACGTCGCCTCCTTCCGGCCCCTGGCCTTGCGCGCCCACGACTGTATCGGGGTACCCGCTCACCTCCGTGGACGCCGCGGGCCGCCGTTCTGTTCTGCCCGGATCGGCCGGAGGACGGGTTCTGTGCGTTTTGGCCGGCCTCTCCTGCCTGGGCTAACCTTGCTCCGCTCCACGCGCGAGTGGCGGAACGGCAGACGCGCTGGCTTCAGGTGCCAGTGTCCGAAAGGGCGTGGGGGTTCAAATCCCCCCTCGCGCACCACCAGGCTCGTCCACGACGAGCCGGCAGCACGGCGAAGGCCCCGAGCAGCAGCTCGGGGCCTTTGGCGTGTGGTCGGGCGTGTGGTCGGTCGCTCAGCGCGTGCGGCGCAGGTGCGAGGGGGTGAAGGCTTCGAGCGTGTAGGCGTCGAAGCGGCGGACGAGGCGCTTCAGGGTGGTCATGCCTCCATGGTGCCCGACGCTTTGGATCGATCCAAGCGTCGAGGGCGTGGGCCTCGTCACGAGATCCCGGTCACCATCCAGGCCTCGCCCCGGGCGCGGCGGGTGAGCACCAGGAAGCGCGCGCCCATGAACACCGCGGCGAACGCCACCCACACCGCGACCAGCCCGCCACCGAGGTAGGCGACGGCCAGGGCGGCCGGTGCGTAGACCACGAGCACCACCAGCCCGGCGCGGGCCAGGTAGCGGCCGTCGCCGGCCCCGATCAGCACGCCGTCGAGCACGAACACGACCCCGGCGACCGGCTGCCCGAGCGCCGCGACCAGGAGCACGGGCACGAGCAGGTGGTGCACCTCGGGGTCGCTGCTGAAGAGCGGGCCGAGGAACGGTGAGGCGGCGGCGAGCAGGAGCCCGCAGGCCACGCCGGACACCACGCCCCACCGGACCATCCGGACCGTGACCGCCCGGGTGCCCGCCACGTCACCGGCGCCGAGGTAGCGGCCGGTGATGGCCTGGGCCGCGATGGCGATGGCGTCGAGGACGAAGGCCAGGAACGTCCACACCGTGATCGCCACCTGGTGGGTCGCGAGCGCGACCGGCCGGTCGGGGCCCGCGGCGCCGACCGTCACGGCGTACGTCGTCACCAGGAGCGCCGCGCGCAGCGTGAGCGTCCGCACCACCAGCGGCACCCCGGCCCGGGCGGCGGCCCGGATGCCGGGCAGGTCGGGAGCCAGCGAGGCGCCCGACGCCCGAGCGCCGCGGACCACGACGGCG
>CAZEPK010000015.1:0-29493 GCA_964514085.1 uncultured Nocardioides sp.
CCCAGCCCCACGGTGCGAGGCTTCGAGGCTCGGCCGCGGACGGCCTCACACCTCAACCACCGACGTGCCTCCCCGGACAGCGTCGAGCGAGTCAGCGCGCAGCGCTGACGAGCGCAGACGCCCCCACCCACCCGGCGAGGACGGAGCGAGGGCGGTGCGTGCGGCGCGGGAGGTGGGGCCGCCCCGACGGACGGTGGATGGGTCTGGCCCCCCGGCGCCGAGCGAGCGCCAGCGAGCGACGAGCGAGCGCAGCGAGCGACCAGCGCCGGGGTGGCTCGTCCGTCGGGGCGGCCCCACCTCCCGCGCCGCACCTCACAGCCACGAGCGGAGGGACGCTTCCCCCCAAACCCCTAGAAGCCGCCCTGGTCCTTGCGGCGGCGCCAGCGCTCCTCCATGCGCTCCATGAAGGAGCCGGAGCTGGCGGAGCGGGCGCGGGGGCGACGGAGGCGGTTGGTGCGGCCGCCGTCGATGACGGTGAAGCCCCGGGAGGGATGAGAGGCGGTGCGCGGGTCGACCGGCGCGGAGGCCTGCTGCTGGCCTCGGATCGAGGTCAGCGCGACGGTGGCGGAGCCGAGCATCACCACGAAGCCGGCGATGCCGATGGCGAAGCCGAGCGCACCCGTGCCGCTCATCACGCCGCCCATGAGCAGTCCGATGCCGAGCACGAAGACCACGCCGGCTGCGATGGCCCGGCGGCGGGCCGAGCGGCGGAGCGAGGTGCCCCGCAGCGTGGACGCGAACTTCGGGTCCTCCTCGACGAGGGCGCGCTCCATCTGCTCGAGCAGTCGGAGCTCCTCTTCGGAGAGTGGCACCGTTCCTCCACTGGGGTCGGGCGAGGGTTCGCGGCGGTGAACGTGAGGCAAGTGTAGGCAGGGCTCCCCCGCTTCACTAGCGGTGTTCACAAGATTTAGTACCCGCGGGTACGCGCGGCTATCCGACGGGGTGGTGCGCACCTGCTCGCGGACCCTCCGGACCGCCTCCGTCGCGGTCGATCAGGCTGGCGGGGCGGACCGCGGAGCTGCCGTAGCGACGGGTCGCGCGGTCGACCGCGCGGTCGGCGTCTGACCAGCCCCGCTCGCGCTCGCCGAGCACGCCCTGGCGCTGCACCGCGGTGCGCGGCACCAGTCCCTCGACCCTCACGCCGACCAGCCGCAGCCGGGCCCGCTGCAGACCGAGCGCGTCGTAGAGGCGCACCGCCGCCGCGTAGATCTCCTGGGTCACGTCGGTCGCCTCGCCGAGGGTCCGGCTGCGGGTGATGGTGGTGAAGTCGGCGAAGCGCACCGTGATGCCCACCGTCCGGCCGGCCACACCGGCCACCCGCATGCGGTGGGTGACCTTGGTGGTGAGGGCCAGCAGCTCGCGGAGGATCACCTCCCGGTCGTCGATGTCGCGGCCGAAGGTCTCCTGCGCGCCCATCGACTTGTCGGGGTCGCTGCCTCCCGTGCCGAAGACCGACGCGCGGCCGGGGGTCACTGCGCGGGAGTCGCTCCCCCACGCCAGCTCGTGGAGGTGGGTGCCGAGGCCCTCGCCCACGGCGCGGCGCAAGGTCCGCAGCGGGGTGTGGGCGACGTCGCCCACGGTGACCAGCCCGAGCCGGTGCAGCATCGCCTGGGTCTTCTCACCGACGCCGTAGAGCTCGCCCACGTCGAGGGGGTGGAGGAAGGAGGTGATCTCCTCGGGCGGCACGACCAGGACGCCGTCGGGCTTGGCCCGCCGGCTGGCCAGCTTGGCCACCGAGATCGAGGCGGCCACCCCGACCGAGCAGGTGATGCCCTGCTCGTCGTGGATCGTGGCGCGCAGCCGCTCGGCGATCTCCAGCGGTGGGCCGAGCCGCCGCAGGGAGCCGCGGACGTCGAGGAACGCCTCGTCGAGCGAGACCACCTCCACCTGCGGTGTGACCGCGCGGAAGTTCTCCATCACCGCGGCCGAGACGGTGCTGAACACCTCGTGGTCAGCGGAGACCCGGACGGCGTGGGGGCACAGCCTGCGGGCGCGGACCGAGGGCATGCCGGAGCGGACGCCGTAGGAGCGGGCGAGGTAGTTGGCCGAGAGCACCACGCCGCGGTAGCCGCCGCCCACGATCACCGGCACGTCCTGGAGCTCCGGCCGGTCGCGGGTGGCCACGGAGGCGTAGAAGGCGTCCATGTCGACGTGGAGGATCGGCGTGGACACGCTCATGGCCGCTTCCCAGGCTGGGCTGCCGTGGGGTCAGCGGGTCGCGATGACGTGCAGCTGCGTGGCCAGCGGGAGGTACTCGGGCCGGTCCGCGACCGCGCGCTCGAGCTCGAGCAGGGCGGCGCTGGTGCCGGGCTCCAGCTCGAGCAGGGCCCCCGGAACCAGGTCGGCGAAGACCCGGATGCCGTGGACCGAGCCTACCTCGAAGCCGGCGTCGCCGAGCAGGGCGGTGAGCTCGTCGGCGGTGAACCGGCGGCCGGTGCGCCCGGTCGCGGCCGGGTCGTCGAGCAGGGCGAGGGCCTGGGAGACGTGCCCGGCCATGGCACGGGCGATGACGGCGGCGTGCCGCTGGGCGACCAGCAGCGAGAGCCGCCCTCCGGGGCGGAGCACCTCGCGGATCGCGGCCAGCGCGGCGGCCGGGTCGTCGACCACCTCGAGGACCTTGTGGCACAGCACCACGTCGGCGCCGTCCGGCCCGACCAGCTCGGCCAGCGACCCCAGGTCGCCCTGCTGACCACTGACCTCCACGCCCTGCTCGCGGGCACGGCGGGCCAGTGCGGCCAGTGCGTCGGGGCTGGGGTCGACCACGGTGACGCGGTGGCCGAGCCCGGCCACACGCACCGCGAAGCCGCCGGTGCCGCCACCGATGTCGAGGACGTCGAGACCGGGCTGCTCGAGCACCGGGCCGAGCGCCGCCCACACCACGGCGGTGCGGGCGCTGTCGCGGCGTTCGCTGGCGGTCCCGGGCATGGGCCCAACCCTAGAGGGGTCATCCCGGGCTGCCGGGGCTGCGGTGCCAGAGCTTCCGCGCCACGTCCTTGGTGTCCTCGCCGGCCGGCTTGATGTCGGAGTACGGCGACATCGCGAACCCGCTGGAGTGCACCAGCACCCGGCGCCGCCCCATGCCACCGGCGGTGTCGTGGCCGCCCGGCTCGCCCTGGGTCCCGAACGACGGGGGCTGCGCGACCACCGGTCGCGACGCCCGCGACTCCGCCGCACCCGCGACGGCGGCCTCGACCCCGACCGCGCCGAAGCCCTCGGGGACCACCGCCATCTGCTCGCGCACGGCCTCGATACCCGCGCGCTGCCACAGCGCCGCCAGCACCGGCAGCTCCCAGCAGCCGGTGGCCCGCACCGAGACCCCGCGGTAGCCGGTGCGGCGCAGCTCGCCGCGGACCACCAGCAGCCAGGAGTGGAAGACGGTCGCGGCGTAGGGACCCTGGGCGTCCTCGAAGAAGGTCGCGTCGACCGGGCCCGTGGAGTCGTCGAGGGTCAGGAAGATGACCCGGCGGCCGGAGCGGATGGGTGGGGTCTGGGTGGCGACCTTGACGCCGGCGACGAGCAGCTCGGACCCGCTGCGCCGGCTGAGCAGGTCCTTGCTGCGGACCGTGCCGAGCTCGTCGACGAACGCGGCGTAGGAGTCGACGACGTGCCGGCTGGCGTCGAGGCCGAGGATCTCCAGCTCGGCCTTCATCCGTTCCTCCGGCGACATCTCGGGCAGCCCGGAGATCTCGCCCTCGGCCGGGGCGTCGCCGAGGTCGAGGGTGAGCTGGACGGAGTCGACCGGCGGCGGTGGTGGCGTGGCCCTCGACTGCGCCGCGGCGCGCGCCCAGACACCGGCCTCGCCGAGCGGGTGGCGCTCCAGCGCGGCCACGCCCTCGCGCACCTGCGGGTCGGAGCTGTTGCGGGCCGCCGCGTCGTCGGCGGTGGCCCGCGCGGCCGAGCCCGCTCGGCTGCCCGAGCGGGAGGTCCGCGCGCTCAGCCCCCGGCTGGCCAGCGAACGGCCGCCCGAGCGCTCCAGCGCGCGGGCGTGTCGGTCGAGCTCGGCGACCTGGAGCAGGAGGTCGCGGCGGGTGACGCGGTTGCGGCGGTGCACGCCGTCGAGCGCCCCGAGCTGGGCGTCGATGCCGTAGACCGCGTCGAAGCCACCGGCCAGCACCAGCCGCTCCACGATGGGCCGGGAGACCCGGGCCCGGTGCCAGAAGTCGGTGAGCGACTGGAACGGCCGAGCGGCCACGATCCGCTCGACCTCGCCGTCGTTGATCCCCTTCACCTCGGCCAGGGCCAGGCGGATGCCGTCGCGCGGCGCCCCGTCGCCGTCCGCCCGGGCGTCGGGCCCGACCCGCTCCACGACGTAGGCCTTCTCGCTGGCGTTGACGTCGAGGCCCAGGATGGCCAGCCCGAGCTGGCGGGCGTCGTCGAGGATCAGCCGCTTGGGGTACATCCCCGGGTCGTGGGTCAGCACCCCGGCCAGGAAGTGCGCCGGCCAGTGCGTCTTGAGCCACGCGGACTGGAACGTCGGCAGTGCGAACGCCGCGGCGTGGGCCTTGCAGAAGCCGAACGACGCGAACGCCTCCAGCACCTCCCAGACCTTCTGGACCACGGGGAGCGGGTAGCCCCGGCCCAGCGCCCGGGGGAAGAACCACACGCGGGTCTCGGCCATCCCCTCCACGTCGCCGAGGGCCCGGCGCCGCTCGTCGGCCTCCGCGAAGGAGATGCCGGTCAGCTGGGCGATGATCTCGATGACCTGCTCGTGGAAGACCACGACGCCCTGGGTGCCGGCCAGGATCGGCCGCAGGTCCTCGTGGAGGTAGGTCGGCGCCCGCCAGCCCTGCTTGCCCTCGAGGTAGGGGGTGACCATGTCGCTCTTGACCGGACCGGGCCGGAACAGCGAGATGTCGGTGATGACGTCCTCGAAGGAGTCGAGACCGGACTTGCCGACCAGCTCGCGCTGGCCCGGCGACTCGATCTGGAAGACCCCCAGCGTCTTGGCCGAGGAGATGAGCGCGTACGTCGCGGGGTCGTCGAGCGGGACCTGCGCCTGGTCGTCGAGGTCGAGGTCGACACCGTCGGTGCGCCGGATCTCGCTGACCGCGTGGGCCATCGAGGACTGCATGCGGATGCCGAGGACGTCGAGCTTGAGCAGACCGAGGTCCTCCACGTCGTCCTTGTCGAACTGGCTCATCGGGAAGCCGGCGAAGCTGGCCTCGACCGGCGTGCGGTCGAGCAGCGTGGCGTCGGAGAGCAGCACGCCGCAGGGGTGGACCGCGACGTGCCGCGGCAGCCCGTCGAGGCGCTCGACGAGCTGGAACATCAGGTCGAGCCGCACGTCGTCGAGCCCGCTGGCCCGCAGCTCGGGCAGCTCGCGCAGCGCGATCCGGGCGTCGCGGGCGCGGATGTGCGGGAAGGCCTTGGCGATCGCGTCGGTCTCCCCCGGCGGCATGCCGAGCGCCGCGCCGACGTCGCGGACGGCGTGCCGGACGCGGTAGGTGTCCATCATCGAGACGCAGACGCAGCGCTCCCCGCCGTAGCGGTCGAGGATCCGCTCGTAGACCTCGAGCCGGCGCGCCGACTCCACGTCGACGTCGATGTCGGGCAGCGCCTCGCGCAGCGGCGAGAGGAAGCGCTCCATCAGCAGGCGGTGCCGGACGGGGTCGACCCCGGAGACCCCGAGGAGGTAGTTGACCAGGCTGCCGGCCCCGGAGCCGCGGGCGGCGCAGCGCACGCCCATCTCGCGGATCAGGTCGGTCACGTCGCCGACGGTGAGGAAGTACGACGCGTAGCCGAGCCCGCGGATCAGCTCCAGCTCGTCGTCGAGCCGCTTCCACACCACGGCCTTGGGCGCCGACCCGTAGCGGTCGCCCAGCGCGCCCTCGCAGCGCGCCCGCAGCAGCCCGTCGGCCTCCGTCGCGCCCGGGGTCAGGCGCAGCGGACCGCTCGTAGCCGCGCGCCCAGCGGCGACCTCCACCTCGGGGAAGTGCACCTCCCCCAGGCCGAGGTCGCGGCGGGGGTCGAGCGCGCACCGGTCGGCCACGGCCCGGGTGTGGGCCAGCAGCCGCTGCGCCTCGCGGCCGGGGTCGGCAGCGAGCCCGGAGAGCCGCGCGATGTCCTCGGCGATCTCGGTCATCTGCTTGCCGGACTTCAAGAAGCCCTCGGCGTTGCCGCGGTCGACGTGGCGCCGGTCGAGGGCGACGAGCCGGCGGGCGGCGTCGAGGACGTCGACGGTGGGCGCGTCGCGGCGGTCGGCGAAGCGGACGGCGTTGCTCAGCACCGTGCCGAGCCCGGCCTGCCGGGCGATCCGCGCCAGCCGGGCGGCGTGCGGGGTGGTGCCGGGGCCCCAGCCGCCACGGCCGCCGCCCGGCAGCCGGTGGGAGACCAGCTCGACCTGCAGGTGGGTGCGCGGCACCAGCGCTCGCCACGGCGCCAGGGCGGCCAGGGCCAGGTCGTCGCGGCGCCGGGTCGCCGCGCGGGCCAGCTCGGAGTGGGGCCCGAGCAGCACCAGGAGGTGGCCGGCTGCGACGTGCTCGAGCACCTGCTGGCCCAGGTCGCCACCGAGGCGCCCCTGGGCCAGCGCCCCGAGGTCGAGCACCGGCAGGCCCCGCTCCCCGGAGAGGTGGGTGGCCGAGACCAGCCGGCACAGCGCGGCCCAGCCGGCCCGGCCGCCCCCGCGCCCGTCGGCGCTGGCCAGGAACGTCACCCGCGGCGGCCCGCCCCCGACGGGGTCGCGGTAGGCGCCGCCACGGACCGGCGTGCGCGGGGAGGGCGGCGGCGCGCCCCAGGGCTGCGTCGGGTGGTGGGCCAGCTCGACGCCGAGCACCGGCCGGATGCCCGCGGCGTAGCAGGCGCGGGCGAACTTCACCGCGCCGTAGGTGCCGTCGCGGTCGGTGAGGGCGAGGGTGTCCATCTCGTGCTCGGCGGCCCGCTCGACCAGCGTGTGCGGGTGCGAGGCGCCGTAGCGCAGGGAGTAGCCCGAGGCGACGTGGAGGTGGACGAACGGGTCCGGCATGGGCGGGCCGCGGCGTGCGAGCTAGCCCACGCGGCGAGCGTCGAGGTGGACGACGGGCGCCGGCACCGGCTGCTGGACGAGGTAGGGCAGCGTCGGCGCGTGCGGCACCAGGCCGAGCGACTGCTCGACCACGGCCAGGAACCGGTCGGCGTCGCGGACCAGGTCGTCGGCCTCCCGCTCGCTGACCGCGCGCCTCGAGCCGGCCTCGGCCGCGGCCCGCTTGCCGGCGCCGGCGGCGAAGAACCCGGCCCACTCCGACAGCTCGGGGGCGACCTCGGCCAGCAGCACCCAGGCGTTCTTCTGCGGCTTGCGCCGCGACGGCAGCGTCGGCGTGGCGCGCGCGGCCAGGAGCGCCGCCGCGGCCCGCAAGGCGGACACGTGGGCGCAGGCGTAGCGCGTCGTCACCTCGGTGGCGCCCACCGCCTCGCTCAGCGACTCGGCGGCGCGCATGAGGTAGGCGTGCGTCGTGGCGGGCAGGCTGACCTGGTGGGCGTGGTGGGCCCGCGGGCCGCTCGGGGTCGTGGTCATCGCTGACGCCCTTCAGTCCGTGCAGCCGACGAGGGTCCAGCGGCCTTCGGCCCAGTCGAAGGCCAGGTCGAAGACCCCGCCGCCGTCGGGCTCGCCGTCCGGGGTGAGGCGGCCGCGGCCGGCCTCGACCCGCCAGAGCTCGCGCTCGGTGAGCAGGTCGCCGAGCGGGGTGCGCTGCGCGACGGCCCCGCCCGCCTCGACCGCCTCCTCCGAGCCGATGGCGGCCCGGGCGCCCGAGGACTGCCACCACGGGCCCGTCTCGACCCAGTGCGCCAGCACCGCGCGCACCTTCCACAGCCGACCGCGCCACAGGAACTGCTGGGGACCCTCCACACCGTGGTCCTCGGTCTCGAGCGGGCCCTGGCGGACCTCGACGGGGTCGGCGTAACGCCTCATGGGGTGCCCTCTCGTCTCGACTTGTTCGAACACCTGTTCGAACGGGTCCAAGGTACACCGCCGCACGGACAGCGGGTCAACCCCGGATCCGCACGGGATCCGGGGTGGCGAGGAGCAGACGTCAGGCGGTGAGGTCCGCCGGCTCGGAGGCCGGTCCGGTCCCCCGCAGGTAGGCGCTGGTCTCGGGGTGCCAGAGGAAGTACGCCGTGGCCAGCTCGACCGGGAACGACGCCACCGAGAGCAGCGTGAAGGTCAGCGGGGCGCCGGTCCGCAGGCCGCCGATCGTGCCCACCGCGAGGAAGAACAAGGTGACCGTGAGCGCCACGCGCGCCCAGCCGTAGCCACCACGCAGGAACGCCGCCAGCACCCAGATCAGCAGCGCCACCACGACGAACAGCACCAGCGCGACCGGGATGAACGCCGGCACGTGGACCTCGCCGTCCTTGACCGCCTGCAGTCCCTGGGTGCGCAGCACCTTGCGGGTGTCGGGACGGCCCTCGGCCCACGAGCGGATCAGCTGGTCCTGCAGCAGCACGATGAGGGCGGTGATGACGCCGCCCAGGACGACCAGCAGCGCGAGCAGCTGGCGCGCCCGGACCACCGGGACCGGCAGCCCCACCTGCTCCGCCTCCACCGGTGCACTCATCGGTGCCTCTCTCCCGCTGCTCGCCGTCGGTTCCTACGCTGTGTCCATGCCGGAGCCCGAGTCCACCACACCGACCGCCGAGCACCCGTCGATCGCGCGGTTCCGTGAAGCGCACGCGCGTCTCGGGGGGACCGGCCGGATCGTCATTCTGCCCGACTCGGTGCACACCGCCGCACTGGCCGCCGAGGCGCTGGGCTGCGAGGTCGGTGCGATCGCCAACAGCCTGCTCTTCGACGCGGCCGGCCAGCCCGTCCTGATCCTCACCTCGGGGTCGCACCGGGTGGACACCGACGCGACCGCCGAGCGCATCGGCGTGCCGGCCCTCAAGCGCGCGAAGCCCGACTTCGTCCGCGAGCACACCGGACAGGTCATCGGCGGCGTCTCGCCCATCGCGCACCCCGCACCGGTGCCGACCTGGCTCGACGCCCAGCTCCAGCAGTACGACGTGGTGTGGGCCGCCGCTGGCCACCCCGCGGCCGTGTTCTCCACGACCTACGAGGAGCTGGCCCGGATGACCGGCGCCCCGACGATCGACGTCGAGTAGGGACGTCCCCGGCCACGGGCGATGTCCGCGCAGGACCCGGCGCTCCGCTCCGACCTGCCGCTGCAGGAGGGAACCGCTCACTAGGCTCCTGGGGTGGAGTCCCTCCCCCTGGCGTTCTCGAGCGGCTGGGCCAGCGGCGTCAACTGCTACCTGGTCGTGCTGGTCCTCGGGGTGGCCGACCGGGTCAGCGACCAGGGGTCCGTCCCGGACGTGCTGGGCCGGTGGGACGTGCTGGCGATCGCGGCGTTCATGTACGCGATGGAGTTCGTGGCGGACAAGATCCCCTACGTCGACTCCACCTGGGACGCCGTCTCGACGCTGATCCGCCCGACGGCGGGCGCGGTCATCGGGGCGCTGCTCGCGGGCAACGTCCCTGAGGACACCTCGCTCGACCAGATCCTGCTGGCCGGCGTCGGCGGTGGCACGGCGCTGCTCTCGCACCTGACCAAGGCCGGCCTCCGGCTGGCGGTCAACACCTCGCCCGAGCCGGTCACCAACATCGGCCTCAGCGTCCTCGAGGACGTGGCCGTGCTGGGCCTGGTCGCCCTGGCCGTCCAGCACCCGCGGGCCGCGGCCGCCGCTGCCGCCGTCCTGCTCGCGCTCGGCCTGGTGCTGCTCTTCCTCGTCGCGCGGCTGGTCCGCCGCGGGTGGCGACGCTGGAAGGGCCGGCGTACGGCGCCCGCGGGGACCGTGCCGTGACCGACCTCCGCGACCCGGTGGTCCGGGACGCGGTCACCGCCCGCCTCGGGACGCTGTGGGCCGGGCGACCCGTGGTGGTCGGGCCGTACGTGCTGGCCGGGGCGACGCCCCTGGTCCGGTGGTTCCGCGAGCTCGGCTGCCCGGTCCTGGTCGTGGCCACGACGCGCGGGGCCGGACCGGTGCCGGCCGAGGACGAGTGCGAGGTCGTCACCGTGGCGCCGCCCGCCGCGGCCTCGGTGACCGACGAGCTGCGCACCCACGACCGGATGACCCACCACCTGCCCGACGAGGCCCGCGCCGCGATCGACGCCTTCGACCCCCAGCGCGCCGGCACCTGGTTCGCGACCCCCTTCGTCACGTCCGACGAGCCCATCGACGGCCGGCCGGTGACGGGCGGGCGCCCCGCTTCGTTCCTGGCCCTCGAGGACAAGACGCTGGCCGACGACGTCTGGGACGCCGCCGGGGTCGAGCGGTCGCCGTACCGCCTGGTGGACCTGGCCGACGACGTCGCACTCGACCGGGCCACCGCGGACCTGGCCGGCGAGCTCGGAGTGGTGTGGTCCGGCGACGCGCGGGGCGGCTTCAACGGCGGCGGGAACTTCGTCCGGTGGGTTCGCGACGACACCGACCGCGCCGAGGCGCGGGCCTTCTTCCGGCCGCGCTGCGACCGGGTGCGGGTGATGCCGTTCCTCGAGGGGGTCCCCTGCTCCGTGCACGGCTTCGTGCTCCCTGACGGGACGGCCGCCCTCCGGCCGGTGGAGATCGTGGTGCTGCGTGACCGCGTCGCGCGCACCTTCACCTACAGCGGCCTGGGCACGACCTGGGACCCACCCGCCGCCGACCGCGAGGAGATGCGTGGCGCCGTCCGACGCGTCGGGGCCCACCTCCAGCAGCAGCACGGCTACCGCGGAGCGTTCGGGATCGACGGCGTGCTCACCGCTGACGGCTTCCGCCCGACCGAGCTCAACACCCGGATGTCCGCGGGCGCGACCACCGTCGGCGAGGTGGACCGGCGGTTCTTCACCCTCCTCCAGGCCGCGCTGGTCGCCGGCGTGGACACCGGCCTGACCGCGGCCGACGTCGAGGGGCTGGTCCCGGAGATGGACGCGCACCGCACCGGGAAGGTGATCTGCGTCGGCCAGGGCCGGACCGTGGACCACGAGGAGTCCTACCCGGTCGCCTGGGACGGCGTCGCGTTCACCCGCGCGACCACCGAGACCGGCAACGTCTTCTCCATCGGCGCCACGCCGAGCGGGCTGTTCGCCAAGGTGGACCCGTGCACCGCCGTGGTGCCGGGCCACCGGCTGGCCCCGGTCAACGCCGCGCTGGTGGCCTTCGTCGACGCCACTTACGACGCCGGGCTCGGCGCCGCCGAGCCCGCCCCCGACGTGCGGTCTCGCCCGTGAGGGTCGCCGTCGTCGGCGGCGGCTTCGGCGGGCTGGCCTGCGCCGTCCGGCTGGCCAAGATGGGCCACGACGTCACCCTGCTGGAGCGGCTCGACACCCTGGGGGGCGCCGTCTCCACGGTGGCCGCGGACGGCTTCGAGTGGGACGCCGGCCCCACGTCGACGCTGGTGCCGGCCGTGGTCCGCGACCTCTTCCGCAAGAGTGGTCGACCGGTCGAGAAGGAGCTGGACCTCGAGCCTCTGGACCTGGTCCGGGAGCACTGGTTCGAGGACGGCAGCGTCCTCGGGCTGCCCGGCCACTCCCGCGCGGCGCAGCTGCGCGCGGTCGACGGCCTGGCGCCCGGGCTGGGCCGGCAGTGGGTCGACCACGTCGACGCCTACGCCGAGGACTGGGAGGTGCTGCGCCGCGCGTACTTCGAGAGCCCGTGGGACCCCCGCGAGGTGCCGCGCGAGGTGGCCGTCCGGTTCGACGACCGCGAGATGCTGCACAAGCGGCTGCGGCGCGCGTTCAAGGACGAGCGGCTCCGGCAGGTGGCCGCGCACCCGTTCGTGGCCGAGGGGCACGACCCCAAGGACGTGCCGGCCTGGACCGGGCTGGTGGCCTACCTCGAGCAGCGCTTCGGTGCCTGGACCGTGCCCGGCGGGATGGGTCTCCTGACCGAGGCGCTCGGCCGGCGGCTGGCGACGCGGGGGGTCACGGTCGCACTGGGCGCCGAGGTCACCGACCTGGTGGTCCGCGGCGGCCGGGTCGTGGGGGTCACGACGGCGGCGGGTGACGTCGACGCCGACGCGGTGGTCTGCGCCGTCGACCCGCGGATGCTGCCCGCCCTCGCGCCGTACGTCGAGCGCACGCTGCCCGCCCTGCCGCCGGTGGTCTGCCACGTCGGCCTGTCCGCCCCGGTCCGCGACCTGGCGCACGAGGTCGTGGTCCACGGCGACCCGCTGCTCGTCGTCCGGTCCGGGGGCCGGGCGCCGGAGGGCGGCGCGACCTACACCGTGCACGCCCGCGGCACGCTGACCGAGGACATCCTCAAGGCCCTCGCCCGCCACCAGCTCGACCTGCGCGCCGACCTGGTGACCCGCGTCGACCGCACCCCGCGCGACCTGGTCAGCCTGTGGCGGACCTCGCCGTACGGCGTGCTCTGGCAGGGCCGCGGCACCGTGCGGCAACGGCTCGGCCCGCGCACCCCGATCCAGGGCGTGTACGCCGCCGGCGCCCACGCCGCGCCGGGCAGCGGGCTGCCGTTCGTCGGCCTCTCGGCCGCTCTGGTGGCCCAGGTGATCGGGCCGGCGGGCGGCCGCTAGGCCAGCGACCAGGTGACCGTCAGGGTGGCCGAGATCCGGGTCTCCCCCGGCTGGAGGCCGACGTCGGCCATCTTGGCCATGGCCCCGAACCCCGGTCCCGGACCGGCGGCGCCGCCTTCAGCGATCGCCTCGACCTGCCCCAGGGTCGCGTCGGCGAGCGTGGCGAGGTGCTGGGCCTTGGTGCGGGCCTCGGCGAACGCCGCCTCCCGGGCCTCGAGGACCGCGGCGGCGGGGTCCTGCACCGTCATGTCCACGCCCTCGACCTGGAGCCGGCTGCCCACCTCGTGGGCCAGCCGGGTCAGCAGCTCGTTGGCCACCGCCAGGTCACCGGTGGCGATGGTGAGGGTGTGCCGGGCCTCGAAGCCGGGCTGCTGGCCCTGCTCGCTGGTGGGCCAGACCGAGAGGTTGACCGTCGACACCGTCAGGTCGGCCGCCGCCTTCACGACCTCCTCACGCGCCGACTCCGCGCCGGCCAGGGCCTCGGCGAACGAGCGGGCCCGGTGGACGGCGGAGAGGCGGATCAGGGCGGTGTCGGGGACGGCGGCCGCGGAGCCGGTCCCGGTGACGGTGAGGGTGCGCACCCCCGCAACCTATCCACAGGTCGCTCCGGCCCCGTCTGCCGTCGAGTGACGGGGAATGGTCGTGCGACGCGGGTCGTGACGACCCGTACGCGTCACTCGACGACGGACGGCCGGCGAGCGTCCACAGGCAGGACGAGCGGCGGTCAGACCGTCATGTTGAGCGCGGCGAAGATCTCCAGCGTGGCCTTGGAGCGGTTCAGCGTGTAGAAGTGCAGCCCCGGCGCGCCCCCGGCCAACAGTTCCTCGCAGAGCTCGGCGGCGATGGCGATGCCCTCGGCGCGCATGGCGGCCGGGTCGCCCTCGTGGGCGGCGATGCGGGCGACCAGGTCGTCGGGGACGTCGGTGCCGATGAGCTCGCCCTGCCGGCGGATGGCGTTGAGGTTCAGGACCGGCATGATGCCCGGCAGGATCGGGATGTCCGAGCCCCGCTCGCGGACCCGGTCGACCAGCTCGAAGTAGTCCGAGGCCTTGAAGAACATCTGGGTCACGGCGAACTCCGCACCGGCCCGGGCCTTGGCCACCAGCACGTCGGCGTCCGCGTCGAGCGACTCGGCGCTGGGGTGACCCTCGGGGAAGGCCGCCACGCCGATCCGGAAGTCACCGCGCGACCGGGCCAGCTCCACCAGCTCCACCGCGTAGGTCAGGCCGCCCTCGGTCGACTCCCACGGCGCCCGCGGGCCGTCGCTGGGGTCGCCGCGCAGGAGCATCACGTGCTCGACGCCCTCGGCGGCGTAGGTGTCGAGGATCCGCTCCAGCTCCGCGCGGGTGTGCCCGACGCAGGTCAGGTGGGCCACCGGCGTGAGCGAGGTGTCGCGCGCGATGCGCGAGGTGATGCCGACCGTCTTGTCGCGGGTGCTGCCCCCGGCGCCGTACGTCACCGAGACGAAGGAGGGCCGGTAGGGCTCCAGCGCCTCGATGGCGGCCCAGAGCTGCGCCTCGCCCGCCTCGTCCTTCGGCGGGAAGAACTCGAAGGAGAACGAGCGCTCACCGCGGCTCAGGAGCTCACGCATGCTGCGTCCGTGTCCCGTGGCCATGGGACCCGATTCTAGGCGGCGGGCCCGGCTGGGAGCCGCATTCTCACGGACCGGTCGTGGGGCGAGGATCACAGTTCAGCCACCGTGCACCTAGGGTGCGGACGTGACGCAGACGTGGGACCAGGAGGGCTTCCGGACCCGCGTGCAGGGCGCCCTGGAAGCGTTCCTGGACAGCCAGGCCGCGCTGCTGGAGCCGCTGGGGCCCGACGCCGCACGGCTGCTGGCCGAGGCGCGCACCTCGGTGGCCGGCGGCAAGATGTTCCGCGCCTCGTTCTGCTGGTGGGGCCACCGCGCCGTGGCCGTCCCCGTCGACGAGGACGCCGTGGTCCGGGCCTGCGCCGCGCTGGAGCTGCTGCACGCGAGTGCCTTGGTGCACGACGACTACATGGACGCCTCCGACAGCCGGCGCGGCCGGCCCTCGACCCACCGGACCTTCGAGCGCGAGCACCGCGAGGCCGGTTGGCGCGGCGACCCCGAGCAGTACGGCGCGTCCGCCGCGATCCTGCTCGGCGACCTCCTGCTGACGTGGTCCGACGTGCTCCTGCGGCGCTGCGGGCTCCCGCTTGCGGTCGTGGCCCCGGCCCACGAGGTCCTGGACCTGTGCCGCACCGAGGTGATCGCCGGCCAGTTCCTCGACGTCTCGGCCCAGGCGCGGGGCCGGGCCGACGTAGACACCGCGATGACCGTGCTCCGCTACAAGTCCGCGAAGTACTCCATCGAGCGGCCCCTCCACCTCGGCGCCGCGCTGGCCGGTGCCGGACCCGGCACCCTGGCCGAGCTCACGGCGTTCGGCCTGCCGCTCGGCGAGGCCTTCCAGCTGCGCGACGACCTGCTCGGCGTCTTCGGCGACCCGGCCACCACCGGCAAGCCGGCCGGCGACGACCTGGTCGAGGGCAAGCGCACCGTCCTGGTGGCGCTGGCCCTGGACTCGGCCGCCCCCGAGGACGCCGCCCTGCTGGACCGCTCGTTGGGCACCTCCCTCTCCCCCTCGGAGGTCGAGCGGCTCCGGCAGGTGATCGACGCCTCCGGCGCGCGGGGCCAGGTCGAGACGGTCATCGACCAGCTCACCGAGCGGGCGGTCACGATGCTCGACCGCGCCGCGATCGACGAGGAGGCGCGGGAGGTCCTGCGGTCCCTCGCCTCGGCCGTGACCGACCGCGTGCTCTGACCCCGGCTCAGTCCAGCGACGGCACGTCCAGCTCAGGCCCCTCGCCGCGCAGCAGCGTGGTCAGCGTCGCGCCGTGGTCACCCAGGATCGTGCGGACGGCGGCGAAGGCGGCGGCGTCCTCGCGGGCCAGGGTCCCCCAGCCGTCCCAGAGCAGCACGGTGCGGTCCGGCACGTCTCGCAGGCAGTCGTTGAGGGCGTCGAGGTTGCGCCCGTAGTGCTCGGGGAAGTCCAGCGCCTCCCCCACCGCGACCAGGAACTCGGTGCGGGTCTGGTGGTGCCAGCCGTCGACGTACCCGAAGCGCCACCCGGCGTGCTGCACCGCGTGGGCGACCTCCTCGGCCGGGAAGGCCGCGTGCCACCGGTACACACCGGGCTCGTGGTGGTGGGCGAGCAGCCCCGCCAGGCCGCTCACGTGCCGCGCCTCGCGATGCGCTCGAACGACGCGTAGTGATCCTCGGTCCAGAACAGCTCGCCGCCGTCGCCCGCGATGATCCGCCGGGCGCCGCGGTCGCGAGATCCGGGCGTGAGCACGGTGTACTCCGCGTAGTAGCCGCGCGGGTGGTCGGGCAGCAGCGCCTCGAAGTTGCCGAAGGTCGACCCGTCCTTGTCGTAGGGGAACGGGCCGCCCTGGTCGATCAGCGCCAAAGTGGCCTGGCCCTCGACCGGGAGCTCGTCCTCCAGGATCCAGGCCAGCCCGCTCTCCGGGTCGGTGTCACCACTGCGGACCCCGGCGGCGGCCGTGGCGCCCGACGTCGCCGAGGGAGCGTCGTCGCCGAGGATCGTCTCGCCGTCGTGGTCGACGGTCCACCGGATGAAGAACAGCGTCACGACCAGGACGCCGAAGACCCAGGCGACCGCCTTGACGTTCTCCCGGGTCCACCTCACGCCGAGGGCCTAGAGCGCCATCGCCTGGGCCCGGCGCTTGACCTCGGCGCCGCGGTTCTCCCGGAGCGCGTCGATCGGCCGGCCCGGGAGGTCGGCGTCGGTGAAGAGCCACGCGATGATCTCGCGGTCGTCGTACCGCCCGTCGTGGAGCACGGTCAGCAGCCCGCCGAGCCCCTTGACCGGGACGCCGGTCTCGTCGATGAAGGCGGCCGGTACGCGCGGCCCGGTGCCCGGCTCGGACACCGCCGCCGCCAGCTCGTGGTCGCGGATCATGGTGCGGACCTTGGCGGGGGTGACCCCCAGGAGTGCGGCGGCCTGGTCCCAGTCGAGCCACTCGTCGACCAGGGCGGCGAGGTCGGCCTCGGCGAGCGTCATGACCACATGCTGACACCCGCAGGTGGGCCGGCGCACGCCGCGGGCGCGCCCGAGGGAGCCGGGCGGCTCGCCGGAGCGTCGTAAATGCCGATATCGAGCACTGGTCCGTACGATGGAGCATCCGGATCCTTCCCCGTCCGGATGCAGGAGGTCGCCGTGACGTCTGACCGGCCTGCCCCCCAGGGCGCCGCAGACAAGCCGCGCGACCCTGCCCAAGAAGCGACCGACCACCTCGCCGGCCGGGTCCTCGACAACCGCTACCTCATCGGCTCGCGGGTGGCCCGCGGCGGCATGGCCACGGTCTACGAGGCCACCGACCTGCGGCTCGACCGCACGGTGGCGGTCAAGGTCATGCACCCGGGGCTGGGCGACGACGACGAGTTCGCGGCCCGCTTCGTCGCCGAGGCCCGGGCCGCGGCCCGGCTCTCCCACCCCAACGTCGTGGCGGTCTTCGACCAGGGCAACGACGACGGCACCGTCTTCCTCGCGATGGAGCTGATCCCGGGCCACACCCTGCGCGACACCATCGGCAAGGAGGCGCCGCTCTCCCCCGCCCGTGCCCTGGCCCTCCTCGAGCCGGTGGTCTCGGCGCTGGCCCACGCGCACCGCTCGGGGCTGATCCACCGCGACGTCAAGCCCGAGAACGTCCTCATCGCCGACGACGGCCGGATCAAGGTGGCCGACTTCGGGCTGGCCAAGGCCATGAGCGCCACCACGCAGCACACCGCCACCGGCGTCCTCATCGGGACGGTCTCCTACGTCGCGCCCGAGCTGGTGGTCGAGGGCCGCTCCGACGCGCGCGCGGACGTGTACGCCGTCGGTGTGATCCTCTACGAGCTGCTCACCGGCAAGAAGCCGCACGAGGGCGAGACCCCGATCCAGGTCGCCTACAAGCACGTCCACGAGGACGTGCCGCCGCCGTCCCGGCTGGCGCCCGGGATCCCCGACTACCTCGACGCCCTGGTGGCGCGGGCCACCGCCCGCGACCGGGAGCAGCGACCGGCCGACGCGGGAGTGCTGCTGCACCACCTGCGCCGGGTCAACCAGGCGATCATGTCCGGGGCCCGCTCCGACCGCGACCTGGTCGACGACCTCCTGCCGCGCAAGCACGCCGACACCGCCGAGGTGATCGTGCGTCGGGGCCCGCAGGACGGCGACACCAGCAGCGAGGCCTGGGACAGCGTCGGGATGGCCGGCCTGCTGGCGCCGCCGCGCGAGATGACCACGACCCTGGAGCCGGCGCGCGTCCCCACGACGTCGACCGAGCGACCCAGGCCGGTCCCACCCCCGGTCACCCCGTCGCGGCCCGCCCGGCGCCCGCGGCGCCGCCGCCGCGGACCGGTCCTCCTGGTGCTGGCCCTGCTCGTCGCGGCCGCCGTCGGCACCGGCGCCTGGTACTTCGGCTACGCCCGCTACACGACCACGCCCGCGGTCCTGCAGCTCTCGCCCGAGGCGGCCAAGCAGAAGCTCGAGGACGCCGGCCTGGACGTGAAGATGGGCGAGGCGCAGTACTCCGACACGGTCGAGGCGGGCCTGGTCCTCAAGACCGTCCCGCGGGCCGGCGAGCGGGTGCTCGACGGCACCGACGTCACCGTGTCGCTCTCCCTGGGCCGGGCCGTCCAACAGCTGCCCAAGCTGACCGACATCACCGTGGACGAGGCGCAGGACCGCATCCAGGGCGCCAACATGGTCTTCGGCAAGGCCACCGAGAAGTTCTCCGAGACCGTCCCGACCGGCATCGTGATCGCCTCCGACCCCAAGGCCGGCACCAACCTGCGCTTCGGCACCGTGGTCGACCTCGTGGTCTCCAAGGGCCGGCGGCCCATCCCGGTCGGCAGCTGGACCGGCCAGAGCGCCGACGACGCCACGGACGCCCTCGAGCAGCGCGGGCTCGAGGTCAGCGTCTCCGAGCAGTACTCCGACGACGTGCCCGAGGGCGTCGTCATCTCGCAGGACCCCAAGGAGGGCACCCTCTACCGCGGCCAGACCGTCACGCTGCTGGTCTCCCTCGGCCCGGAGCTGGTCGAGGTGCCCAACGTGGTGGCCTTCGGCGTCGACGACGCCACCAGCACGCTGCAGGCGGCCGGCTTCGACGTCCAGGTGGAGAACTCCGACGGCTACCTCGGGCTGGGCTACGTCTTCTCGATGGACCCCGGGGCCGGGACCGAGCTGCCCAAGGGCTCGACGGTCACGATCTACCTCGTGTAGTGGCGACCCGCCGCAGCTCGCTCCTGGCCACCGGTGCGCTCCTCCTCACCACCGCCGGCTGGGGCAGCACCTTCTTCCTCATCAAGGACCTGCTGGAGCGGGTCCCGACCCTCGACTTCCTGGCCGTGCGGTTCGCCATCGCCGGGGTGGTGATGTTCGCCGTGGCGCACCGCGCCGTGCTGGCCCTCTCCGGGCAGGTGCTGCGCCGGGCGGTCGTGGTGGGCGCCATCTACGGCGTCGCGCAGATCCTGCAGACCGCCGGGCTGGCGCACACCGCGGCCAGCGTGTCCGGCTTCATCACGGGGATGTACGTCGTCTGCACGCCGCTCCTCGCTGCCGTCCTGCTGCGGACCCCGATCTCCGCAGTGACGTGGGCCGCTGTCGTGCTGGCCACCGCCGGCCTGGGCGTGCTCACGCTCCAGGGCTTCTCGGTCGGCTACGGCGAGGCGCTCACCTTCGTCGCGGCGGTCCTCTACGCGCTGCACATCGTCTCCCTGGGTGCCTGGTCGACCGCCCGCGACGCACTGGGCATGTCGGTGGTGCAGCTGCTGGTCATCGCGGCGATCTGCCTGGTGGCCACGGCACCCGACGGCGTGGTGCTCCCGGACACGGGCCGCGACTGGGCCTCGGTCGTCTACATGGCCATGGTCGCCGGCGCCCTCGGGCTGGTGGCCCAGACCTGGGCGCAGTCGCAGCTCTCGGCCACGCGCACCGCGATCGTCATGAGCATGGAGCCCGTCTTCGCCGCCTTCTTCGCGGTCCTCCTCGGCGGCGAGGGCCTCACCAGCCGGATGCTGCTGGGTGGGGCGATGGTGCTCACGGCGATGCTGGTCGTCGAGCTGCGACCGCAGCGAGCGGTCGAGGGCGAGGTCCAGCACCTCACCGTCTGAGGACCGCCGCGTCCGTCCTGCGGACCCGCTGACCTGCGACGACGTGCCCCCGCCGCTACGATCCGCAGCGAGAAGGAGGTGACCCGTGACCAGCTGTGCGAGCTGCGGCCACCAGCTCGGCGTCGGCCGCTTCTGCACCAACTGCGGCGCGCCGGTCGACTCCGCCACCCCTGAGCACGGCGCCGACGACTGGCGGACCGACACCGCCGAGCGACGGCTCACGCCCGGTCCGTCCGACCCGCGCACCCCACCGGCCGCCGTCGCGCCCCCTCCGCCGCCGCGCTACCCGCTCTACGCCGACGAGGTCGACGGCTACTCCCCCGTCGGCCCGCTCCGCACCGCCGCGCCCGACCCGGTCACGACGGCGGTCGCAGCGGCCGAGGAGCCGCTGATCCCGTTCTCCGACGACGACGGCTACGCCGGCGACTACGCAGGTGACTACGCAGACGACCACGACGGCGACGGGACGGACGGTGGGCCCGCGGCGTACGCCGGCTACCAGGGCTACGACGAGGACCACGTCGACGTCGACGAGCGGCGCAGCCCGGTGCTGTGGATCCTGGCCACCGCCCTGGTGCTGGTGCTGGTGGCGATCGGCTGGTGGTTCCTCGTCCGCGACGACGGCGGCGCGCAGGCCACCGACGACGGGGCCGGCCCGTCGAGGGGCACGACGGCGAGCCCGGACGCGGCCGGCACCGACGTCGCCGGCCGCGCCGCGGCCAAGGCGTCGGAGACCGCCCCTCCCAACGAGGACGTCAACGGCGACCAGGTCTCCTACGACGCCAGCAACATGCTCGACGGGGTGCCGACCACGGCCTGGCGCGCCCCGGGCGACGGCACCGGGCTGGTCCTCACCTTCACGCTGCGGGACCCGACCGAGCTGCACCAGGTCGGCCTCGTCAACGGCTACGCCAAGACCTCGACCGACGCCAAGGGCCGCGACTTCGACTGGTACCTCGGCAACCGCCGGGTCAAGGCGGTGGTGTGGGTCTTCGACGACGGCACCAAGGTGCGCCAGTCCTTCGAGGAGACGCGCGACCTGCAGATGGTCGACGTGGACGACGAGGTCACCAGCAAGGTCGTGTGCCGGATCGTCAAGGTCTCCGAGCCCGGCGACGGCACGGCCGCCCGCGACTTCACCGCCGTCAGCGAGGTCTCGCTGGTCGGCGACCCCGCCTAGCGACCGCTCAGGCGATCGCCCGCAGCACCGACGCGGCCGCCTCCGCGTCCGCGTCCGAGACGTCGAGGTGGGTGACCAGTCGCACCGCGGTGGGTCCCACGGTGGCGACGCGCACCCCCTGCTCCGCGGCCGCGGCCACGAACGCCGCCGCGTCGCTGCGCTCCACCACCACGATGTTGGTGTCGACGGTCTCCGGGTCGAGGCCGCACGCCTCGGCCAGCAGCCTGGCGTGGGCGTGGTCCTCGGCCAGCCGCTCGACGTGGTGGTCGAGGGCGTGCAGGCCGCCGGCGGCCAGGATGCCGGCCTGGCGCATGCCGCCGCCCATCCGCTTGCGCCGCACGCGCGCCTCGGCGACCGCGTCCCGCGACCCGACCATCAGCGACCCGACCGGGGCGCCGAGGCCCTTGGACAGGCAGACCGAGAGGACCGAGGCGACCGCGCCGTACTCCGCGAGGGGCACGCCGGTCGCCACGTGGGCGTTCCAGATCCGGGCGCCGTCGAGGTGGACGCTCGCGCCGACCCCGGTGGCCCAGCTGCGCAGGTCCTGGAGCTCGGCCAGCGGGAGCACGGCACCGCCGGCGAAGTTGTGGGTGTTCTCGACCGAGATCGCCGCGGTCCGGACGAAGAACGGGCCCATCTCGGGGGCGAACATCGAGCGGATCGCGGCCAGGTCGGCCCGGCCCCGCGGGTGGGTCCAGGTCCGCATGGTGATCCCGCCGATGGCGCCGTGCGCCCCCAGCTCGGCGCGGGCGATGTGCGCGGACGACTCGCAGAGCACCTCCTGCCCGGGCGCGACCAGCGAGCCGACGGCCAGGACGTTGGCCATCGAGCCGGTGGGGGTGAAGAGCGCGGCCTCGTGCCCGAACAGGTCCGCCACCCGCTCCTCGAGCGCGTTGACGGTGGGGTCCTCGCCGTAGACGTCGTCACCGACCTCGGCGCGCGCCATCGCGGCGCGCATGGCCTCGGTGGGCCGGGTGAGGGTGTCGGAGCGGAGGTCGACGGGGCGAGGGGTCACGAGACGTGGACTCTAGTGGTCGGCGCGGCTCAGGCGGTGCGCAGCATCTCCGCGACGAGGAAGGCGAGCTCGAGGGACTGGACCCGGTTGAGCCGCGGGTCGCAGACCGACTCGTAGCGGGAGCCGAGGTCGACCTCGGCCAGCTCCTCGCCACCACCGACGCACTCGGTGACGTCGTCGCCGGTCAGCTCCACGTGGACGCCGCCGGGCCAGGTGCCGAGCGAGCGGTGCACGTCGAAGAAGCCCTGGACCTCGTCGATGACGTCGTCGAAGCGACGGGTCTTGTAGCCCGAGGACGCCTCGAAGGTGTTGCCGTGCATCGGGTCGCACACCCACGCGACCTCGACCCCGGACGCGGTGACCTTCTCGACCAGGTCGGGCAGGCCGTCGCGGATCCGGCCGGCGCCGAAGCGGGTGATGAAGGTGAGCCGGCCGGGCTCGTTGTCGGGGTTCAGCCTGGCCGCCAGGGCCAGCGCGTCGTCGGCGCTGGTCGAGGGGCCGAGCTTGACGCCGATGGGGTTGCGGATGTGGCGGAACAGCTCCACGTGCGCGCCGTCGAGCTGGCGGGTGCGCTCGCCGATCCACACGAAGTGCGCCGAGACGTCGTACGGCGTCTGGGTGCGCGAGTCGATGCGGGTCAGGGCGTGCTCGTAGTCGAGCAGTAGCCCCTCGTGGCAGGTGTGGAAGTCGACGCGGTGGAACTCGTCGGGGTCGGCGCCGATCGCCTGCATGAACGTGAGCGCACGCTCGATCTCGGCCGCGACGCGCTCGTAGCGCTGCCCGACCGAGGACTCCCGGACGAAGTCGGTGTTCCAGGTGTGCACCTGGCGCAGGTCGGCGTAGCCGCCCGTGACGAAGGCCCGCACGAGGTTCAGCGTCGCCACCGAGGAGTGGTAGACGTCGACCAGCCGCTGGGGGTCGGGCACCCGCGACTCGGCGGTGAAGTCGTAGCCGTTGACGGCGTCGCCGCGGTAGGCCGGCAGGGTGAGGCCCTCGCGGGTCTCGAGGTCGGACGAGCGGGGCTTGGCGTACTGGCCCGCGATCCGGCCGACCTTGACCACCGGCACGGACGCGGCGTAGGTCAGGACCACCGCCATCTGCAGCAGCACCCGCAGCTTGTTGCGCACGTTGTCGGCGGTGACGCCGGAGAAGGTCTCGGCGCAGTCGCCGCCCATGAGCATGAACGACTCACCGCGCGAGACCGCGGCGATCTTGGTCTTGAGGTCGTCGCACTCACCGGCGAAGACCAGCGGGGGCATCGTCCGGAGCCGGGCCACGGCTGCGTCGACAGCCGCGCGGTCGGCGTAGTCCGGCTGCTGGGCCGGTCCGAGGGCGCGCAGGGCCTCGAGGTCGGGGACGGTGCTGCTCACCCGCCAAGGGTACGGGCGCGGGGGTCCCCACCCTCAATCGTTCTCAGCACCCGGAGCGGGTCACTCCCTGCTCACTCGAGGTGGTCGATGTCGCGGAAGCCGGTCTTCTTCGCGCGCACCCCGCGGTTGGTGGCCCAGGTCAGCGCCCAGAGGGCCACGCCGATCAGCATCAGGACGCCGGCGATCTGGTAGACGAGGGCGTCGCGGTCGGCCCACGGGCCGACGAGGAAGGCGCACAGGACCGCCGCCACGGCGGGGGTCGGGCCGGGCGAGCGGAAGCGGCTCTGCGCGGAGGTGTCGCGGCGCAGGACCAGGCAGGCCACGTTGACGATCGTGAAGACGCACAGCAGCAGCAGCGAGGTGACGCTCGAGAGGTTGAGCACCACCTCGTCCTCGGCCCGGCTGGCGACGTAGACGATGAGGCCGAGCGCCAGCACCGTGGAGAAGATGATGCCCACGTACGGCGAGCGCGAGTTCGGCGAGACCTTGCCCAGGGTGCGGGGCAGCACGTCCTGGTGGGCCAGCCCGTAGAGCAGCCGGCTGGCCATCAGCATGTTGATCAGCGCCGTGTTGGCCACCGCGAAGACCGCCAGGAACGGGAAGACGCGGTCGATCGGGAAGTCGGGTGCGCCGACCTTCACGACCTCCAGGAGCGCGCCGCCCTCCGGGGCGTCGGCGATCTGGTCGTTGGTCAGGATCGCCACCACCGAGATGGCGACCAGCATGTAGATGAGGACCGCGATGCCCAGGCCGGTGAGCATGATGCGCGGGAAGATCCGCTCCGGCTCCTGGGTCTCCTCGACCATGTTGACCGAGTCCTCGAAGCCCACCATGGCGAAGAAGGCGATCGAGGTCGCGGCGGTCACGGCCAGGAAGAGGCCCTTGTCGCCGGAGTCCTGGAACGTCGTGATCCGGCCGAAGTCCGCGTCGCCCTGCGACATCGCGTAGAAGCCCACGCCGATGACGATCGCGAGCGCGGTGATCTCGACCACCGTGAGCACCACGTTGAACTTCACCGACTCACCGACACCGCGGAGGTTGATCAGCGCCAGCAGCACCATGAAGCCCAGCGCGATGGCGGTGATGACCGTGGTGCTCGGCTCGGAGCCCATCCAGTCGTTGGCGATCAGCCCGCCGGTGAGGTTCTGGGCCAGCACGTTGGAGGACGTCGAGGCGCTCGCGATCCCCGAGCAGATCACCGCGAAGGCGACCAGGAACGTCACGAAGTGCACGCCGAAGGCCTTGTGCGTGTAGAGCGCCGCCCCGGCCGCCTGGGGGTACTTCGTGACCAGCTCGAGGTAGGACAGGGCGGTCAGCGAGGCCACCACGAAGGCGACGAGGAACGGCAACCAGGCCATCCCGCCCACGATGCCGACCAGCTGGCCGGTGACGGCGTAGACGCCGGCGCCGAGGATGTCCCCGACGATGAACAGCAGCAGCAGCTTGGGACCCATCACCCGCTTGAGGTCCGGCTCGGGCCCGTTGACGTCGACGGGTTCGCTCGCGGTGGTCGTCACTCCGGTGCGTTACCCGTGGGGGTGAGGTCACATGCCAGCAGCCTGCTCACCGGCTGCCGGCCGCCTGCACCACGCCCAGCCGGTGCAGCAGGTCCAGGGTCACCTCGGCGAAGACGTTGCCCTCGACCTGGCGGCCCACCCGCTCCCAGTCGACCTGCTCACGGACCGCGCGGGCGGCTGGGATCACCCGGCGCAGGTCGCAGGAGCGCTCGTCCAGCGCGGACAGCTTGGAGCTGATCAGGGCGGTGGCGGACAGCACCGGCATGGCCACCGACTCGACCTCCATCTCGTCGCTGGCGGCGAGGTACTCGCGGTCGACCGGCGTGCCGTTGGCGCGGAACAGCACGTCGACCATCGCGCCCTCGACGAAGACCTTGAACAGCCAGTCCTCGGGCGGGTCCCTGACCTCCAGGCCGCGCTCGACCAGGACCACGGAGACCCGGTCGCGGTCCTCCTCGGCCACCACGAAGTCGACGTCGTGGTGCGGCTCGGGGGCGCCCCGCGCCCAGAGCGCGTACCCGCCGGCCAGCGCGAACGGCACCCCGGACTGCTTCAGGGTGACGGCCACGAGCTTCAACGCCTCGCGCAGCCCTGCCTGGTGCTCGGTCACGCGTCGGGAGGTACCCGGTGGGTGGGTACTGCACCACCGATGCGCGTGGCGACCTTCAACATCCTGCACGGGCGCAACCCGTCCGACGACGTGGTCGACGTCCCGACCTTCGCAGCCGCGGTGGCCGGCCTGGAGGCCGACGTGCTGGCGCTGCAGGAGGTCGACCGCAACCAGCCGCGGTCGCACGGCGCCGACCTGACCGCGCTCGCGGCCGAGGCGATGGGGGCCGTGGACCACCGCTTCGTCGCGGCCATGACCGGCAGCCCCGGCGCCACCTGGGTGGCCGCAACCGGGGCCGAGCAGCCCGACGCGGCGACGTACGGCATCGCCCTGCTGAGCCGGCACCCCGTCGTGGCCTGGCAGGTGGTCAAGCTGCCGGTGCTCCGGGCGCCGACCCCGATGTGGTTCCGGGGCCAGCGGCTGCCCGAGCTGGTCCGCGACGAGCCGCGCGTCGCGGTGGCCGCCACCGTCGACGCGCCCGGAGGCCAGCTGACCGCGGTGTGCACCCACCTGTCCTTCGTCCCGTGGTGGAACGGGCGGCAGCTGCGCTCGCTGGTCCGCTCGCTGGGGCCTGCGCCGAGGCCGTTGGTCCTCATGGGCGACCTCAACATGGAGACCCGGCGAGCGGTGGGCCTGACCCGGATGACGCCCGCGGCGGCGCAACCGACGTTCCCCTCCGACGCGCCGCGCGAGCAGCTCGACCACATCCTGGTCGAGGGCGAACTGACGCCGACGGCCAGCGCGGCCCCGCACCTGCCCCTCTCCGACCACCGCGCCCTGGTGGCCGACCTCAGCCGAAGAAGACCGCCGCCTCGGCGTACTCCTCCGGGCTGACCAGCTTGAGCTCAGCGGTGCCCTCGCTCAGCGGCACCCGCACGATGTCGGTGCCGCGCAGGGCCACCATGGTGCCGAAGTCGCGGTCGGCCACGGCGTCGATCGCGTGCAGCCCGAACCGCGTGGCCAGCCACCGGTCGAAGGCCGTGGGCGTCCCGCCCCGCTGGACGTGGCCCAGGACGACCGCGCGGGCCTCCTTGCCGGTGCGGGCCTCGATCTCGCTGGCCAGCCGGTCGCCGATGCCGCCGAGGCGGACGTGGCCGAAGGCGTCCTTCTCCCCCGACACCAGCGTCATGCCCTCCTCACCGCCGGCACCCTCGGCCGGCACCGCGCCCTCGGAGACCACGATGATCGGCGCGTAGTGGGTCTCGAACCTGGTCTCGACCCGGTCGCAGATCGCCTGGATGTCGAAGGGCTGCTCGGGGATGAGCACCTCGGAGGCGCCACCGGCCAGGCCCGCGTGCAGGGCGATCCAGCCGGCGTGCCGGCCCATCACCTCGACGACGAGGACCCGGTGGTGGGACTCCGCGGTCGTGTGCAGCCGGTCGATGGCCTCGGTGGCGATGTTGACCGCGGTGTCGAAGCCGAAGGTGAAGTCGGTGCCCGACAGGTCGTTGTCGATCGTCTTGGGCACGCCGACGACGTGGACGCCGAGCTCGGAGAGCCGGGTGGCCACCCCGAGGGTGTCCTCGCCGCCGATGGCGACCAGGGCGTCGACGCCGAGGGACTCGAGGTTGGCCTGGATCTGCTCGACGCCACCGTCGATCTTGAACGGGTTGGTCCGCGAGGAGCCCAGGATCGTGCCGCCCCGCGGCAGGATGCCCCGGCACTGCTCGATGCCGAGCGGCATGGTCAGACCCTCGAGCGGGCCCCGCCAGCCGTCGCGGAACCCGACGAACTCGAAGGAGTGGTCACGGACGCCGCGACGCACGACGGCGCGGATGACCGCGTTGAGACCGGGGCAGTCGCCGCCACCGGTCAGGACTCCGACACGCATGATCTCTCCTGCAGCTGGGTGGAATTGGATCGTTCAAGTCGCCGACGACCCTAACGACCTCGGCCGCCGAGTGCCAGTACCCCCGACCACCCCTCGACCGGTGCGCGGGTCAGCTCATCGGGAGCCGGAACGCTGCGAACTCGCCGTCGCCGGTGCGCACCGGCGGCACGGCGTACTCGGCGGTGCCGTCGACCCCGAGCCGCACCACCGACCAGCCCACCGCGGCGTGGTGCACCACCACCAGCAGGTGGTCGGCGTCCTCCCACTCGATCTGGCTGACCCGCTGCCCGCGGAGGTTGCTCCACTGCGCCTCGACCCGCCCGGTACGCGCTCCGTGCACCACGAGGCCGCGGAAGCCGGCGTACGCGACGCTCCCCCTGGTGCCGAGGACGTGCCGGCCGCCGGGGCTGAACGCGGACAGCCGGTCGGCGCAGGTGCGCCAGCGCCGGACCCCGTCGGCGCGCAGCAGGCCCCAGCACCCGTCGTCGCCGGCCAGCCGCCCGACGAGGTTGCCGCGCAGGGCGACGTCGACGAGGTCCCTCAGCTGGGGGATCGCGACGGCCTCTCCCGGACCGCTGATCCGGCTGGGCGCGACCCTCGGCCCGTCGACGTAGAGGTCCGGGCCGTTCAGGGCGACGGGCGCCACGGCCCCGCCGCACGGCCCGCCGGGCACCCGGACCGGCCGGGTGTCGACGCTGCCGTCCGCGGACTGCTCGACCAGGCTGCCGTCGTCCTGCAGCCAGGCCACGACGTCGCGCTCCGGGCTGGTGACCATGGCGTAGCTGCACAGCCCGCGCTGCTCGTGCTGGAGCCGGCCCAGCCCGTCGAACAGCTCGACGACGAAGCCGCCCTCGGTGCCGAAGCCGTTGACCACCACGTCGTCGTGGGCCGAGAAGAGGGCCGGCGTCTCGGTGAAGGGGTGGCGGCTGCCGCCGGGGAGGACCAGCTCCCAGTCCCCGCCGCCGAAGGTGGGGTGCGCGGCGAAGGCGTAGGCGACCTGCGGCGGCTCGCCGGTCGGCAGGGCGGTGCTGTCCAGGACCGGGCCGAGGTCCGCCGCCGGCGCAGGGGTCCCCGTGGGCGGCGGGGCAGCCGGCGTGGATGTCGGTGTGGCGGTGGGTGTGGTGGTCGGTGTGGGGAGGAGGGTGGAGCCGCCCGCGGGAGGCGCGGAGCCGTCGGCGGTGCAGCCGGAGCCGAGCACGATGAGGACCACGAGGGCGGCGGACAGGGGCAGGGAGCGGCGGCGCACGGTCTTGGGACACGCTCCGGTGCCGGCCGGTTGCGGCTCGCTATGGTGCGAGACATGACGTTCTCGATCGTGGCCAGGTCAGCCGACGGAGAGTCGTGGGGGGTGGCCGTGGCGTCGAAGTTCCTGGCCGTCGGGTCGGCGGTGCCGGCCGCGGTGGCCGGGGTCGGCGCCATCGCCACCCAGGCCGACGCCAACGTCGCGTACAAGGGCCTGGCCCTCTCGCACCTCGACGAGGGCGCCACCGCCTCGGTGGCGCTGATCCGCCTCCTCGAGGAGGACGACAAGCGCGAGGAGCGCCAGGTCGGCATCGTGGACATGGACGGCGGAGCGGCGTCGCACACCGGGCACGCCTGCCTCGACTGGGCCGGCAGCATCACCGGGGACGGCTACGCCATCCAGGGCAACATCCTCACCGGCGAGGACGTCGTGCTGGCGATGGAGACCGCCTGGCTCTCCTCCGACCCGGAGGCGCCCCTGGCCCGCCGGCTGCTCGACGCGCTGACCGCCGGCGACGAGGCGGGCGGCGACTCGCGCGGCCGCCAGTCCGCGGCGCTGCTGGTGGTGAGGGAGGGCGCCGGGTACGGCGGCCTGGACGACGTCGCGGTCGACCTGCGGGTCGACGACCACGCCGCCCCCATCCCCGAGCTGGCCCGGCTGCTGACCCTGAGCGAGCTCTACCTGACCGCCTCCACCGAGGGCGAGAAGGTGCCGGTGACCGCGGAGCTGGAGGCCGAGCTCGAGGCCTTCGCCACGGCGCAGGGCGCGCGCGACTTCCAGGCCTGGGTCGGCACCGAGAACTACGAGATGCGGGTCGCGCCCGACCTGTCGTGGATCGACCAGCAGATCCTCGACATCGTGCGCGCCACGCCCGCTCCGTGAGCATCCTCGCCATCGACGCCGGGACCACCGGCGTCACCGCGGTGGTGGTCACGCCGGAGGGGCGGATCGCGGCCAAGGGCTACCAGGAGTTCGCCCAGCACTTCCCCCGGCCGGGGTGGGTGGAGCACGCGCCGGAGGAGATCTGGCAGGCCACCCTCGAGGCCGCGCGAGACGCCCTGGCGCAGGTCGACACCAGCGAGCTCCGGGGCGTCGGCATCAC
>CAZEPK010000016.1:0-28603 GCA_964514085.1 uncultured Nocardioides sp.
GTGGGCAGCTGGTCGCCGAACTTCTCGAACCACTCCTGGATCTGGGGGATCTCGGCCTTCCACTCGTCGGTGTCCACGGCCAGGGCGGCGGTGAGCGCCTCCTCGGTCATGTCCAGCCCGTCGATGTCGAGCGAGCCCGGCGCCGGCACGTGGCCGATCGCGGTCTCCTCGGCGGCCGCCTGGCCGTCCATGCGCTCCACGACCCACTTCAGGACGCGGCTGTTCTCGCCGAAGCCCGGCCACAGGAAGCCGCCCTCGTCGTCGCGGCGGAACCAGTTGACGTAGAAGATCCGCGGGAGCTTGGCCTCGTCGTTGTCCTTGCCCATCGAGATCCAGTGGTTGAAGTAGTCGCCCGCGTTGTATCCGATGAAGGGCAGCATCGCCATCGGGTCGCGGCGGACCACGCCGACCTCGCCGACGGCCGCGGCGGTGGTCTCGCTGGACAGCGTGGCGCCGAGGAAGGTGCCGTGGGTCCAGTCGCGGGCCTCGAAGACCAGCGGGACCGTGGTCTTGCGGCGACCACCGAAGAGGATCGCGTCGATCGGGACGCCCCGCGGGTCGTCGTACTCCGGCGCCAGGATGTCGCACTGCTTGATGGGCGTGCAGTAGCGGCTGTTGGGGTGGCTCGACAGCTCCTCGCTGTCGGGCGTCCAGGGCTCACCCTTCCAGGACGTGGCGTGGGCGGGCGGGTTCTCCAGCCCCTCCCACCAGATGTCGCCGTCGTCGGTGAGGGCCACGTTGGTGAAGACCGAGTTGCCCTTGTTGATGGTCCGCATGGCGTTGGGGTTGGTGTGCTCGTTGGTGCCCGGCGCCACGCCGAAGAAGCCGTACTCGGGGTTGACCGCCCAGAGGCGGCCGTCCTCGCCGATCTTCATCCAGGCGATGTCGTCGCCCAGGGTCTCGACCTTCCAGCCCGGGATGGTCGGGGCCAGCATCGCGAGGTTGGTCTTGCCGCAGGCGCTGGGGAAGGCCGCCGCGATGTACTTGACCGAGCCCTCGGGGCTGGTCAGCTTGAGGATCAGCATGTGCTCGGCCAGCCAGCCCTCGTCGCGGGCCATCACGCTGGCGATGCGCAGGGCGTAGCACTTCTTGCCCAGCAGCGCGTTGCCGCCGTAGCCGGAGCCGTAGGACCAGATCGCGCGCTCCTCGGGGAACTGCACGATGTACTTGGTGTCGTTGCACGGCCAGGCGACGTCGGCCTGGCCCTCGGCCAGCGGGTGGCCGACCGAGTGGAGCGCCGGCACGAAGTCGGCGTCGAGCTCGGTCATCCGGTCGAGCACGTGGCTGCCCATGCGCGCCATCACGCGCATGCTGGCGGTGACGTAGGCCGAATCGGTCAGCTCGATGCCGAACATCGGCTTCTCGGCGTCGAGGTGGCCCATCACGAACGGGATGACGTACATCGTGCGCCCGACCATGCAGCCGTCGTAGAGCCCGCGCATGAGCGTCTTCATCTCGCCCGGGTCCATCCAGTTGTTGGTGGGCCCGCAGTCCTTCTCGTCGACCGAGCAGATGTAGGTGCGGTCCTCGACGCGCGCGACGTCGATCGGGTCGCTGGCGGCGTAGAACGAGTTCGGCTTGATCGCCGGGTTGAGGCGGGTGAACGTCCCGGTCGACACCAGGGCGTCGGTGAGCTCGGTCCACTCCTCGTCGGAGCCGGTGCACCAGTGGATGCGGGCCGGCCTGGTCATCGCTGCGACCTCGTTGACGAAGTCGAGGATGCCCTGGTGGGTCGTGGGGGCGGTGCCCTCCTGGGCCGGGGTCGTGTCGCTGGCGTCCTGCGTGGCGGTCATCCGGAGGTTCCTCTGGCAGCGTCGCGGTACGTGAAGGCCGGCATCGTTGTCGGCGGCTCGGTGGTCCCTTCGACCGCGGACGATGTGCCAGCCACGGCCTCGGGGCTGCCGACGCTACCTGCGTCCGGAGCCCGTACATATTGGATCGGTCCAAGCACTATGGCCCGGATCACACCGCATTCCGCGCACTTCGGGGTAGGCCTCGCGACAGCGATTCGGACCCCTCGCGTGGGTCGGCTATCCTCGTCCAGTCCTGCGGACGCCACGGTGGCCGCGGACGGGCGCCCGTAGCTCAACGGATAGAGCATCTGACTACGGATCAGAAGGTTTGGGGTTCGAATCCCTACGGGCGCGCCAGACACGAAGGGACTCTTGACCTGCCGAAACGCAGCGAGGGTGCCCCTTGGTCATGTGGCGTCCAGCTCTGGTTCCCGTGGCCGCCGCTAGCGCCCCCTTATGCCAGCCCGGCCCCGGTGGCCCGGTAGAGGAACGCGCGTTCGACGGGATTGGCGAGCACGGCGCCAGGGATCAGGTCCAGCGGGACGAACTCCGACCGGTCCACGTGGCCCTCAGTGTCCACCCAATCCTCATGGCCCTCGTCTGGGTGTGACGGGCGGGCTGTGACAACCTTGTGGAAGTCGTCGGGATGGGGGTAACGAGGGGCGTCTCCTGCCTCGACGAGGGATTCGACGTGGATCCAGCCCAGGGTCTCGACAGACTCGGGATCGATCCACCAGCCTGTCTCTTCCCACACCTCCCGACGTGCGGTCTCGACGACTGTTTCGCCAGGCTTCGCGCCGCCACCTGGAAGACACTTCGGCCCTGCCGCATCCCAGGTGATCAGGACCGTCTCTCCGTCGGTGACGAGGCAGCGGACCCGGCCGGGTATCTCGGTGGGCAGGTCGACGTCACCCAGGTACGCAGACAGCCGCATCGGCGCGCTCCACTGTTCCTCGACCGTCGCCACCGGGGTGTGCGTCTCGAGCAGCCGCGCCGCCGACTCCAGCCTCACGCCGTATCCCGGCCTCACTGCGTTCACCTGGGTGACCTCTCAGACAGCGGCCACGGCGCGGCCGGCACATCGCCAGTGTGCCTCACTCTCGGGCGGGCGACGGAAGCCATCGGCGTGCACGCCACATGTGGCGCAGGAGCCGCGCCGGACGGACGACTAGGCTTCGGGTGTGCCGCACCTCATCCACCTGAACGGGCCCCCCGGGGTGGGCAAGTCAACGCTGGCACGAGTCTACGCGTCACGTCATCCGGGAACGCTGGTGTGCGAGATCGACGCGTTGCGGACGCTCATCAGCGGCTGGCAGACGAATCGAGTCTTCGCAGGATACGTGCACAACGTCGCCACCTCGATGGTCACCTCCTACCTGAAGACAGGGCACGACGTGATCCTTCCCCACCTTGCCGACCTCGACCGGATCGCTCTGTACGCAGCCGCAGCGGAGGAGGGCGGCGGGCGCCACATCCACGTCATGCTCCACGCAGACATGGATGCCGTCGTTCGGCAGTTTCGTGAGCGCGGGACCACACGCCCCGACAGCTGGACCCACGACGTCGCGCGGTTCTGGGACGCCCGCGGCGGCGACGACGCGATCCGTGACTGCGCGTCAGATGTGTGGAAGCTTCCTCACCGGTTCAGGATCGACGTTGCGGATCAAGAATCCGCCTACCAGTCACTGGTGAGAACAGTCGAAGGCTCAGCGGGACAGAATCCAGGTGTGGAGTCGTAGCAGCAGGAATCAAAGACGTCACCTCCCTGAGCGCAGCACCGCGCACCGCAACGACTCCTCAACCAAGAGCGAATGGAAACGTCGGATGGAACTGTCCAGTGCGATACTCCAGGGCCGGGGGCTCTGCGTCTTCGGTGCCGGCCCCGCCATGGGCAAGAGCGTCGTCACTGCTGGCTTCCTGCGACTTCTCCGCGATGCTGGCCAGTCAGTCGTGCCGTTCAAAGTTGCCGCTGTGGTACCGGCTGACGCCGATCCCGAAGCGGTGACGCGTGAGTTAGCGGTCGCGGCTCGGATCGAGCCGGAGGAGGCGATTCCTCCGGTGACAGTTCTGGTGACAGAACGGCGCCTCGGTGAAGTGTGGGTCGGTGGCCGCAGCTTGGGCACCATCCACCTTCTCACCGAAGACACCCCGCTGTGGGGCACCCTCTCCCCGGAGAGCCTGGACGTTGTCCGGGAGGTCGTCGGTGAGCGGCTTGAGCACCTGACCAGTCGTTTTGGTGCAGTGGTGATCGAGGGTTCGGGATGTGTCGGCGAGGCTCCGCTCGAGGACGACCTGTCGAACCTGTGGTTGGCCAATAGGTCCCGCCTCGGCGTCGTGCTGTCCGCGCGTCAGACCAAGGGAGGAGGACCCGCGGGGCTTCTCGGCGCGTCCCACTTGGTGCGTCGGGCAACGGGCCGCACACCCATCGGCTTCGTGCTCACTGATGTCCGTCCGTACACGCCGGTCGAGTACGCGACCGACCTCATGGCCGAGAGCGATGTTCCCCTCATCGGCACCATCGACTTCTTCGCCAAGCTCAAAGGTCCCGAGAAGGATGCCGTCACGCATGAAGAGCGCGTGAGGAAGTGGTCGAGTGATCTGGGACGAACAATCGGGCCGTGACGGGTCAGGGCGCTGTCGAGAAGCCAGCTCACAGGAGCCCCGCGGTGCGGTCGGCCTCGGCGGGCGACCGCACAGAGCCCGCACGCGGCACCGCCGTCAACCAGGTGAGGAGCGCGGCGAGGGTGCCCGCGACCGGGATGGCGAACACTGCCTCCGGAGCGTGGTTCGTAACGGCCAGCTGCAGCCCTGACGACAGCGGTACGGCGCCCAGGATGATCGTGCGGATAAGTGCGTTCGCGCGACCGGTGAGCTCGGCAGGGATGCGGGTCTGCCGGAAGGTGATCGAACGGACATTGAGCACGCCTTCGCCGAAGGACAGCACGAAGAAACCCACCAGGAGGACAGGTCCGCCGTGGAAGGCGAGCATCGCGACGGCGCCAGCAAGGGTGAGGAGCAGACCGGAGCGCAGCTCAGTGACCTGCTTGCGGCCCCCGGCGTAGAACGCCCCTACCGCGGCTCCGATCGCGCCGACACCCATGGCGACGCCCTGGACGCTCGGCCCCCAGCCCCACTCGTGGGCCCGGGTCACGACGATGACGTTGAGGGCTCCCGCACCGAGGTTGCTCAGTCCGAGCGTCATAGCCAGCCGGAGCAGGACCCCGTCGCGGCGGAGGTAGCGCCAGCCCTCGAGCAGGGCCGAGACGGGGAGCGCCCGCCGCGGCCTCACCAGACTGGCGCGGGGGGCGAAGGCCGCGACACCGATGGTGATGAGGAACGTCGCGGCGTCGATTAGCAGCGTCGTGCGCGCGCCGGCCAGCCCAATCACCACGCCCCCGAGCGGCAGACCGACGACGGCGATGACCTGTGACCCACCGGTGAAGTAGGCGTTGGTGCGCTGCAGCCGGTCCCGCGGCACGAAGGTGGGGATCAGGACGAAGCTCGTGATGAGGCTTGAGCAGACCGCCATGGTGGAGCCGACCAGCAGTGCGGCGTAGGTGACGGGCCCGGGTGAGCCGATGCTCAGCGCCAGCGTCGTGACCGCCACCAGCTGCAGCCCCTCGCTGAACATGAACAGTCGCATCCGATCGAACCGGTCGATCGCCAGGCCGATGAACGGCGAGAGGAGTAGCGGGAAGGACTGCAGGATGGAGCCACCCAGCGCGGCCGTGACCGAGCCGGTCGCTTGGAACAGTGCGACCGGCACCGCCACGATGAGCAGTTGGGTGCCGAGCTTGCTGGCGAGGATCGCGTTGATGATGACGCGTCCAGCGACGCTGTCGGCGGTAGTGCTCACGGCGCCGTCACCTCGAAGGTCACCAGGTCGAGGCGTTGGAGCACGGCCCCGTGGCGCTGCTTGGCGTCGAGGGACTCCATCCCGAGGTGGAGCCGGCGCAGGCCGCGTTCGGCGGCGAGCTCGACCAGTTCGAATATGGCGAGGTTGAAGTACTCGAAGGCGTCACGCAGCCGGGAGTAGTCCATCCCGCAGGTCCGGGCCCAGAGACCGTCACCGAACTCGTAGAAGTGGACGAAGCCCAACAGGCCGCCATCGGGACCGCGGCACGCGAGCACCTCGCCCGGGTCCTCGGCGCTGCTCAGACGCTCGTAGTAGGAAACCCAGTCCGACACCGGGCGGGTACTCCCGTACTTGCCCTCGAGCTGAGCAAGGAGGCGACCCGCCTCGTTGCTGACCCCGGCCAGCTCCTCGAGACCGATCCGGTAGCCCTGAGCCAGGAAGGTTCGCCGTTCGCGTCGCAGCTTGGTGCGGTGTCGGGACGGTTGGCTCGCGATGAGCTCGTCGAGTCCGCCCGCGCCGACAGGCACCCACGCCTCCACGTCCAGCCCGGCCGATACCGTCCGATGCCGGCCCATGGCGGCCCCCAACTCCAGGGTCACTGCCACGTCAGGTTCGGGGACGAACCACATGCGCGCCGTCTGCTCCCCGACCAGGCCGTGGACCTGTTCGCCGAGGAGGGTCAACGCCCGCTCGGTGTTCACGTCGTCGGAGCGTCGCAGCAGGGGGGAGGATCGGTAGCCGCGGCGGCTTCCGAGCACGAACTCGGGATAGCTGCCGCCGAGGGGGCGGGTGTCGTAGCGGCTGTTGGTCTCGTCGTGGACAAGGTGGACCGGCAGGGCCGCGACGAGACGGCCGCTGGGCTCTTCGACCACGACGTAGGCGGTCTCCGAGCGCCGGTGGGTCTCGGCATCCCGCAGCCACGAGTGGCTCATGTAGAAGCCGGCGTCACGCGCCAGGTCGTCCCACGCACCGACGGGTACGTCGGCCAAGGACGTGACGGTCCGCGCCCCGAGGCTCTCGGCGCACTCATCGCTCCCGTGCTGGACACCGTCCGCGACGCTCATGCCCAATATTCCGCGCGGATCTCCTCGACGAGGGCGCGAAGCGCGTCGACGTCGGAGGCCTCGACCACGTAGCGGTCGACGAACTCGACGGAGTGCCTGGGCAGCCCGCCGATGACGCCAGCGAAGGAGTTGCTCTTGTGCTCGACGATCCCGAGATCGGCGAAGCGCGCCGGATCTAGGCCGCCGCGCCGACCGGGATCTGGGTAGAAGCCGAGCCACCCGACCGTGCGCGGCTCGTGGACGGGGACACGCACTGTCAAGCCGGACTCCAGCGACAGGGCGGCGCCGATCATCCCCAACCCCAGCCCTCGCCGCATCACGGCGTCGACGCCCGCTCCGCCCGGGCGGGCGGCCGCCTCGCAGAAGACGATCTCGTCCTCCGGCGTCACAAAGAACTCGGCGTGCCCCACTCCGTCCTCCAGACCCAAGGCGAAGAGGGCCTCCTGGTTGGCGTTCCGCAGGCGTTCGGTGAGGTCGTTCTCGGGGTGGAGGACGGAGGCGAGGTCGCCTCCGGGACCGATGTCCATGGGGGGACTGAGGTACTCGCTCACCCCGGCGAGCACGATCTTGCCGTCCTGGACCGCGGAGTCCACGTGGAAGATCCCGCCCGGCACGAACTCCTCGATCTCGTACCGCCCGCTGTTCGGTGGGCTCGACTCCCAAGCTTCTCGGGCGACATCAGCGTCGGGGTACCACGCCGTCTTCTCGGCGCCGAGGCCGTCGACGGGCTTGACCACGACCCCGCCGGGAGGCGCCGCGAAGCCGGCGACGTCGGTGCAGGACCCGATGACCCGGTAGTGGGGTACGCGCAGCCCCGTGCGTGCGCTGACGATCTCCTTCATCGTCGGCTTGTCCCTGAAGGCGAGGGCCTGGTCGGGCTGCAGGCCGGGCAGGCCCAACTCCGCTCGCAGTTCAGCGACGAGGCTGACCACCTTCTCGTGCAACGTGACCAGCCGGTTCAGGCCGAAGTGCCGGACCGCCCAGCGCACGACCACCCGGACCTCGTCGAAGTCTCCGTAGTCGATGATCCACGTGCGCCGGAAGGCGTCGGGGGCGTAGACGTCCAGACCGCCCCTGTTGTGGCTCAGGTAGTAGAAGTCGACCCCGTCAGGCAGCAGCGGCCCGTCGGGGCCGTACAGCACGTCGGCCACGTGCCGGTGAGCCAGCAGGGTGCGCGGTCTCGGGCCCGGCGCGCGCGACCCGTGGGCCGGTGCGGGAGGAGCGACCAATGCCGCGCGGACGCGGTCGGCGACCGCGGCGGTGGTGGGTTCCGACACGACGACGTCGGGCTCGTACCAGGCGAGGACCGACCTCGCGAGCGACTCGACCTCGTCGGTGTCGATGTCGACCTCGAAGTAGCGATCCGGATGTCTCACCGCCAGGTCCGGCCGGCTCCCACGGGGCTGCATGTAGATGGTCTCGGTGCCATCGGCCGGCGGCCCGGGCAGCCCGTCGGCATCGAGGATCACCACCTGGCGGCGGAGGCCTCTGCTGGTCATGGGCGGCGCTCCAGGTGGTGGGTCACGCCGTTGCCAGGACCGAGGTAGTACTGGTCTGCCTCGTGGTTGTCCTCGTCGCCGAAGGCGCCGAGCGCAGGATGCGGTGGGATGCCGTCGTAGGCCTCGACGCGCCTGCGGATGGACTGTCGGACCGGGTGTCCCGCCGGGTAGTCGTCGAAGGCACCCCGCCACTGGACGAGCAGGGTGACCGCGCGCCCGAGGTTGCGGCTGCGCCGAGGTCCGTGTCCCGGTGAGCTGACGTTCATGAAGAGCTCGACGCCCCTGACCCACAACGACCAGCGCGGATCCCTCCGGTCGCGTGGTGCGGCTGCCGGCCAGTCCGTCGTCTCTGGGTCTGCGAGGTGGTCGAGGAGCTCCGTGACGAACGCGGTCTCCTCGGCGACGTCCCCGGCACCCGGGTGCGTGACGAAGAGCGCCCCGACGGTCATTGGCCGTTCGGCGATCAACCGGGTCAGCTCAGTGATGCGGCTCGCGACGGCGGGCACGGGCTGGGCAAGGTCGCGAACCGATGCGAACACCAGCTCGTCGCGGCTGATGGCGCCGGCGGCGAACGGGCACGGGAATGCGGCGTCGGAGACCCTGGAGACGAACTCACCCACCATGGCCACCAGCGCGGCGTCTCCGGCCGTCCTCACGTCTGCCCGGCGTAGCCACGCCGAGGTCGCCAGCTTCACCGCACCCCCACCTCGACTCCGATCTCGTGGGACGGCGTGACGACGTCCGTGCGCCAACCGAACGGCGAGGCGTCGTGGTCCACGAGGTCGCGCAGGAAGCTGAGCTTCGAGTACGTCGTCTCCTGCGCATCCTCGCCCCACGTGGCCAAGAGCGCGCGGACGTGCGTGGTGAGACGGAGCAGCTCGGGCTCGATCGTGGCTGCGTCCAGCCCGTCATGGACCACAGAGCGGTGGTATTCGATCTCGAGCTGGCTCATGGCGTGCGGACTGTCGAGGACGTGGACCTCGTCGATCTCGATGCCGAAGAAGTGTCCCGAGGAGACGCTCTGGACGTTGACATCGAATTTCGAGCGGCGGTGCGAGGGCAAACGACGCAGCTTGAGGTCCGGGTAGAGCGACTGCATGTAGCCGTCGAGGTCCTCGGCGGGCAGGTCGATGTCGTAGCGGAAGGTCTCCTCGCGACGCAGGGCGTCGGCCTGGAAGCGCTTGCGCTTGACCGCGAACGTCCCGGTGCCGAAGTCCATGAGGGCGAGGTAGCCTGCCTCGGCCTCTGGGACGAGAACCTCCCAGGTCCGTTGGGAGGACTGCCAGCGCTGGACCTCGTTGCCGAGGTCGGGCACGAACCCCGGCAGGTCGGCGGTCCCGACGAGGGTGCTGATCCGGCTCGCAAGAGCCCAGCTGGAGCGGGTCCCCGACAGCGACAACTTGGTCTCGATCTCGACGTCCTTGCTCAGCCCGGTGCACTGGAAGGTGTCCGACAGCACGTGAGGCAGGGGCCGATGGAGCTCGTCCAGAGCGCGGTCGACGACCGCGTGCTCCTCCGCACCCGATGCGATGGTGGCGATGCGCGTGAAGAGCGCCCCGCCCGCACGAAGCCGCGAGCATGCGAGGACGTCTGTGGTCGACCCGGACGGGTGAGTGCGAAGAAGCACGAGCGGGGTGAGCCGGTCCAGGGCGTCGGCCGTCAGCGAGTGGCCGGCGCCCGCCAGCGCAGTCCGCGCGGCGGGGTGCAACGCCGTGCCTGTCCACCCGGGGAAGGTGGGATCCACAACAACGTCGAACGTCCGGTCGTCAGTGCGGACTCGGGCCCTTGGACCCCCCAGGGGGTCGGTCGCACGCAGGACGTCCACGGCGGCTGGGCCCACACCGCCCTCGAGCGGCAGCACAACGAGGGGTCGCTCGGCCGGAGCCGAGGTGGGGTAGGCGAAGGACACATCGCCGAGCACGAGGAGCCTCTCGACCGGGTGCCCCTCGTTCCGCTCTTGGCGTCGGCTCATACCGCCGAGCGTTCCGCAGCCACGGCGACCGGCGAGCTCGGGGCGACCGGGGCGACCGACGTACGGAAGTCGCCGGTGTCGGCGGCCGGGATGTAGCGCAGTCCGCTAGGCCAGCTCCGGGCCTGACCGCTCGCCGCAACCCGGCCGTGCCACACCGTGACGATCTCGGTGCCGAGCATGCCGAAGACGATGGCCACGACCGGCAGCCAGGTCTCGCCGATCACCGCGAGCGCCGCCGGGCCGGCGTAGAACCGGAGTCGCAAGCGCAGGAACCGCACGAGCGCCTCGTTGTGCGGCCACCGGCGGCGCGCCGCGTTCTGGACGACGCTGGTGACGCTCAGCCACAGGAGGACTCCGATGGCGGGCCCGAAGGGGAACTCGCCTCGGACCGCGAACACGGTCGACGCCACCACGACGCCGACGCCGGCGAGGGCGTGGTTGAAGTGGTCCAGCTTGCACCGGAAGAACCAGAACAGGCAGGTCGCCCACCACATGGCGGCCACCCACGGGTCGGTCAGGGTCAGCGCGACCGCGAGCAGGGACCATACCCAACCGGAGATCACGCCGGCGTGGCGGTGCCAGAAGAAGCCGTGCTCGTTGAGCAGGTCCGCGAACTTGCTGGTGAGCCCGGTGAGCAGGGCGAGGACACCGACGAGGACGATCATGAGACAGCTCCGATGAGTGAGGTCGGCCCAAACCCAGACTCCGGCCGACCGCGCCGCCGGCGCTCGGCGGCTAGCGCGTCGTTGTAGAGGGTGTTGGTGAGCGTGCAGGTGTTGAAGAGCAGTCCGGTGTGGCCGTGATAGGCGATGTCGGCTTCCTCACAGAGGCCACCGAGCTGGGAGAAGAAGTCGACCGTCGCCGCGGGGTCCAAGCTGATCGAGCCGGTGTGGTTCTTGCCGCTCGAGTGGTAGACGGTGAAAAGGGGCACAACGTCGCGCTCGACTAGCGCGGCCGCACCCTCGAGGGCGACGCTGTTCTCCCGCTCCCAGTCGACCCGGTCCTGGCCCTCGTCCCAGGTCTGGATGCCGTAGACGAGGTTGGAGTAGACGTGCCCGCGTCCGAAGATGTCGATGGACTGCGCCAGACGTTCGAGAAGCCGCTCCCGTCCATAGCGGGCCTTGCCCGGTGCGAGCCGCTGGAACTGGTCGAGGTCGTGGAACTCGAGGTTGAACGCGACGGAGTCGAAGCCGGCTTCGTGCAGTTCTTCGAGGTGGGCGGGGTCCTCGGGGGGCATGATACTGGCGTAGGCGTACATCGGCCGGGTCACCCCGGCGCGGACGCGCTCGATGATATCGGCGTAGTAGGCAGCCGTGCGGTCGTTGCGCCTCAGGTTGCCCGCGGTGAGCACGAGGATGCCGGCGTCATCCTGGAGGCGTGCCGCGGTCGTCAGGCCTTCGACGATGAGCTCGACCGGCTTGCGGAACCGGCGGAAGCCACCGACCTGACGGAAGCTCGGCTCGATCTCACAGAAGCGGCACTCCTCGCCCTCGGCGAAGTAGCTGCAGAAGTTGTTGGGGATGACTCCGAGCGCGTCGGCGCCCAGGTGCTGGACGACCGAGGACATCGCTGTGCCGTCCTCGAGGACGTCGTCGTAGTAGCGGGGGTAGGGGACCAGGTCGACCTCACGCCGCACGTCGGGGCCGCGCAGCTCGACGAGCCCATCGCGCGCCGCGAGCGACCAGGGCGAGGCCTGGTTCAGACGGACGTTGACGACGGTGTCGTGCCAGCGGGTGCTTCCCCGAGCCAGGACGACCTCCTGGGGGTAGGAGAAGGGCGCAACCGCTCCGCGGTCGTGCTGGTAGAGGTGCTCGGTGCGCTGTTTCCACCGTTGCGGCAAGGCCTCGAGGGAGGGCGCGTCAACGTGAACCCCTTCGATGAGCAGGCGGGCCTTGAGGGCGAGTAGGTCGTGGGTGCTCACGACATGGCACTCCTGGCCAGGTACGCCTCGACGCAGTCGGCCTCGACGAGCTGGCTGACCTGCAGCTTCGCCCACGGCGAGTAGCCGGGGTCGTTCAACGCCCGGTCGACGAAGGCGGCCCAGCTCATCGTGAGGGCCGCCTCGACCTCGTCGGGGTCCGGGGACACCTCGCCGGAGTAGCGCGCCAGGTAGACCGGGCACAGCTCGTTCTCTTTCACCCCGTCCATCTCGGCGGTATAGCGGAACTCCGGCAGCGCGACCTCAATGGCGTGAGCCTTCAGGCCCACCTCGAAGCGTCCTCGGCGTCGGACCGCGGACTCAAAGCTCTCCCCCGGTGCGGGATGACCGCAGAACGAGTTCGTCCAGACGCCCGGGAAGGTGCGTTTGTGTAAGGCCCGCTGGGTCACCAACACCGAGCCGTCCGCCGTGAACGCATAGCACGAGAAAGCGAGGTGCAGAGGTGTGTCGCCATGATGCACGCTCGCCTTGTCCTGGACGCCGATCGGGTGCCCGTCCTCGTCGAGGAGGACGACCTGCTCCACCCCAGGGGCAGGTGCGTCGATGGCCGTCACGACTGCAGCCAGTCGAAGACCCGGCCGGATTCGGTGCTCCGGAACTCCTCGACCGCGGTGAACGGCACGCGCTCAGCGGGGTTCGTCGCTTCGATCCGCGCGAGCTCGTCGGCGTCGACGAGCTCCTCCCATCCCGGGACGTCGGGGTAGAACGGCGTCTCGAACAGCTGCTCGCCCATCGCCGAGTCTCGCGGCTGGTAACGGACGTCCATCGTCAGCCGTACTAATTCGCTGTGATTGCGGGGTGCCCGGTGCACGGTCAGGCAGGTGAAGAGAAGTACGTCGCCCGGGCCGTAATCGGCCCCACGCCAGTTCTCGTCGTCCGGATCGATCTCGGTGGCGGCGCACCGGTAGCGGCCGCTGCTGCCTCCGATCAGGTCGCGCAGGCCCAAGCAGTGCGAACCCCGAAGGATCTCGAGACCGCCGCCTTGGTTGAGGCAGGCACCCATCGGCATCCAGGCCGTCAGCGTATCCAGGCTGCCCTGCGTGTAGGGCATGTCCTGATGGGCCGCCATCTCCGACCATTTGTTGGCGGGCCAGGGAAAGACGGCGCGTGGGACGAAACGGGGCTGTCGCACCGCGGGTTCACCGAACAAACGCTCGACCAGGGTGACGAGGGCGGGGTCACGAGCCATCTTGTGCACCGACGGCGTCTTCATGATCTCGATGAAGCCCGGCCAGTAGTCGGCGCCCCCGAAGGTCGGTGCGTCACGCCGGAAGGCATCTGCGACCGTGGTCTCGTCCGGGGCGGCGAACCAGCCCAGCCGATGGAGACGCTCGGCGACGTCGAGCCGGACCCCCTGCGACACCCCGGGGTCAACTAGCCGGCGGAAAAAGAGGTAGCCCTCGACCCGCAGACGCTCACGCAGAGCGGCCGCGTCGTCCAGGAGGTCGTTGGACTCCAGGAGCGGCGCCGGGATGCGGGTACCCGCAGACGTTTTGGGCGCGACGGTCGTGGTGATGGACACGCTTCACTCTCCTTATAGAGCGCCCCGGTTTGGCCGCCAGAGCACTCGGACCCGAGATCGAGTTGCCGGACCAGGAACGGGGTCCGCCTTCTGGGTGCCATACCCACGTCCGGTCGCCCTTACACTCCGAGCCGCAGATCGAGCCTGAGTGCGCCCTGATCGCGGCCGACGGAGTCCCAGACACGAGGGTGGGGAGACCATCGGCGAACATTGCTGGCTGGCAACATCGGTCCAAATCCTTGGGTTCGAAGCCCGAAAGGCTGGGCAGGATCCGGCCGAAGGGAGAGCGTTAACGTGCTCAGGCTGCAGATCGCCGCAGGCGTCGTCACCCAAGATGACTGCTTGCTCCTTGTCCGGCAGAACACCAACGGTCGGACCTACTGGAGCCTGCCCGGCGGCGTCATCGAGGACGGCGAGGACCTCTTGGCCGGACTGAGCCGCGAGCTCCACGAAGAGGCCGGCATCCGACCTCGGGGACTACCGGACCTCGCCCACGTCACCGAGCTACGGACTCCGACGTCCTGCTCCACGGCCTTTGTCTTCCGGGTGCCCGAGTGGGAACGGGAGACCGACGAGCCCCTCGACCCCAGCGGGGAGGTGGACCGGAGCGGGCTGTTCCCGCTCAATGAGGCCCGCGCGCTCCTGGCCGAACTGCCGTGGCCGTCCATGCGTCAACCGGTGCTGGACCTGCTCGACGGCGGCACCCGGATGTTCTGGTCCTACGCCACTGGCGAAGACGGCGACCCCACCGGCGCCGTGCGGTCGTTGCCGTGACGAGCGGCACGGCGCCCCGCGGGGCGAGCACGATGGTCGAGCTCGGGGGCACGCACCACGGCGTCGTCGTTGCAGAAGAGGTGGCCGCTCGCCACGACGTCTTCGTGACGCCGGCGTACTGCACGGTTCTGCTCGACCACCTGGCTCCCGGCGACGTCCGCGCCGCCGCCCGCGCGTTCGGGAGTGGGATCGCGGTCCGCTACTCCGGTGGCGCTGAGTCCTTCTCGCCGCACTCACGCCGCGGGCCGAGGAGCTCCTCAGTGCGGATCAGCCTCGACGAGGCGCTGGCACGCCCCGAGGACGCCGTCACCCGGATCCGTGCGCACGCGCCCCGCCAGGCCGTCGCAGTGGTCCTGCAGGAGTTCGTCCCCCACCAGAACCTCCTGCGAAGGGTCATCGGCTACGTCGAGGAGGGGCGGGTCCTCATCGAGGTTCACCGGTCGGACGGTTCCACCCGGTTGTTCGTTCGCGAGCCGGACGGCACGGCCAGCGTCGAGGAGACCCGGACCAGCGACGACCCGCGCGAGACCTCTCTCGAGGCCGTCTTGCCCGACGTCCTCCGCCGGCTGTCCGACGAGGTCGACTTCGAGGTCGACATCGAGGGGTTCTGGGACGGCCAGCGGTTCGTGCTCCTCCAGATCCGCCCGATCCCGCAGGACCGACCGTCCGCGCCCCGGGGCTGGCAGCGCCTCGACCTGCCCGGATCGACCGAGTGGCACCGGACCCGCTTCGCGTGGGGCGTCTACCGAGCGACCGGCACCCTGGTCGCCTGGGAGGACTCCGGACCGGCCGGTCAAGCGCTGTGCGACGTCGTCCCTCGCTGGGCCGAGGACTGCCTGCTGCTCGTCCCGGACCACGGAGGTCCGCTCGTGGTCGTCGACCTGCGCCGTGGCTTCCACCTCGAGCACGCTCCGGACTACCTACCCCTCCAGGACGCCGAGCGCGCCCGCCTCGCCTACCTGTCCCTAGCCAGCCGTCCGCAGACCGCGCGGCTGCGGCCCGGCGCGCGGCTCGCCGTGGACTGCGACGGACGGGTCGCCCGCTGTCAAGCACTCGACTGAACTTCGCCCTCCGCCATCGACCCTCGGGAGCCTAGATGTCTCAACCCACCGCACCTCCGGCCCGTGAGTACGACGACTACAACAGCGCCCCCTCCCTGGTCGAGGTGGGCCGCGCCGTCTTCGGCGAGGACTACCGAGGGCAGAAGAGCAGCGTGTGGCCAGCCGACCTCGTCGCGATGACGCGTCGCGCCGGCCTCGACGGCTCAGGGCACTTCCTCGACGCGGGCTGCGGCAGCGGTTGGGCATCCGCCCTCCTCAGTGAGCAGGTTGGGTGCACCGGCGAGGCCTGGGACGTGAGTGCCAGCAACGTCGCACTGGCCCAGGACTTGTTCGCCCCTTCTGGTCGGGTCACCGCTCGGCAGCGCGACTTCCACGACACTCAGGGTTTCGAGCACGCTTTCGGGCTTGTTCTGAGCGTCGGCGCGGTCTACTGGAGCGACGACCCCATGCGGCTCGCCCGGAGTTGGGCTGCGCTCCTGCGTCCGGGCGGGGCGGCGCTGCTCTTCCTCAGCCAGCTGGTCGACGAGGGAGGCCTCCCCATCGCCCTCGCCGGGACGTCGCCGACGGCGGCGGCCTGCGACTGGCCAGCCACCTTCGCGGCCGCTGGCCTGGAGGTCGAGACCTCCGACCAGACCTCCCGGTTCGTTCTGTGGCTGGACCGCTGGACCACGGAGCTGGACGCCAGACGCGATGCCGTGGAGCGAGAGCTGGGGAGCGACGGCTGGGCCGAGTTCCGCGGTAGGTTCGACGCCCTGCACCGCGCTGCGGCGGACGGACGGCTCGTGCGGACCGCGCTGATCGCGAAAGCTGAGGCTGAGGGCTCCAGCGGAGGCGGCAGCCCAAGGGGCTGATCCTTCAAGTGACGCTGGCTCCCGACGCGCCACGCGCGGAGAGTCCGATCGCAGGCCTGTCTTCAACCGCGCGGTCAAGACTGAGGTGTGGCAGGACTCCTGGCCGAAACACCATCGACCAAGACTCTCTCGCTCCCGGCCAGCGGGCGGCGATGGCCGAGTCCGTCGAGGCGATCAGCCAGCCAGCGGTCGCACTTCCAGCAGGCGGAGAACGCGTCGACGAGGAACTTGCGGGTCAGCGCCTCGTCCCACCAACTGGGCCTGGCTCGGTGAGCCAGGCCAGGCCACGCACACCTCGAGTTGTGATCGGCCGCTGGAAGCGAACAAAATCCTCGGGGAGGACGTGCCGCAGCTCGGAGGCGCCCAGACCACCGTGCATGCTGCGATCGGATTCGTTCCCTCGATCTCTCGATCTCTCGATCTAGATGCCTGTCAGCTCCTCTGATGCCGATGCGGTTGCAGATGTCGATCCAGGAACCCCCAGGCAGGGGGACCTTGCCCGGCTCTCGAAGGCGTCAGCGCACGCCAACACACTCAGGCGGGTTGCCAGCAACCGTCTGTTGTGTCCACGGATCAGAAGCTTTGGGCCCGACGACGGTGCCGACGAAGCCGAGGACGCCGACCACCACCAGCAGGACCGCAGCCCACCGCACCCACCGCCACATGCGGCGATCGTAGGGTGCGGCGGCGCTGCGCCGAGGTCAGTCGCCTTCCCAGAACGGTCCGTAGTCCGCGTCAGGCCGGAAGACGTAGAGCGGGCTGACCGTGACCCGGGGCCGGGTGACGGTCTTGTAGGTGACCGTCTTGTTGCCGTCCTCGTCCACGCGGGTGACCGGCACCCGGAAGTGGAGGTAGGAGGTGGTGTAGGCGTTGCGGGAGTTGCCCGGGCGCCACTCGAAGTTGAACTGGCGCAGGTACTGCCGGGCCACCTGCTTGCCCTGGATGCCCACGAGGATCTCGTCGTTCACCGAGCCGAGCGCACCCCAGTTGGAGGAGCCGGTGAAGACCAGCTGCGCGTTGGGGTCGCCGGCGTAGTTGCCCTGGATGATCATGAACTTCTGGTGCGAGTAGTAGTCCAGGGTGAGGTCGAGCTTGTCGTCGGGGTTGTTCTTGACGTTGTCGTTGTTCTCGGGGTGGTAGTCGAACCCGGTGGAGCGCAGCGGCATCCGGCCCCGGATCGTCTTGGCCCCGAGGTGGCCCTTGGTCAGGGCACCGACCAGGCCGAAGCTGAAGCGCGCCTGGCAGCCCTCGGCGAACTTCCGCCGGTAGGCATCGGCGAGGTAGTTGCCGCGGTGACCGCGGATGGTGTGCATGTTGACCGCGAGCTTGGTGCGCACCCGCTTGCCGTCGGCCGTGGTGGTGATGCACTGGACCCGATTCAGGATCTGCACGATCGGGTCGTTCTTCGGGCCGACCAGCTTGGGGAAGGTCACCGTGGTGCCGAAGTCGACCGCGTCGTCGCAGGAGACGCCGTTGGCGGGGACGCCGCAGAACGGCGGGAAGGGCGGCTGCGCCTTCTCGTAGTCCTTCTTCATGTCGTCGAAGAGGGCGACGTACTGGTCGAAGAGCGCCTTGTTCCCGTCCATCAGGTACAGGTCGTTCCACTGGTGGCGCGCGGCGTTCATGGTCATGTTCGCCGAGCCGAAGAACAGCGCGTTCCTCGAGCCGCCGGTCTTGGTGAAGGTGTAGAACTTCGAGTGCAGGAGGCGTTTGCGGTTGTCGGTCCGGCAGCCCGAGTGGCACTTGTAGATGAAGTCCCGCTTCGAGGTGTCGGTGCCGAGGTAGCCGCGGACCATCTTCATGGCCTTGGTGTCCTGGTGGTCGTTGAGCAGCAGCTGGACGTGCACGCCGCGACGCTTGGCGGCGATGAGCGCGTGCGCCACCGGGATCCGGTCGAAGGAGTAGAGCGCGATCCGGATGGTCGAGCCCTTGGGCGTGTTGTTGATCGCCCGCATCACCTGGCGCTCGATGCGCAGGCGGTCGGTCCAGCTGCCCCGCGGGTTGTTGAAGTAGGCGCCGGTCGGCACGTGGTAGCGCCCCCCGCGGCCCTTGGTCAGCGGCGCCCGGTCGGCTGGCGCCGCGGGCGTCGTGCTGGACGACGCGGAGCCCGGGGACCGGTCGGAGGCCGACACCGCTGACGCGGTCGTCGGGCCGCCCATGGTCAGGACGAGGACCGCCGAGACGGCGGCTGCCACGAGGGCAGGGACCTTCTTCACGTGCACCCTTTCGATCCGACAACACCTACGCACACCTGATGACGCGCGAAAGTGTCCGGAGGTTCGCTCTCCCCTGCGCATTCTGCGCGGTCCGCCGGAGGATTCCCTCATTTGTGCCGATGACGTGCAGGCGTGGTGCAGGTCTGTACCGGGTGCAGGCGCCCGGCGGACGGTCTGGGGGTCCCTCAGGGCAGGCTCGGGGGAATCCCGGGTGACGGGAAGTGCTTGCTCCTTATAGAACAGCAGGGAAGGAGGACGAATGGCGCTCTTGCACCCCCACCAGACACCCGCGGCCGTGCGCCGCACGGTGAGCTCGCTCGCGCCGACGCTCCTGCGCGCCGTCCTCGAGCTGGCGCTGGTCCTCGCGCTCTTCGAGCTCTACCGCCTGGGCCGGCTCCTGGCCCGCGGCGAGGACTCGGCGGCCTACGCCCACGCCCTGCAGGTGCACCACCTCGAGCGCCTGCTGCACCTGCCGGACGAGGCCGCCCTGCAGGCCCTGGTCCCCTCCGACGCCCTCCTGCACGCCGCCAACATCTACTACTTCTCGGTGCACTTCCCCGCGATGATCGCGTTCCTGGTCTGGGGCTACCTCTTCCGGCCGCGGGCGGACTACGTCTGGGCCCGCAACCTGGTGATCGCGCTGACCGGGTCCGCGCTCCTCGTGCACGTGGTCTACCCCCTGGCGCCGCCGCGGATGTTCCCGCAGTGGGGCTTCGTCGACACCATGGCGGCCTTCGGCCCCAACGCCTACGCCGGCACCAGCGGCGCAATGGCCAACCAGTTCGCCGCCATGCCCAGCCTCCACATCGGCTGGGCGGCCCTCATCGCCTACGTCATCCACCGCACCGGGCCCCGCTGGCTGGCCTGGATCGCGACCGGCCACTTCGCCGTGACGGTGCTGGTCGTGGTGGTCACCGCGAACCACTACTGGCTCGACGGAGTGGTCGCGCTGTGCCTGCTCGGCCTCGCCGTCCTGGTGATCGGACCCCGAGGACCCGCCCGAAACGCGTCCACGGCAGCAGCACCTGTGTTACCACTGGCGGATGGGGACAGCTGAGCCGGTCGAGCCGGGCGCCGTCGACGCTGCCGCACTGCAGTTCATCGCGGAGGGCGTGACCGAGCTCGCGGGCTTCGCGCTCGCCGCCATCTCCATCGTCCACGACGGCCACCTGCACACCATCGCCATCGCCGGCGACGAGCAGGCCAGGGCCGAGATCTCCGTGCTCCACCCGCCGATCCCGGCCGTGCTGACCGAGCTGGAGAAGGCCGAGGACTGGGGGCCGCTCAAGTTCGTCCCCCACGAGCGCGAGTCGAGCAGCCTCGCGGAGTACTCCTACATCCCCGACGTCGTGCCGCTCGACGCGCCCGACGCCTGGCACCCCCACGACCTCCTGCTGGCCCTGCTCGAGGACGACGCCGGCGAGCTGCGCGGCGTCCTCTCCGTCGACCTGCCCCGCAACGGGCTGCGGCCGGACGCCGAGCAGCGCCGGGTGCTCGAGGTGTACGCGCGGCAGGCCGGTCGCGCGATCATCACGCTGCTGGAGCGCCAGGAGTTCGAGCGCGGCATGCAGCGCGAGCAGGCCCGGTCGGACTACCGCGGCCAGCTCATCGACGCCCTGTCCCACCAGCTGCAGAACCCGGTCGCGGCGATCACCGGCAACCTCGAGCTGCTGCTCGACGAGGTGGACGACTCCGACCCGAGCGCCCGGCCCCTGCGCGCCATTGAGCGCGCGACGGGACGCATCCAGGCGATGATCCGGGACCTGCTGGCGCTGGCCAAGGTCAACAACCCCGACCGGCCGCTCCACGAGGTCCAGGTCGACCTGGGGTCCCTGGTGGCGGACGTGGTCGAGCTGGTCGCCACCGAGGCCGCCGCCGGCGACGTGAAGATCGAGCTGGTGCAGCCCACCGCGCCGGTGCTCGTGCAGGGCGACCCCGGCGAGCTGGACGACCTCATCGGCAACCTCGTGGCCAACGCGATCAAGTACTCCGACCCCGGCGACGTCGTGACCCTCACCCTGCAGCGCGTCCTGGAGGACGGGGCCCCCTACGTCGAGCTGGCCGTCGAGGACGAGGGGATCGGCATCGCCAAGGAGGACCAGGACCGGCTGTTCGAGGAGTTCTTCCGCTCCGAGAGCGTCGAGGCCCGGTCGCGGCCCGGCACCGGTCTGGGCCTGGCCGTCGTGGACCGGGTCGTGCGCCGGCACGGCGGTCGCATCGACGTGGAGTCCGAGGTGGGGGTCGGCACCACGTTCCACGTCCTGCTGCCCCTGGCCGGTCGGGTCGTCTCGAACCGATAAAGATTCGAGTTCGAACCTTTTCGGCACCGGGCCGCGGCGGCACAGTGGGCGCATGTCCGTCCGCGCCGGCCTCGCCGTCCTGCTCCTCGCGCTGCTGACCGCCTGCGGCCCCGACGAGGCACCGGACCGCTCGGCGGACCGCTCGGCCGGTCCCCCGCCGTCCGCGGTGGCGTCGTCGCCGGCGCCGGCGCCGGGGCCCCGGGACCTCGCGGAGCGGTGCGGGGGGTACCTGCCCGCCGACGCCGACCCGATCAGGGGAGAGGTCCTCGACGGCCCCGACGGCCTGCGGTTGCGCGCCGGGGTGTTCGGCGCGCGCGCCGCGGGTGGGGTGGCCATGGTGCTGCTGCACCAGACCGACGAGGGTGGTCTGTGCGGCTGGGCGCCCTTCGCCTCGGTCGCGGCGCGGGAGGGCATCCCGTCCGTGGCCTTCGACCTGTGCGGCTACGGCGAGACCGACTGCGCCCCGACGTCGATGGGCGACGTCGCCACGCAGGTGCGGCTGGCGGCGCGGCTGGCCCGCCGGGAGCTCGGCGCCCGGCGGATCGTGGTGGTCGGTGCGTCCATGGGCGGCTCCCAGACGGTCCGGGCTCTGGCGCAGGGCTTCCCCGCCCGCGGCTGGGTCGACGTGTCCGGACCGGGGGAGTGGCAGGGCGACACCCTGCTCGACCTGGCGCCCGGGGTCGGGGTCCCGGGCCTGGTCGTGCAGGCGCGCTCCGACGGTGCGGCGTCGTACGCCGACGCGCGCCGGCTCGCGCAGCGCACCGGCTCGCGCTTCGTCGACGGCGGCAGCGGCCACGGCTTCGAGCTGCTGACCGACGACGACGGGCTCACCGCGGTCGGCGGGACGGTGCTGGCCTACGTGCGGGACCGCTGAGTCAGCGCCTGCTGGCCAGCACCGCCAGGTCGAGACGGCCGAGCGCCTCGCGCAGACGGCCCGCCTCCTCCGCACCGCCCGCCGCGGACACCAGCCGCGTGACGGCCCGGCGGAAGCCGGCTCGGGCGTGCTCGAGGGCGGCCGCACCCTCGACGGTCAGCTCCAGGACGTGGGCCCGCCGGTCGTCGCTGGACCGACCGCGGAGCAGGTGGCCCCGGCGCTCCATGGCGCCGAGGTAGCCCGACAACGTGGCGGGCCTGAGCCCGAGCTCCTCGACCAGGCGGCCGGGGGAGGAGCGCCGCGCACCGATCGTGGAGTAGACGGCGTACTGCGCCGGCGTGATGCCGGTGCCCTCGAGGGCCTCGTCGAGCACCACGCCGAGGTGCTGGTGCAGGACGAAGAGGTCCAGCGCCAGGTTGCCGCCCGGGCCGGTGACCGACGGGTGCGGTCGGGGTGCCGTCATGGGTGCATTGTGCTGGTCGACCTGCTGGTCAGCGGGGCAGCCGGTCAGCGCGGACCTCGACCAGCGGGGCCGGCGCGGTGAGCCGCCAGGCCTCGAAGGTGAGCTCGGCCAGCTCGTCGCGCTCGAGGCCGTCGAGGTGGCAGACCACCCAGCCGAAGCCGCCGGAGGTGTACTGCACCTCGAACACGTCCGGTCGCTCGGCCACCAGCGCGAGCTGCTCGGCGATCGTCTGCTTGAGCCCGACCGTGCGGGTGCGCGGCCAGAGGTAGCCGAAGGTCCGGCCGGACGCCGCGAACGCCGACCAGTGGTCGCTGTCGCGCTGGGTCACCTCGTCGAGCTGGTTGACCAGCTCGACGAAGTCGGCGATCCCACAGGGCACGGCCGCAACCTAGCGACCGCCTCCGACTGCCGTGCGCGCTGCGCTGGTCCGTCAGGCCGGGACCGACTCCTTCTCCGGCTTCTTCTCGTCGCCGTGGCCCGGCCACCAGGCCCAGTGGCCGATGAGCGAGGTCAGCGCGGGCACGAAGAACATCGCCATCACGAAGGCCGAGACCAGGATGCCGAAGGCCAGCGCGAAGCCCATGGACAGGAAGAAGGCGTTGCCCGCCAGCATCAGGGACGCGAACGTGCCGGCCAGGATGATCCCGGCGGCCGCGATGGTCGGCCCGGCGTGCTTGACCGCCTCCGCGGCGGCCGGGCGTGGGGCGAGCCCGTCCCGCGCCTCCTCGCGCAGCCGCGCGATCATCAGGATGTTGTAGTCGGTGCCGAGCGCCACCACGAACAGGTAGACGTAGATCGGCAGCAGGAACAGGATCCCGGCGTCGCCCTTGATGTTCTGGAAGACGAGCGCGGTGGCGCCGAGGGTGGCGCCGAAGCCGAGCGCGACCGCCCCCATGAGGTACCACGGGGCCACGAGGCTGCGCAGCAGCAGCGCGAGGATGACCATGATCACCAGCGCGGCCACCGGGAAGACCACCGAGTAGTCGCGGTTCATGGCCGCCTGGAAGTCGACGTAGACCGACGTGGTGCCGCCGACCAGGGCCTCGGTGCCGTCCGGCGCGGCGGAGTGGGCGGCGTCGCGGATGGGTCCCTTGACGTCCGCGATGGCCGCGTCGGAGGCCGGGTCGCCCTCCAGGAAGACGCTGAACTGCGCGACTGTGCCGTCCTCGTTGGCCTGCCCGGGCGCCGTCTGGGCCACGCCCTGGGCCCCGTCGAGGGCCGCCTGGAACGACGTGAGCTCGTCCGGGCTCAGCTGGTGGTCGTCGGTGGAGCGGAGGAAGACCGTGGTCGGGTCGGTCGCGCCCGCGGGGAAGCCCTTCTCCAGGGTCTTCAGGGCCACGGCCGACTCCTCGTCGCCGGCCGTGCTGCTGCCGCCGAGGTCGAAGGAGGGGTTGAAGGAGAACGCCGCGATGGCCAGCAGCGCCAGCACCCCGCCGGAGGCCAGCGCGTAGCGACCGGGGTGGCGCGAGAGCGACCCGCCGACGGCGGCGAACCTGGCCGCCTCGGGCTCCACGAGGTACTTCTTCGAGGGCCAGAACAGGGCGCGGCCCAGGACGGTGACCACCGCCGGCACCAGCGTCAGCGCGGCGACCAGCGTGACCGCCACGGCGATGGCCAGGGCCGGGCCGATCGAGCGGAAGATCCCGAGCGAGCTGAGGACCAGGGCCATGAAGGCCACGATCACGGCACCGCCGGCGGACGCGATCGCCTCGCCGGCGCGCTCGAGCGCGTGCGCGACGGCCGGCCGCTTCTCCTCGCCCTCGCGCAGCCGCTCGCGGTAGCGGAAGAGGAAGAACAGGATGTAGTCGGTCCCGATGCCGTAGAGCACCACCACCAGGATCGTCTGGATGTCGCTGCTGGCCTTGAGGTCGAAGATCTCGTTGGCGGTGGCGATGAGGCCGGTGGCGATCTGGGAGACGATCGCGACCACGATGATCGGCATCAGGCAGATGAGGACGCTGCGGAAGATGATGGCGAGCAGCACGATGATCAGCAGGACGGTGGCCAGGCCCACGATGAGCAGCGCCTTGTTGCCCGACTCCTGCTGGTCGTAGCCCTGGGCGACGGTGCCGGTCACGCCGTACTCGAGGTCGCCGGTGACCGCCTTCGCCAGGTCGGCGCGCAGCGCCTTGACCGCGTCGAAGGAGGCGGTGTCGTAGCCGGTGACGTCGTCGGAGAGGCCCACCACGGCCAGCTGCACCAGCCCGTTCTCCGAGGGCGGCTGGGCCTGGATGCCGGTGAAGGCCTTGCCCAGCCCGCCGCTGAGCCCGTCCACGACCTGCTGGACCTCGGCCTGGTCGTCGGCCGTGAGCTTGCCGCCGTCCTCGCGGTCGAAGACCACGATCGCGCCGACCGAGCTGTTGGACGGGAACGCCTCGTCCTGGAGGTTGAACGCCTTGATCGACTCGTAGTGGTCGGGGAGGAACTCGGCCTGGTCCTGGGTGGCCTTGAACGCCGGCGCCAGGCCGACCACCGCGACGGCGAAGACGATCCAGGCGGCGATGACGAGCCAGGGACGGCGGGAGGCGAGACGGCCGAGAGCGCTGAACATGGTGGCGACGCTATCGGCCCCAGGTTGCGCCGAGGTCAAGGGGAGATGACCACCGGTCCTAGAGCGTGACCCTCAGGATCCGGTCGTCTCCGGGACGCGGGTCGGTGCGGCCGTCCCGGTTCGACGTGGTGACCCAGAGCGACCCGTCGGGGGCCGGCGCGACGGAGCGGATCCGGCCGAACCGGCCCGTGAGGTGCTGGGCGGTCCGCCCGCGGTCGGGGCCGTCGAGGACGACCGACCACAGGCACTGGCCCTGCAGGGCACCGAGCCAGGCCCGCCCGGCGGCGATCGCGATGCCGCTGGGTGAGCACCGGTCGACCGGCCACTGCGCCAGCGGGTCGGCGTAGCCGCCCTTCCCGTCGGAGCCCTCCACGTCGGGCCAGCCGTAGTCCTTGCCCTTCCGGACCAGGTTGAGCTCGTCGGCGCCCTTGTCCCCGAACTCCGCGATCCACAGCCGCCCGGTGTCGTCGAAGCGGAGGCCCTCGACGTTGCGGTGGCCGTAGCTCCAGGTGCGGTTGCCGAACGGGTTGCCGTCGGGCACCCCTCCGGTGTCGGTCAGGCGCAGGACCTTGCCGTCCAGCGAGCCGGTGTCCTGCGCGCTGGTGGCCTCCTCGGCGTCACCGGTCGCGGCGTACAGCAGGCCGTCGGGACCGAAGGCCAGCCCGCCGCCGTTGTGGTGGGTCGAGGTCCCGATCCCGGTCAGGACCGGCTCCGGACGGCCGAGCGCACCGTCGTAGGTCATCCGCACGATGCGGTTGTCGTCGTCGGTGGAGGTGTAGGCGTAGAGCAGGCGGTTGGTCGCGAAGTCCGGGTGCAGGGCCAGACCCAGCAGTCCGGTCTCGCCGCCCTCCTCGAGCCGCGACCGCACGTCGAGGGTGGCCACCACCTCGGGGCTGCCCCCGGCGATGCGGAGCAGCCGGCCGGTGTCCCGCTCCCCGACCAGGGCGCTGCCGTCGGGGAGGAAGGCGATGCCCCAGGGCACCGCCAGCCCCGTGGCCACCTCGCCGGCGACCTGGGGGTCGGGAGCCGCCGACGCGGTCGGGCTGCTGGTCGACGTGGGTGACGAGGTGGGTGACGGCGTGGTCGTCGGGCTGCTGCTGGGCGTGGGGGAGCCGGACGTGGTCGGGCTGCTCGGCGCACCGCCGCTGTCCTCGGAGGAGGAGCACGCGGCCAGCGCGGCCAGGGAGGCGCCGGCACCGCCGCGCAGCACCACCCGCCTCGTCGCACGCACGCCCATGGGACCACCGTAGGCAGGCGTAAGTTGCCGGGCATGGGTATGGAGGAGCTCGACCCCATCGAGACGGCCTCGGTCGACGAGCTCCGGTCGCTGCAGACCGAGCGGCTCCGCGCCACGGTCCACCACGCCTATGAGAACGTCGCGCACTACCGGCAGGCGTGGGACGCGGCCGGGGTCCACCCCGACGACGTGCGTGAGCTGGAGGACCTGGCCCGGCTGCCCTTCACCAGCAAGGCCGACCTGCGCGCGCAGTACCCCTTCGGCATGTTCGCGGTGCCGCGCGAGCAGGTGGTGCGGCTGCACGCCTCCAGCGGTACGACGGGCCAGCCGACGGTCGTGGGCTACACCGCGGACGACATCGACATGTGGGCCACGGTGATGGCCCGCAGCATCCGGGCGGCCGGCGGCCGGCCGGGCGACCTGCTGCACAACGCCTACGGCTACGGGCTGTTCACCGGTGGTCTCGGAGCCCACTACGGCGCGGAGAAGCTCGGCTGCACGGTGGTCCCGGTCTCCGGCGGCATGACCGAGCGCCAGGTCCGCCTGATCCACGACTTCGGTCCGCGGATCATCATGGTCACGCCCTCCTACATGCTGGCGATCGTCGACGAGATGCGCCGCCAGGGCCTGGACCCCCGGAGCTGCTCGCTGCAGGTCGGGATCTTCGGGGCCGAGCCGTGGACCGACCAGATGCGCGCCGAGATGGAGGACGTGCTCGCCATCGACGCCGTCGACATCTACGGGCTCTCGGAGGTCATCGGTCCCGGCGTGGCCCAGGAGTGCGTGGAGACCAAGGACGGCCTGCACGTGTGGGAGGACCACTTCTACCCCGAGGTGGTCGACCCCGTCACCGGCGAGGTGCTGCCCGACGGTGAGAAGGGCGAGCTGGTGTTCACCTCGCTGACCAAGCAGGCCATGCCGGTGGTGCGCTACCGCACCCGCGACCTGACCCGGCTGCTGCCGGGCACGGCCCGCACCATGCGCCGCATGGAGAAGGTCACCGGCCGCACCGACGACATGATCATCCTGCGCGGGGTGAACCTCTTCCCCACCCAGATCGAGGAGCTGCTGGTGCCGCTCCCCGCCCTCTCGCCCCACTTCCAGTGCGTCCTCAGCCGGGCCGGCACCCTCGACGACATGACCGTGCGGGTGGAGCGGCGTACGGATGCCTCGGGCGAGGACGGCGCCGCGGCCGGCGCGGAGCTCGAGCGGCTGGTCAAGGCCACCATCGGGGTCTCGGTCGCGGTGCAGGTGGTGGACCCGGACCGCATCGAGCGCTCGGTCGGCAAGATGCGCCGGATCGTGGACGAGCGGCCCGCCCGCTGACCCGCGGTGGTCAGCGTCGCCGCAGGCCGCCCCAGAGCCCGACCCCGATGCCGACCGCGGCGCCGCCCAGCCCGACTAGCCGCTGCGAGCGCGACATCTCGTGGTGGACCGACAACCCTCCGAGGAGGTCGGACGCGTCGGCGCCTCCGGAGGCCAGGAACCAGCCGCGGGTGTCCCGCCCGCGCAGCGCGGCGTGCACCAAGAGCCCGCCGATGAGGGCGTCGCGGTAGCCCATCGAGCGCAGCAGCAGCCGGGTGGTGGTGACCGGCTCCTCCTTGTCGCCCCACATCCGGTTGGCGCGGACCGGGTCGACCAGGAACGAGAGGCCGGAGGCGAGCCGGAGGGAGCCGGCGGCCAGGGCCGCCCGGTCGACGGAGGAGCCGCTGCGGGAGGTCACCCGCCCATTCAAGCGGTCGGGAGCGGTGCGGGTCAGGCGGTCCAGGCGAAGGTGGCCAGCACCGACGCGATGAGGTCGGGGTTGGTCGCGGCGTCCTTCTGGAGCAGGACGAAGTCGAGCCCGACGTTGCGACCCCGCCGGACGGTGGTGAAGGTGTCGTACGCGCGAGGCTCGCCGGCGACCGTGTAGTGGACGTGCAGGAAGGTCTGGCCGTCGAGGTCGACGTCGGGCAGCCGCTCCGCCTTCGCCCCCTTCGGCAGGGTGTCGAGCGTGCTCTGCGCGAGCGAGTCCAGGCTGGCGCCGCCGCTGATGTCCCCGCTGTCGACGAGCTGCAGCGAGCTCAGGCCGCCCGGCTTCCCGGCCGAGGAGGCGTAGGAGAGGATCTCCGGCATCGGCTCCCAGCCCGCCGGTGCGTTGACGGTCGAGGACGCCTCGCTCAGCGCCACCCCGGTCGCCGGGGACACCGCCGCAGACGTGGGCCCGGTCGGCGAGGACGGTGCCTCCGACGACGTCCCGGCCGTCGGGTCGACGGTCGGGTCGGACGACGCCCCGGACGACGGGCTCGGGGCGGACGTCGCGTCGCCTCGGGCGCCCGACGACTCGTCACCCCCGCAGCCGACGAGGCCGCCGAGGAGGAGGGCGAGCAGGGAGCCGGTCAGGGCGGCTCGAGTCCGGTGCACGTGGGTCCTCCTGTCGCGGGGGCGAGGTCGGGCCACGCTCGGGGGACCCGGATCCACCGCCGGTCACGGTAGCGAGGCACCGGTACCCGAGGATTTGTCCAGGTCTGGTTTGCGTCGCCGGAGCCCGGGTAGCACTCTCGTACCCGGTCCTCGACAACCTCTCGGGAGTAGACGACATGCTGCCTGACGTGAGCGCAGTGGTGAGCGCCCTGCCGTCCCTCGGCATCT
>CAZEPK010000017.1:0-27114 GCA_964514085.1 uncultured Nocardioides sp.
TGGGTTCGCCAGCGTGGGCCGCACCGACCTCTTCGCGGCCGTCGACTCAGAGGGTCGGACGGACGACCGGCGCTCGGACTTCGCCGACGTCTACGGCGACTGGGCCTCCGTGCAGGCCGCCGCGGACGGGATAGTCCGTGACGCTTCCGCCCCTGCTGTGGACGACCGGGGGCCACAGGGTCACGGACTACCCCGACTGATGGGCGCGGAGGCGCTGGCGGCGGCCGAGAAGGACCCGGGGAACCTCTCCGACGAGTACGCGCTGACCCTGATGACCGCCGAGGGGCCGCTGCTGGAGCAGGTGGTCCGGCTCGCCGACGACCTGCGCCGCGAGACGGTCGGCGACGACGTGACCTACGTGGTCAACCGGAACATCAACTTCACCAACGTCTGCTACGTCGGGTGCCGGTTCTGCGCCTTCGCCCAGCGCCGTACCGACGCCGACGCCTACTCCCTGTCCCTCGACGAGGTCGCCGACCGCGCCGCCGAGGCCTGGGACCTCGGCGCCACCGAGGTCTGCATGCAGGGCGGCATCGACCCCGAGCTGCCCGCCACCGCCTACTTCGACCTGGTCAACGCCGTCAAGCAGCGCGTCCCCGAGATGCACGTCCACGCCTTCTCCCCCATGGAGGTCGTCAACGGCACCGCCCGCACCGGGCTGTCGATTGAGGACTTCCTGATCAAGGCCCGCGAGGCCGGGCTCGGCTCCCTGCCCGGCACCGCCGCGGAGATCCTCGACGACGAGGTCCGCTGGGTCCTGACCAAGGGCAAGCTCCCCACCCGCACCTGGATCGAGGTCGTCTCCACCGCCCACCGCGTCGGGATCCCCACGACGAGCACGATGATGTACGGCCACGTCGACAACCCCCGCCACTGGGTCAACCACCTGCGCGTCCTGAGCAGGATCCAGGACGAGACGGGCGGGTTCACCGAGTTCGTACCGCTCCCGTTCGTGCACACCAGCGCCCCGATCTACCTGGCCGGCGTGGCCCGTCCTGGTCCGACCCTGCGGGACAACCTCGCCGTGCACGCCATGGCGCGGATCCTGCTGCACGGCCGGATCCGCAACATCCAGACGAGCTGGGTCAAGCTCGGCGTCGACGGCACCCGCGCCATGCTGCAGGCCGGCGCCAACGACGTGGGCGGCACCCTCATGGAGGAGACCATCTCCCGCATGGCCGGCTCCGAGCACGGCTCCGCCAAGACCGTGGCCGAGCTCGAGGAGATCGGCGCCGGCATCGGGCGCCCGGTGGTCGAGCGCACCACGACGTACGCCGGCCGCTGACCAGCCGCTGACCCGCCCGTCGAGGACGGACGGGCCAGCGGTCGCCCCCCAGGATCCTGGTGCGGTCAGCCCCGCGCGGCGCGGCGTCGGGAGATGGCGTCGACGGCCGCCGCGATGAGCAGCACGATGCCGGTGATGACCTGCTGCCACTGCGCGCCCAGGCTCGGACGCAGCAGCAGGCCGTTGGGGATGATCGCGATGACCAGCGCACCCAGGATGGCGTCACGGGGTCGACCACGGCCGCCGAAGAGCGACGTGCCACCGATGACCGCGGCGGCCACCGAGAAGAGCAGCACGTTGCCCGAGCCGAGGTCCAGGGAGGCCGAGGACTGCGACGAGGCCAGCATGATGCCGCCGAGGGCACCGAACGCCGAGCAGAGCGTGAAGGCGGTGACCTTCATGTGCACCACGTCGATGCCGGCGCGGCGGGCCGCCTCGGCGTTGCCGCCGGTGGCGTAGAGGTGCCGGCCCCAGGTGGTCTTGGTCAGCGCGATCGTGCACAGGATCATCAGGCCGAGGGCGATCGCGGCCGGGACCGGGATGCCCTGCTTGACGGTGAACGTGCCGCGGTCGCGGCAGGCCAGGTAGGTGAGCACGATGGCCACCGCCGCCAGCGCGCCACCCCGGGCCAGGACCAGGCTCATCGCCTCGTGGGCCAGCCCGTCGCCCTTGGCCCGGACCGAGCGGAGCGCGGTGTAGCCGATGTAGCCGACCAGGATCACGATCACGAAGATCCAGCTCTGGGCCACGCTCAGGTTGCCGTAGGTGAGCTTGTACCAGAACTCGTAGTTCGAGGTGTTGACCGGCTGACCGTTCAGGGCGAACTGCAGCACGCCCTGCCAGGCCAGGAACAGGGCCAGCGTGGCCACGAAGCTCGGGATGCCGACCTTGGCGACCAGCCAGCCGTTGAACACGCCGATCGCCGCGCCGACGCAGATCGCCGCGATGAGGGCCGGCAGCAGGTGCTGGGTCAGGTTGGTGAGGATCAGCACCACGCCGACGGCGATGACGACCGCCGCGGACCAGGTCTTGAGGGTCACTGCCAGCACGACGGCGAGCACCATGCCGATGACCAGGGCCCAGAAGAGGAGCCCGGGCAGGCCGTCGTGCAGGTTGCCCTTGAACACCGCGACCGCGGCGAACGCCGCGCAGGTGCCACCGGCGGTGCCCGCCGACAGGTCGATCTCGCCGAGCAGCAGGACGAAGACCAGGCCCAGGGCGATCACGGCGATGTAGGCGCCCTGGCCCGGCAGGTTGCCGAGGTTGAGGGCGGAGAGGAACTTGTCGCTGACCTGGCTGAAGATGACGGCCAGGACGATCAGGCCCAGGACCGAGGGCAGCGCGCCGGGGTCACCGGTGCGCAGCTTGCTGATCCAGCCGGTGAAGGCGTTGCTGATCGTCTTCTCCTCGACGTCGAGGGAGAAGCCGCTGGCGCGCTCGGTCGGCAGGGCGCCGGCGTCGACGTTGGTCTCGGGGGTGCTGGAGGTCATGGCTGGCTCCTCAGATGCTCTCGCTGGCGACCGACGGCGCCAGGCCGATGTCGCCGCTGCGGCCGGAGGTGATGAGCTCGACGATCTGCGTCGTGCTGGTGTCCTTGGTGTGCACCTCGGCGGCGATCCGGCCCAGGTAGAGAGCCGCGACCCGGTCGGCGACCTCCATGACGTCGTTCATGTTGTGGGAGATGAGCACCACGCCGCGGCCCTGGTCGGCGAGCCGCCGGACCAGGTCGAGGACCTGGCGGGTCTGGGCCACGCCCAAGGCCGCCGTCGGCTCGTCGAGGAAGACGACCTTGGAGTTCCAGAGCACCGCCTTGGCGATCGCGACCGTCTGCCGCTGGCCACCGGACAGGTTGGCCACGAGCTGGCGCACCGAGGAGACGGTGCGGACCGAGAGGCTGGCCAGGGTCTCGCGGGCCTGGCGCTCCATCTCGCCGTCGGAGAGGAAGGAGCGGTAGCGGCTGATCTCGCGGCCCAGGAACATGTTCTGGGTGATGTCGAGGTTGTCGGCGAGCGCGAGGTCCTGGTAGACGAACTCGATGCCGAGCGCGGTGGCGTCACGCGGGTCGTTGAGGGTGACGGGCTTGCCCTCGAAGCGGATCTCGCCGCTGTCGACGCTGTTGATGCCCGCGATGCACTTGACGAGCGTGGACTTGCCGGCGCCGTTGTCGCCGACGAGCGCGGTCACCTCGCCGGGGTAGATGTTGAGGTCCACGTCGTGGAGCACGTGGACGGGGCCGAAGCTCTTGTTGAGCTTCGAGATCTCCAGGATCGGGTCGGTCACGCGAGGACTCCTCGGTCGGTTCGGCGCTGCCTCGGCTCGTGCTGAGGCCAGGTGATGGGGCGATGGCCGGGCGGGCCGGAGGAATTCCGGCTCGCCCGGCCATCGTGGACCTCGGCAGGGGGCTCAGGAAGCCCCCGGCCTCACTTGATTCCGAGCTTGCTGCAGTCGTCCTCGATGCCGGCGCAGATCTCGTCGGCCTTGAGCGCCCCGGCGTCGATCACGTCCTGGACGTTGGCCTGGGTGATCACCTGCGAGGGCAGCAGCAGCGCCTGCAGCGCGTGGTCGGGCGCCTGCGGGTCCTCGAACGGCGACAGCGTGATGCCGGACTCGGCCGGGTCGGTGCCGGAGATCAGGGAGATCGCGAGCGCAGCAGCAGCGCCGGCCTCGAGCGTGACGTTCTTGAAGATCGTCATGCTCTGCTTGCCGGTGATGATGTTCTGCAGGCCCTCGACGCTGGAGTCCTGACCGGTGACGACGACCTTGCCGTCGGCGCCGTCGTTCTTCAGCACACCGATGACGGCGTTGGCGATGTCGTCGTTCGCGGCGAGCACGCCCTGGACGTCGCTGCCGGCGGCGGTGAGCGCCTGGGTGAACGCCGGTGCGGCGTTCTCGACCTTCCAGCCCTTGACGGTGGCCTCCTGGACGATCTCCAGCTTGCCGTCGTCCTGCAGCGGGTCGAGGACCTCGTGCGCGCCCTTCTGGAAGAGCACGGCGTTGTTGTCGACGTCGGTGCCGCCGTTCATCATGATGATCTTCGGCTTGTCCACGCCCTGCGCGTCGAGGCAGTCGACCAGGGTCTGGGCCTGGAGCTTGCCGACGTCCTCGTTGTCGAAGGAGACGTAGTACGGCGCGGTGCCGCCGAGGTTGACGCGGTCGTAGTCGATGACGTCGACCCCGGCCGCGGCCGCCTGCTGCTCCACACCGGCACCCGAGGCCGCGTCGATCGAGTCGATGATCAGCACCTTGGCGCCGCCACCGATCATGCTCTGGGCGATCGAGGCGAACTTGTTCTTGTCGCCCTGGGCGTTCTGGATGTCGGCGGTGATGCCGGCGTCGGTGAGCGCCTGCTCCAGGAGCGGCTTGTCGTAGAGCTCGTAGCGGGTCGACGACGTGGTGTCGGGCAGGATCACGCCGACCTTGCCGGACGCCTGGCCACCGCTGGCCTCGGCCGGGGTGGACGCGGCGCTGGTGGGCGGGTTGTCCAGGCTGCAGGCCGCCGTGACGTCGGACGAGCCGCCGGAACCGCCGGAGCCGCCGGAGCCGCTGGAGTCGTCGTCGCCGCAGGCGGTCAGGCCGGCGGAGCCGATGAGCAGTGCGACACCAAGGGCCGCCGCACGGTGAAGGGGTGTGGACATTTCTCTCCTCGACAGGTGCGGACGGACCAGCCGTCCGGGATCTCAGGTTGGAGTGTTGACCGTCACAGGCTTGTCGTCAAGAGTCGAACGCAAAATCGTGCAAATCAGGTATTGAGCGCAGTTTGTGGCCATCTCTTGACCACTAACCGGGTCGGCGTGCACAGTTCCGCCCATGACGGTCCGGCGCACCGACCCCTCCCCCGGGTCGACCTCGTCGCTGCGTGCCGCGAACCTCCACCGGGTCCTCGACGTGCTGCGCGGCGTGGCGCCCGAGCGCGAGCCGGACCCGGCCACCGAGGGCGTCTTCACCCAGGCCGAGCTGGCCAGGGTGACCGGGCTGGCCCCGGCCACGGTCTCCAACATCGTCCGCGAGCTGGCCGGCGCAGGGCTGGTCGACACCGAGGCCGGCAGCGGGCGGCGGGGCTCGTCGGTCCAGCTGGCGCGCGGGGCCGGCATCGTCGCCGGCGTCGACTTCGGGCACAGCCACGTCGCCGTGGGGGTCGGCGACCTCGCCGGCCGGATGCTGGCGGAGCGGCGGGTCTCGCTCGACGCCTCGACCGCGCACGACAAGGCGCTGGCCATGGCGGGCGAGCTGCTGGCCGAGATGTCGGGCGGCATGGGCGACCTGCGGCAGGTCGGCATGGGCCTGCCCGCGCCGGTCAACGAGGAGGTCATCCGGTCCTCCGCGATCTTCCCCGGCTGGGAGGGGGTCAACGCCCGCGCCGCGGCCGAGGAGACCTTCGGCGCGCCCGTGCACGTGGAGAACGACGCCAACCTCGGCGCCCTGGCCGAGCACCGGCGAGGCGTCGGCCGCGGGCACAGCAGCTCGGTCTTCGTGAAGATCTCCTCCGGTGTCGGCGCCGGCATCATCATCGGCAACGAGCTGTTCCACGGCGCCGGCGGCACGGCCGGCGAGATCGGCCACCTGACCCTCGACGAGCAGGGTCCCCTGTGCCGGTGCGGCAGCCGGGGGTGCCTGGAGGCGTACACCTCCACGGTCAACGTGCTCGCGATGCTCGCGGGCCAGCTGCCGGGCGAGGACCTCGAGGGCATCGTCGCAGCCGCCCGCGAGGGCAACGTGTCGGCCCAGCGCGCCCTGGAGGACGCCGGGCTGCACCTGGGCTGGGGCCTGGCCAGCATCGTGAACCTGCTCAACCCCGAGGTGGTCGTGGTGGGCGGCGACATGGCGCGGGCCGGTGAGCTCCTGCTGGAGTCGGCCCGGATCGGGCTGCGCCGGCACGCGCTGGACTCCGTCGCCCTCACGCCGGTGATGGCCTCCGAGCTGGGCGAGCGCGCCTCGCTGGTGGGGGCCGTGCTGCTCGCCGCCGAGCGCACCGACCTCGTCGTGGACTGAGCGGGACCGAGCAGGACCGAGCAGGACCGGGCACGACCGCCACGCGGCCCGTCGTCCGGCTACGTTGGTGCCGTGACCGAACGCGATCCCGAAGGTGCCGACCAGGAGTCGTACGGCGACTACAGCGTCGACGACGAGGACCAGCCCTCCAACATCGACGGCCTGGCCGACCCCGACGTCGAGGACGAGCTGGACCGCGGCTACTCGCCGCCCGAGAGCTACTCGGCGGGACAGGGCTTCGGCAACACGCCCTTCGAGGAGGCCTCCGGCGAGTCGCTCGAGCAGCGGGTGGCCCAGGAGGAGACCGAGGTCGACCCCTACGAGGCGGCCGAGCGTGAGGTCGACCCTGACGAGGACCTCGACGACGGCCAAGTCGGCGACCGGCGCGCCGGGCGCCTGGTCGACCCCGACGAGGGACTCGGCGAGGACACCGAGAAGGACCTGGTCGGCGACGACGTCGGCATCGACGGTGCGGCCGCCTCGGCCGAGGAGGCCGCGGTGCACATCGTGGAGGATTCCGGGTACTGATCCGTCTGCGCGTTCAGCCGTCCGGCTGTGCGCGGGGAGGAGAAATCACATGTTCCTGGTCTGGCTGCTCGCTGTCGTCATCGGCATCGCGGGCATCGTGTCCCTGTTCCGAGGTCAGATCTTGTGGGGGATCGGACTGATCATCCTGGCGTTCATCGTCGGGCCCGGCGGCTACAGCATCTTCAAGTAGGGCCGTCCACGCAGATCAGCTGACAGCGCAGGCGCCTGCTCCACCTCGGTGGGGTCAGGCGCCTGTCAGCGCGTGGGCCGCGACGCGCAGGTCGGCCACCAACCCGTCGTAGGCGGCGTCGCGGTCGTCCGCCCTCAGCACCGCCGAGGGGTGGGTGGTGGGGAGCACCCAGGCCGGCGGTCGCTCGACCGGGAAGCGCTCGGGCCAGTCGACCAGGCGGCCGCGGGTCTCACCGACCCGGAACGCCGAGCCGAACACCAGCTTGCCGGCCGTCCCGCCGAGCAGCACCACGCCGACGGGCCGGAGCTGGGCCAGCTCTGCCACCAGCCACGGGCTGCACGCCGTCACGTGCGCCTGGGTGGGCGTCTGGTGGATCCGCTGCTTGCCCCTCCCCCGGAACCGGAAGTGCTTGACCACGTTGGTCCGGTAGGTGTCGGCCCGGTCGATGCCCGCGTCGTCCAGCGCCCGCACCAGGACCCGTCCGGCCGGCCCGACGAAGGGCTGGCCGCGCTGGTCCTCCTGGTCGCCCGGCTGCTCGCCGAGCAGGACCAGCCGGGCGCGCTCGGCCCCGTCCCCCATGACCACCTGGGTGGCGTCGCGGTAGAGCTCGCAGCCGCGGCAGTCCTGGGCAGCGGCCCGGAGCTCGCCCAGCGTCGCGTCCTCGGGAACCCACTCCTGTGCGCCCGGTCGCAGCTCGGTCTCGGCCATGCCGATGGGTACCCCGAGACGGGGTACTGGCCTCGCATGGCGGAGACGATCGTGGACGACGAGCTGTGGGACGACTTCCACCGCGTGGTCAACATGACCTCGCGCGAGCTGCAGGACTGGCTGATGGTGGAGGCTGCGGGCGAGGAGGCCGAGGAGGTCCCCGAGCACGCGGGCTCGCCCCTGGGGCACCGCGTGCTGGAGATCCTGCGCAAGCGGCGCGCCGACCTCACCCCCGACGACGTCGCGGTGATGGACAAGGTCGTGGACAAGGTGATGAGCCAGCGCGGGGTGGACCTGGAGCCCACCGCCGGGCAGGCCGCCTGGCGCCACAAGCTCATGAGCATCGGGCACGACCCGCTTAAGCCGGCCTGAGGTCCGCACTAGAACACGTTCCAGTTCTGGGCCCTACGATGGCCCGGTGCGGTTCTCCATCAGTACGGCGTTCGTGCCGACCGACCAGCTGGTCCCCCTGGCCAGGGCGGCTGACGAGCTCGGCTACGACAGCCTGGCGATGCCCGACCACCTGGTCGACCTCGAGACGCTGCGGACGCCGTACCCCTACACCCCCGATGGCTCGCGGCGCTGGGGGCACGACGCCGAGTGGCCCGACCCCTGGGTGCTCACCGGCGCGCTGGCGGCGGTGACCACGCGCCTGCGCTTCTTCACCAGCGTCTACGTCCCGGCCCTGCGCAACCCGTTCCAGGTGGCGCAGTCGGTCGGGACCGCGGCGGTGATCTCCGGGAACCGGGTCGCGCTGGGCGTCGGCATCGGGTGGTGCGAGGAGGAGTTCGAGCTCCTCGAGCAGGGCTTCCGCACCCGGGGCAGGCGCACCGACGAGGGACTGGCGCTGATCAAGGAGCTCTGGCAGCCGGGGTGGCGCGAGTTCCACGGCGACTTCTACGACGCGCCCCGCCTGGTGATGGAGCCGACCCCGACGGCACCGGTGCCGATCTACGTCGGCGGGCTCTCCGAGGTCGCGTTCGCCCGCGCCGCGCGGCACGACGGGTGGGTGGGCGACATGTACCGGACCGACGAGGCCATCGGCTGGGCCGCCCGGCTGGCCGAGGTGCGCGCCGAGGCCGGCGCCGACGGGGACTTCGCGGTCATCGTCGCCCTCACCGACGCCTTCTTGCCCGAGCACTTCGAGCGGGCCGAGCAGGGCGGGGTCACCGACTGCATGACGATGCCGTGGATGTACTACTCCGGCCGCGACGCCACACTGGAGCAGAAGGTCGAGGGCATGGCCCGCTTCGCCGACGACGTGGTCGGACCGCTGTCCGCCCGCTGAGGCGGGCGGCTCAGAAGAGGTCGGACACCTTCGCGGTCACGCGCACCGGGTGGTGGAGCCCGAGGGCCGCTCGCAGAGTGGGGACGTACTCGACGCGGCTGCAGCCCTCGAGGCGGTCGAGCTGCGCGGCCAGGTCCGCCGAGAAGGTCACGCCCACGTAGGTGACGTAGCCGTCGCCGAGGTTGCGGCCCTCGTGGCGGCAGTAGACCAGGTCCTTGGCGCCGTCGTCGGTGAGGATGACGTGGTTCGAGCCCTCCTCGGCGTAGGTGAAGTCGGCGCCGGTGCCGGGCAGCATGGTGTCGTCACCCTCGTCGCCGGTCGCGTTGTCGTCGCCCGGGCCCAGGTCGACGTAGTCGTTGCCGTCGCCGCCGTCCATGGTGTCGTTGCCGTCGCCGCCGTAGAGCGTGTCGTTGCCGGGGCCACCGGAGACGTGGTCGTTGCCGGCGTCGCCCCAGATCTGGTCGTCGCCCTCCTGGCCCTGGATCCCGATCCCGGTCTGCGAGGTGTCGCCGTCGTTGCCGTCGCCACCGTGGCCGGTGTCGTTGCCGGCGCCGAGCATCACCTTGAGGTCATCACCGGGGCCGGCGTCGACGGTGTCGTCGCCCGAGCCGCTGTTGATGACGTCGTTGCCGTCGCCGCCGCTGACGCCGTCGTTGCCGGCGTTGCCGTTGACCACGTCGTTGCCGCCCGCACCGTCGAGGGTGTCGTTGCCGCCACCGCCGTTGATCGTGTCGGAGTCGTCCTCGCCGTAGGCCTTGTCGCCTCCCGGCCCCATGGTGAGCTTGTCGTCACCGGTGCCGCCGTAGACGGTGTCGTTTCCGCCCATGCCCTTGAACTGGTCGTTGCCGCCCTTGGCCTTGAGCTTGTCGTTCTGCGGCGTGCCCTTGATGTGGTCGGCGCGGTTGGTGCCGTGGAACGTCTTGGCCTGCGCCGCGAGCGGCGGGACGAGGGCGAGCGCGACGAGGGTCGCGGGGAGGACGAGGGCACGACGGGTACGGAGCACGCCCAGACGCTAACCCGCCGAGGACGCCTTGACGTCCAGATCGGGCCAGATTCCGCGGAGTAGTTGCTCTCCCACCAGTCCGGCGGTCGGCGGGCCGCCCGGCCCGGAGCACTACAGTCGGGGCGTGACCGAGCAGCCGCGGACGCTCGAGTACGTCTTCGTGGTCACCTACGGCCGCTCCGGCTCCACGCTCCTCATGGGGCTGCTCAACAGCCTCCCCGGCTACCTCCTCCGCGGGGAGAACTGGGACGCGCTGCACCACCTCTACCTCTTCCACCGGACCCTCGAGGAGGGCAGCCGGCGCTGGGAGCCCGCGCGGCTCCGCCAGCGGACCCACCCCTTCTACGGGGCCGCGGACTTCCCGGTGCGCACCTCGCTCGAGGACATCCGCCGGCTGGTCCTCGACACGGTGCTGCGGCCCAAGGCCGACACCCGGGTCACCGGCTTCAAGGAGATCCGCTGGTACCACGACGACGTCGAGGAGTACGTCGCCTGGCTGCGCCGCGTCTTCCCCGGCGCCCGGTTCGTCGTGAACACCCGCGACCACGAGGAGGTCCGGCGCAGCGGCTGGTGGGCCAAGCACCCCGAGGCCGCCGAGCAGGTCCCCGCCGTCGAGGCGCGCATCCTGGCCCTGGCCGACGGGCTGGGCGACGCGGCGTACCGCGTGCACTACAACGACTACCTCGCCGACCCCGGCGTGCTGCGCGGCCTCTTCGCCTGGCTCGGTGAGCCCTACGACGAGGCGGCGGTGCGCGCCGTGCTCGACACCCGGCACTCGGTCTGAACCGGCGCCCTGGCTCCTCGCTGTAACGCTCGTGCCCCGCTCGTCGCTGTAGGGGGTGGACGGCCGTCCTCCACCACCAGAGCGAAGCCACACGAGAGGTGCAGCATGAGCAGCAGACGCACGAGCCTGATGACGCTCGTCGTGGCCGCGGTCGCCGTGAGCACAGCGGCCGTCGGCACGATCACCGGACCCGCCCACGCGGCGCAGGTCTCCCCGCGGGTCTCGGAGAGCACGATCTCCATCCGGGTCCCGCACGCGCGGATCGAGGTGGGCGACAGCGCCCGGGTCCTCGGCGACCTGCACGTCCGCGGCGGCGCAGACCCCAGCGGCCGCACGGTCACCCTCGAGGCCAGGGCTGCGGGTGCCGCCGGCTTCGCGCCCGTCGGCACCTCGGTCTCCGGCACGCGCGGTGGCCTGAGCCTCGAGGTCGCACCGACCACCACCACGCGCTACCGCTGGTCCTACGCCGGGGCCGAGGACGCCCGGCCGAGCCGGAGCGGCACCGCCCGGGTGGTGATCGTGGTCGACCAGCAGCACGGTCACAAGATCCCGACCAGCCTGTCGATCCGGGCCGCGCACCGCGTGGCCGGGCCCGACGGCGACGACCTCGTCCGCGGCCGGCTGCGCACCCACGGGATCGGCCTGCGCAACCGCTCGGTCGACCTCCTGGTGCGGACGGCCGCCGACCCGACCTGGCAGGTCGTGGGGCAGTCCCTGACCGACCGGCTCGGGGTGGTGGCCTTCCCGGTGACGCCGGCCGTCCCGTGCGCCTACCGCCTGGTCTTCGAGGGCACGCGTCTGCTGCACGCCTCGCGCAGCGGCATCGTGCGGGTCGGCGTCCGGCCCACCGTGACGGCGACCGCCGTCCCCTCGCCCGTCGACCCGGGTGGGACCGTCACGGTCTCCGGGGTGGCGTCGTACGCCGGAGCCCCGCTGGCCGGCGCGGCCGTCGACCTGGTCGCCCGCCCGGCAGGCCACGCCGGACCGCGGCACGTCGTCGGGTCTGGAACCACGGGCGCCGACGGGTCGGTGGCGATCACCGACACCCCGTCGGTGAGCACCGTCTACCGGCTCGTCGTCCGGCACACGACGGGTGTGCCCAGCGGGGCCAGCGCCGCGGTGCGGGTCAAGGTCCGGGCGCCCAGCTCGCTCTCTATCCGCGGGCGGCACACGCCGGCCGGCTTCGTGGTCAGCGGCGTCCTGCGCGGTGACCACCACACGGTGCGCAACGCGCAGGTCGACCTGGAGACCCTCGGCGCGGACGGCGTGACCTGGACCGTGGTGGCCTCGGCCACCACCGGGAGGCACGGCAAGGTGACGTTCCTGGAGCCCAGCTCGGAGGGTGCCAGCTACCGTCTGTCCTACGCCGGGGGGACGTCGCTGGCGGGCTCCGTCAGCGGCACCGTGGTCAGCTGACCACGTCCTCCCGAGCAGCACGACACGAAGGAGACGGCGCTGGACACGAGCGACGCCTCCCCGTCGTCGGCCCTGTCGTCGGCCCTGGCTGCGGCCAGGGCCGGCGACGAGGCCGCGTTCGTCGTCCTGTGGCGGGCGCTGCACCCGCCGCTGCTGCGCTACCTCGCGGTCCGCGGCGACGAGGGGCCGGAGGACATCGCCTCCGAGACCTGGCTGCAGGTGGTGCGGGGGCTCTCGGCGTTCGACGGCGACCTGGCGGCCTTCCGCGCCTGGCTCTTCACGATCGCCCGGAACCGGGCGATCGACCAGGGGCGGGCACGGACGCGACGCCCGGTGGTGCCCGTCGGTGCGGCCGCCGACCTGCCGGACACCCACCCGGCGCCGAGCGCCGAGGACGAGGTCGTCGCCCTCGACGCGACCACGCGGGCCCTGGCGCGGGTGGCCACGCTGCCCGCGGTGCAGGCGGAGATGGTCATGCTGCGGGTGGTCGCCGGCCTCGAGGTGGCGGACGTCGCGCGGCTGGTGGGCAAGACGCCCGGCGCCGTCCGCGTCGCCGTCCACCGCGCCCTGCAGACCCTCGCCGGGACGCTGGCCCAGCATCCCCGAGCCCGAACCGATCGAGAGGTGGTGTGACATGACCGGACCGCCGGAGCAGCAGCCCCCCTCCGACGAGGAGGCCCTGCTGCGCGCCCTGCGCTCCCCCGGCTCGGCCAGCGAGCTGGGCGAGCAGGAGCGGTACGCAGCCATGTTCCGTGGGGCTCAGGGCGGCGACCCGGCCGCGCCCGTCCCGCTGGCGCCGCGCCGACGCCGTGCGGCGGGACGCTTCGGGGCGGGCTCGGCCTTCGTCGTGGTGCTGGCGGTCGGCGGCAGCGCCGCCGCGGCGTACACCAACCACCTGCCGGAGCCGGTCCAGCGCTTCGCCCACCACGCCCTGGGGCCGGTCGCCCCGCCGGCGCCGGAGGAGCGGCAGGACCGGGCCGAGGACCGGGCGACCTCCGCTCCGTCCACCAGCACAGCCACGCGGTCGCCCTCGCCGACGCCCGGGCCCACGCCGTCGGCCCCGACCACGCCCTCCGCCGGCCCCACGCACCGGCCCTCGCACCCACCCAGCCCGACCAGCGCGCCGACGTCCTCGGCGTCGCCGACCTCCCCGACGGCCTCGACGTCCCCGTCGGTGACCGCGACTCCCACACCCGCGCCGACCGGGTCAGCCACCCCGTCCGCCGCACCCACGGTGGCCCCGAGCCCGACGCCCGCGCCGACCCCGACAGCCACACCGGTGCCGCCGCGGGTCCCGGCCGCGCTGAGCATCGCCGGCTCGACGCACAAGGTCGACCCGGGTCAGCCCGTCGCCTTCGGCGGCGTGGTCACAGCCGAGGACGGCACGCCGGTGCGCAAGGCACGGGTGGTCCTGCAGACGCTCTCGGGCGGCCGCTGGCTCGCGGTCACCTCGGCCCGGGCCGACGCCTCGGGTGCTGTCTCGCTCGTGCTGCCGCCGATCAGCGCCACCACGGCGGTCCGGCTGCGCACGGTCGGCGTGCACAGCCCCCGCTGGAAGGTCACCCTGCACCCGACCCTGTCCGTCACCGCCGCACCAGGACCCGACCCCGGCACCGTGGTCCTCACCGCCACCGCGGTCGGGGCCCAGCCGGGCGACACCGTGCTGCTGCTGACCAAGGCCGGCCAGCTCAGCGGCACCCTGGTCGGTGACACGGTCACCTTCACACTGTCACCCTCCGCCAAGCGGACGGCCTGCGTGGTGGCCCTGCCCGGCACCGCCGCGCACGGGCCGGGCAAGGCTCGCATCACGGTGGTCGCGCCGCCCGGCGGCTCGGGCGGGCACGGGTAGCCGGTCAGGCCTCCGGTGCGGGGACGGTCCGGTCACGGACCTGCTCGGTCAGGCCGAGCGCCTCGATCAGGGCCTCGATCGCCACCCGGGCCGCACCCACCGTCTCGGCCCCCACCCGCTGGACCAGGTCGGCCTCCAGGCGCGCCCTGGCGCGCCGCCCCGCCTCGAGGACGGCGCGACCCTGCGGCGTCAGCCGGACCCGGCGCGCCCGCTGGTCCCCTGCCACCCGGACCCGCTCGGCGTAGCCGAGCCGCTCCAGGTCGGCCACCTGCTTGGAGGCGCCCTGCTGGGTCATGCCCAGCGCCGCGGCCAGGGCGCCGATCGTCGGCTCGTCGTCCACCAGCCGCTGGAAGACGTAGCCGTGCGAGGGCTTGACCCCCGTGAGCCCCTCGTCGGCCAGCTGCTCCAGGATCCACCGCACCACGCCTCCGCCCGCCAGCGCGGTCAGCGTGGGCAGGTCGGTCCGGGCGGTCTCCACCGCTGCACCCTGACATTGACAACCTATGTTGTGCAACTTAGGTTGTTGGCATGCCGACCCACAGCGACACGATCCACCGCCTCTACGCCGCCATCGAGGCCGAGGCGCCGGCCGGCGAGCTCGCCGCCTTCTTCCACCCCGACGCCGAGCAGGTCGAGTTCCCGAGCCTGGTGCGCCCTGCCGGCCACCGCCGGGCCCTGCCGGAGATGCTGGCGGGGGCCGAGGCCGGCCGGGCGCTCATCGCCTCGCAACGGTTCGAGGTGCACACCGTCGTGACGGACGCCGACCGGGCCGCTGTCCAGCTGACCTGGACGGCGACCACGCGCGCGGCCGTGTCCGGGCTCCCGGCCGGCAGCCGCCTGGTGGCCCACGTGGCGGCGTTCTACGTCTTCCGCGACGGGCTGGTCCTGCGCCAGAGCTCCTACGACTGCTACGAGCCGCTGCCGGTCTGAGCCGGGCGCGCGCCGGTCCGTGGTCGCGCTGGTCGGGTACTGCCCCGCGGGAGGAACCATGGACCAGAAGACAGAGACGACCGGCGACGAGCGCGGCGAGACCGAGGCGGAGCGCGAGGACCGCAAGTTCAACGACCTGCTGCAGGAGCTGCGCGTCATCCAGACCAGCGCCCAGCTGACGGCCGGCTTCCTCCTGACCCTGCCCTTCCAGCAGCGCTTCTCCGAGCTCTCCACGGGCCAGCACCGCTTCTACCTCACGCTCGTGGTGCTGGCGGCGGTCGTGATGGGCGTGGTCCTCAGCCCGGTGGCCATCCACCGCGAGCTCTCGGGTCAGAAGGTGAAGGACCGGGTCGTCACGGCGACCCACGTCCTGACCCGCGTCGCCCTCATCCTGCTCGGCCTCCTGGCCACCGCCACCGTGGTGTTCGTCTTCGACGTGGTGGTCGAGCTGGAGGCGGCCGTCACCGTGGGCGCGGCCCTCTTCGTGGTGATGGGCGGCCTGCTGGTGGTGCTGCCCCGGGTGCTGGCCCGGGACTGACCCCGGACGCCGACCGCGCGCCGACTCAGAAGTCGGGCCGGGCCGACCCGCCCGGACGCGGCGGCTGGGGCTCCTGGCGGCCCAGCTCGCCACCGATCCGGCCGCCGTGCGGGCGGCCGTGGTCGGCGTACTCCTCGCGGTGGTAGCCGAGCTCGTGCTGGCCCAGGCTGACCCGGGAGCCGGTGCGGAGGAGCTGCCGGATGACCGGCGAGCCGTGCACGCGGGTGATGCCGGCGACGGCCTCGATCACCCACTCGTCGTCCTCGTCGTGGTGCAGCACGGCGTGCCGGGCTTCCAGCCCGGGGAGGCGCACGTCGCAGTCGGCGCCCGAGCCGATGGTCAGCCCGTCGTGCAGCCAGAAGACCGGCTGCCGCTCCCCCGGCCAGTAGTCCTGCTTCAGCAGGACCAGCCGGGCCCCGCCGCCGCGGGCGGGGTCGTGGGTGGTCCGGGCCGAGCGGACCCGGGTGAGCAGCGTGGGCGCGATGGGCCACAGCGTGGCGGGTGGCACCATCGCGGCGTCCGGGAGGACCGAGGCCTCCTGGCGGGCGCGGGAGCGGGCGGAGGTCAAGGCGCCGCGCAGACTGCCCAGCCGGATCCGGCGCGAGCCAGTGACCCGGCGCTGCCACCAGGGCGCGCTGACCGCGCCGAGCGTCACCAGGTGCTGGTCGCCCTGCACCACCCGCACGGTCATGCCGCGCCGCGCCAGCCCCTGGGCGATCGCGCGCACCGCGGGCGCGTCCGCCCCGCCGGCGAAGGCGCCGGCGTCGTCGACCTCGAGGACCAAGCGGGAGTGGCGCCCCCTCAGCCGCCCGTGGACCGGCTCCCGGCCGGGCCGCTCCAGGACGAAGTCCAGCTCCGCACCGACCAGCGTGGCCACGATCAGCCCCCGAGGACCTGGTCGCTCGAGGTCACCGTGACGGTGCCGTTGAGGCGCCACACCGCACGGGGGGCCTGGGCGCCGGTGTCGCGCGGCACCTCGACCGCCAGCTCGTCGAACGTGTAGTGGATCGCGGCCTGCCGCCCGGTGAGGAAGTCCCACATGCGCTGGCCGAGGTCGCCCCAGTCGACCACCTCGTCGTTGCGGCCGTCGGGGCTCTGGGAGCTGACGCCGGCTCGGGGAGCGGCGCCGGGGTCGACGGAGATCGGTTCGGACATGGGCTCCTCCTACGGGGATGTGGCTTACACGCAGTGTTGAAGTTACAGTCCTCATCATGAACACGTTGTCGAGGTCAGCACAAGGGGGCCGCGCCTCCGCCCTGACGATCGGGGAGCTGGCGGAGGCCACCGGGGTCAGCACCGGCACGCTGCGGATGTGGGAGGCCCGGCACGGCTTCCCGACCGCGCAACGGCTGCCGAGCGGGCACCGCCGGTACGCCGCGGCGCAGGTCGCGCTGGTGCTCGACGTCGTGCGCCGCCGGGAGCTCGGCACCCGCCTGGACGTGGCCATCGAGCAGGTCACCAGCACCGCGACGGCGTCGGTGCCGCGCTCGGTGTACGCCGAGCTCGTCCGCCGCCACCCGGCCGAGCCCCGCCAGCGGCTGCGCAAGGGCACGCTGCTGGCCCTGTCCTGGGCCATCGAGGACGAGGTGGCGGCCTCCGGCGCCCGCGGCCACCTCTTCGGCGCCTTCCAGACCGGGCGGCGCTTCGCCGCCGCCCGGCCGCGGTGGCGGGAGCTGGCGCGGGTGGCGCAGGCGACCTACGTCTTCGCCGACTTCTCCGATCTGGACCAGGACGACTCCGACGTCGGCCTGCACCGCGTGCACCTCGCGGGCGACGCCCCGATGCGGCGTGAGTGGGCGGTCGTGCACGACAGCCCCGAGCTGCCCGTCGTCCTGACCGCCTGGGAGCTCCCGGGCCAGGACGGCGTCCCCGACCGCCTCCGGATGTTCGAGTCGGCCTGGTCGCTGGACCCCCACGCCGTGCGCGACGCCGCGGTCTGCTGCGCCCGGCTCGCCGCCGAGGCCGGCCACGAGGCCGCCGCCGCGCTGGTCGACGGCGCCCTCGGTGGCGCGCCGGTGCCCGCGCCCGACCCGCTCGCGGTCGTCCGGCTCGCGCACCGGGCGGTCGCCTACGCCGACGCCGGGGCCGACGGCGAGGTGGTCGGGGCGTGAGCGACGCTGACGTCGTCGTGGTGGGCGCCGGGCTGGCGGGCCTCCGCGCGGCGAGCGACCTCACCGCCGCGGGCCTCGACGTCGTGGTGCTCGAGGCGGGCTACGAGGTGGGCGGGCGGGTCCGCACCGACGCCATCGACGGCTTCCTCGTCGACCGCGGCTTCCAGCTGCTCAACCCGGGCTACCCGGCGGTCCGCTCGGGCATCGACGTGGCGGCCCTGGCCCTGCAGCCCTTCGAGGCGGGCGTCGTGGGCCGCACGGACCGCGGCCTGGTCAGCCTGGGGCACCCCTTGCACGCGCCCCGGCTGCTGCCGGGGTCGGCCCGGGTGCTGGCCCGGCGGCACCGCGAGGCGCTGGCCCTGACCCGCTGGGCCCGACCGCTCCTGCACGCGCCCGGCACCCCGCTGGCCCAGCACCTGCGCCACCTCTCCGACACGGGTGGGCTGCCCGCGCGGCTGGCGGACTCCCTCGACGAGGCCCGGGTGGCCGGGACCCTGCGGCGGGTGCTCGAGGGCTTCCTCAAGGGCGTGCTGCTCGAGGACGACGGCGAGACGTCGACGGCCTTCGCGCTGCTCCTGGTCGCGTCCTTCCTGCGCGGCACGCCGGCGCTGCCCGCACGCGGCATGCAGGCGCTGCCCCAGCAGCTGGCGGCCGCGGCCGGCCGGATCGAGCTCGAGACCCCGGTCGGGGACATCGACGCGCAGGGGTCGGAGGTCGTGGTGCGCACCGCCGACGGCGACCGCTGGACGGCGCGCAGCGTGGTGGTGGCCGCCGACGGGCCGGCGGCGGCCGACCTGCTGGGGCTGGAAGTCCCTGCCATGCGGGGCGTGGTGACCGCGTGGTTCGCCGCCGACGAGGCGCCGCGCTCGCGGCTGCTGCACGTCGACGCGCGCGAGCGCCCGGCCGGACCGCTGGTCAACACTGCCGTGGTCTCCGCCGCAGCCCCGACATACGCGCCGGCCGGTCGCCACCTGGTCGAGGCCTCCGCCCTGCTGCCCCTCGGCGGGACCGGCCCGGGCACCGCGGCGATGCGGACCCACGCCGCAGAGCTGCTCGGCACCCCCTCCGACGGCTGGGAGGTGCTGGCCGTCCACGAGGTGCCGCAGGCCCTGCCGGCCCAGAGGCCGCCGTTCCGCGCGCGGCAGGAGGTCCGGTGGGAGCCGGGCGTCTACGTCTGCGGCGACCACCGCGACACGGCCTCGATCCAGGGGGCGCTGGTGAGCGGGCGGCGCACCGCGGCGCACGTCCTGGCCGACCTGAGCATCCGTTCGACCCTGTGAACGCGAAGGACCGGACGTGCGCACCTCTGACCCACGCCCCCGCCGCCGGATCCTGACGGTCCGGAGCACGGCCACCAGCTGGCTCACCGTCGCCGTCGTGCTCGTCCTCTCGGGCCTGGCCTTCGCCCTGGGACCGTCCCCGGACAAGCCGCAGGGGGCGACCGCGACGCTGCCCGACGGCGTCGAGTCGACCCAGGTGGCCCAGCTCCAGGAGTCCTTCCCGACCAGCGACGTGGCGCCCGCGATCGTGGTCTACGACCGGCGCGGCGAGCCGCTGAGCGCCGCGGACCTCCAGCTCATCGGGGCCCGGGGTCCCGAGCTCGCCGGCCTCGGCGTCGGGGGTCAGGGCGCCGGCGCGGCGCCGGTCACCTCCGAGGACGGCACGGCCGCGCTGGTGGCGGTGCCGCTGCGGCTCGGTGACCCCGACCTGGCCGACCGGGTCGGCGACCTGCGGGAGGCGGCGCGGGCCGACCTGCCGGACGGGCTGCGGGCCCAGGTCACCGGCGGGCCGGCGTACGAGGTGGACCTCTCGGCGGTCTTCGACGGGGCCAACGGCACCCTGCTCATCACCACCGCGCTGGTGGTGGCCGTCCTCCTCCTGCTCACCTACCGCAGCCCGGTGCTCTGGTTGGTGCCGCTCGGGGTGGTGGGGCTGGCCGACCAGGTCTCCATCCGGCTGCTGGGCGTGGCCACCGACCTCTTCGGCTTCAGCGTGGACGAGGCGATCTCGGGGATCACCTCGGTCCTGGTCTTCGGGGCCGGGACCAACTACGCGCTCCTGCTCATCGCGCGCTACCGGGAGAACCTGCGCCACGACGAGGACCGGCACGCGGCGATGGACGGCGCCCTGCGCCAGGCCGGTCCGGCGGTGCTGGCCAGCTCGGGCACGGTGGTGCTCGCCCTGCTGTCGCTGTCCTTCGCCGACGACCCCTTCATCCGGGGGCTGGGGTACGCCGGCGCGCTGGGCATCGCGACCGCCGTCAGCTTCGCGCTGGTGCTGCTGCCGGCCGTGCTGGTCCTCCCCGGCCGCGGCCTGTTCTGGCCGTTCGTGCCGCGGGTCGGGCAGGCGGACCCCACGCTGAGCGGGGTCTGGGCCCGCGTCGGGACCGCGGTCACCGGGCGCCCGGTGCAGACCCTGGTCGGCAGCGCCCTGGTGCTCGGCGTGCTGGTGCTCGGCCTGACGGGCCTCAAGGTGGGGCTCTCGCAGGACCAGCAGTTCCGCGAGAAGCCGGAGGCGGTGACCGGGCAGGCCGCGCTGGCCGCGGCGTTCCCTGCGGGCGCCGCGGAGCCGACCGTGGTCCTGGCCCCGGACGCGTCGGCCGCGGAGGTGGCGGACGCCGCCGCGCGGGTCGAGGGCGTGGACGGTGTGACCACCGGCGCCTCGTCCGACGGCCGGACCGAGATCGACGTCGTGCTCGCCGCCTCCCGCGGGACGTCGGCGGCCTACGACACCGTGGACCGGCTGCGCGCGGAGCTGCCGCCCGACGCCCTGGTCGGCGGGGCGGACGCCGAGGACCTCGACGCCGCTCGCTCCGCCGCTCGCGACCGGCGCGTCGTGGTCCCGCTCGTCCTGGCGATCGTCCTGCTGGTGCTGCTGGTGCTCCTGCGCTCCGTCGTGGCCGCGGTGGTGCTGGTCGCCACCGTGGTGGCTACGTTCGCCGCCAGCCTCGGGGCCAGCTGGTGGGCCTTCCGCCACGTCCTGGACTACCCGGCGCTCGACGTCGGCGTCCCGATCCTGGCCTTCCTCTTCCTCGTGGCGCTCGGCGTGGACTACAACATCTTCCTCAGCACCCGGGCGCGCGAGGAGGCGCGCGAGCGGCCCACCGTCGAGGCGATCCGGTCCGCGCTGGCGGTCACCGGTGGGGTCATCACCAGCGCCGGCATCCTGCTGGCCGCGGTCTTCACCGTGCTCGGCGTCCTGCCGGTGGTGACGCTGACCCAGATCGGCGTGATCGTCGGCTTCGGCGTCCTGCTGGACACCCTGCTGGTCCGGAGCGTGGTGGTCCCGGCCCTCGTCGCGCTGCTCGGCGAGAGATTCTGGTGGCCCGTGCAACCGCGGCGCGATGGCCAGCGAAGTACCTGACGTGGACAGGGGGCAGGCACTGGGCGAGCGACTCGCCCAGCGCGACGAGCGGGCGTTGGAGGACGCGTACGCCGTCTACGGCGCGAGCCTGCTGTCCTACCTGCGTCGCTACGTCGGTCCTGACGAGGCCGAGGACGTGCTCCAGCGGACCTTCCTGGACGCCTGGCGCAGCGCGGGCCGGTTCCGCAGCGGCGAGCGGTTCAGCAGCTGGCTGTTCACCATCGCGCACCGTCGCGCCGTGGACACGCTGCGGGCGCGCCGGCACGCGGTGGTCGACGTGGAGTCCATGCGCGACCTGGTCGGCGAGGACGGCCGGGAGGTCGTCGAGCGGTACGCCGATGCCGCCGAGGTGCGCGCCGGGCTCGAGCAGCTGCCGATGCACGAGCGCGAGGTGCTGCTCCTGGCCTACTTCGCCGGGCTGACGCAGCGCGAGATCGCCGAGCGGCTCGACGTGCCGCTCGGCACCATCAAGGCCCGCGCCTCGCGCGGCACACGACGGCTGCGGGACGTGATCGCCGCCGGCGACGGGGACTTCGGAGGAGGTTGGCGATGAGCGAGCACCCGGACCTGCTGGGTCTGCTGCGCGGTGAGCTCGGCAACGCGGCTGCGATCGCGGCCGGTGACCACCTGGCCGGCTGCACCGCCTGCCAGGAGGAGCTGGTCGACGCCGCCGTCGGGCACGCCCTGCTGGCCCGCGCCGGCGCCACCCTGGGCCCGGTGGTCACCGAGCCGGCCCCGCCCGCGCTCGACCTGCCGATGCCGGCGCAGCGACGCCGCACCGGCCTCGTCCTCGCCGCCGCCGCGGCCGTGGTCGTGGCCGGTGTGGGCGGAGCGGCCTGGCTGCTCTCGGGCACCTCGAGCGACGACGGCGGCGACGGTGACGGGGTCGAGGCACCGCTCGCGGCGGTCTCCGGCCTCACCGGCGACGGGCAGGTCCAGATGGTCGAGCACGACGGCCGGACCCGGATGTCCCTGGCCGTCCACGACCTGCCCCGCACCACCGGAGGCGAGTTCTACTACGCCTGGCTGCTCGACCCGGCGACGAACAAGATGCTCCCGCTGGGCCAGGTGGACGCGCGCAACGGCGCCACCTTCGACCTCGACGACGCACTCGTGACGTCGTACTCCGCGGTCGACGTGAGCCTCGAGACCGACGACGGCGACCCCGCACACAGCGTCACGTCCGTGCTCCGTGGCACGTACGAACCCGAGAAGATCACCACTGCAGAAGGGAAACAAGGATGAACACGCACCTCGTCAAGCGGATGGCCCTCCTGGCCGTCGGCGCCCTCGTCACGGCCGGAGCCGGCCTGGCCGGAGCCCCGGCGGAGGCCGCCCCCGCGCACCAGAAGGCCGGCAGCAAGAGCCTGGTCAAGGTGCTCGGTGCCGACGGCACCAAGCTCGACCACAACTGGCAGGACTTCGACATCCTCGAGCAGGCCGTGCTCGCGGTCCTCGCGGCCAAGCCCACCAGCCCGGTGGGGCTGCTGGCCGACGGCTCAGTGCGCCTGACGGCGTTCCTGCCCACCGACGAGGCGTTCCGCGACCTGGTCGCCGACCTCACCGGCAAGAAGCCGGGCAGCGAGAAGAAGACGGTCAGCGCGCTGCTGGGCCTGGTGGACGTGAACACCATCGAGACGGTGCTGCTCTACCACGTCGTCCCGGGCGCCACCCTGGCCTCGCCGAAGGTGATCGCGGCGGCCAAGAAGCGGACCAAGCTCAAGACCGCCCAGGGCGGCACGGTCAAGGTCATCAACCGCAAGGGCAACATCACCCTCGTGGACAAGGACCCCGACTTCGCCGACCCGACGGTGATCCTCAACGGGATCGACATCAACCGGGGGAACAAGCAGATCGGGCACGCCATCGACCGCGTGCTCCTGCCCGTGAACCTCTGACCGACCTCTCCCCACACGGCGGGCCGGCCCCTCGGGGCCGGCCCGTCGCCGTGTGCCCGTCGCGTGTGCCAGGGACCACAGGTGCTCGGCGGCATGGCCGTGGGGGCGACGGGCACCGCAGTGCCGTGACGAAGCTGGTGGCCGGCTGGCCGGGGATCGTGGACAGCCACCTGGACCTCGGCGGGCGCCGGGTCCGCGTGCTGCGCAGTGCGGGACGGCGCGCGGCGCCGACCGACGAGCCGCAGCTGCTGGTGCACGGCCTGGGCGGCTCGTCGGTCACCTGGGTGCCGGTCGTCGCGGGCCTGGCGGCGCGCGGCCCGGTGGTGGCGGTGGACCTGCCGGGGTTCGGACGGACCCCGCCCTGGCCCGACGACCCCCTCACCGTCGACGGGTACGTCGACTTCGTGCTCGAGGTCGCCGACCGGCTCGGCTGGGACCACTTCGCCCTGCACGGCAACTCGATGGGCGGCCTCGTCGCGACCCTCCTGGCGGCTCGCCACCCCGACCGGGTGTCCCGGCTGGTGCTCGTCTCCCCCGCCCTCCCGCCCCGCTCACCGGTCGGCCTGCTCCTGCCCAGCCGGGCGACCGTGGGGCAGATGGTGCCCATCGCCGCGTCCTCGGCGACGGCGGCGGGCCTCGGGCTGGTGGGCCTGGCGGGCCCCGCGTTCGGCGAGCGGCGCGACCGGGCCCTGCTCGGTCTGATCTACCCCGATCCGGACGGCATCGACCGGCGCGTCCTCCGCCTGATGGCCGCCGACCTTTCCAGCACGGTGATGGACGGCCGGCAGCGGCGCCGCGCCCTCCTCTCCGCCCTCGGCTCGATCGCCGCGACCTGGACGGTGCCGTGGTCGACCTGGCGCGCCGTACGCCGGGTCGAGGCGCCCACGCTGGTCCTCGGCGGAACCGCCGACGCGCTGGTGCCGGCCCGCACGCTGCGCTCGGTCCTCGCTGCCCGCCCCGACTGGGAGGGGCACGTGCTCGACGACCGCCGCCACGCGCTGATGCTGGAGGACCCGCAGCTCTACGTCGAGCTGGTCGGCGCCTGGCACGAGCGGACCGCGCGGGCGGCCTGAGCCGCCAGGAGCGTGGTCGGCGTCACGCCGCCTGACACCCCTGAGGGGGGTTCGACGGTCATCAGCGGAGGGGACCGGCCTGCCATGCTCCCGATCCTCAGGAACCACCTCGCCGCCGCGGGCTCGCTCGTGGCCACGTCGACCATGACCGTGATCTCGGTGCTGCTGTGGCAGTGATCTGGCGGCGGACCCTCCAGCGCACGGTGATGGTGCTCCTCGGCGTCCGCGTCCCCTGACCGCACCCGGTCAGAGGCGGTGCGTCGTCACTCCCACTCGATGGTGCCCGGGGGCTTGCTGGTCACGTCGAGGGTGACCCGGTTGATCTCGGCCACCTCGTTGGTGATGCGGGTGGAGATGCGCTCGAGGACGTCGTAGGGCAGGCGGGCCCAGTCGGCGGTCATGGCGTCCTCGGAGGTCACCGGGCGGATGACGACGGGGTGGCCGTAGGTGCGGCCGTCACCCTGGACGCCGACCGAGCGGACGTCGGCCAGCAGGACCACCGGCATCTGCCAGATGTCGCGGTCCAGGCCAGCGCGGGTCAGCTCCTCGCGGGCGATGGAGTCGGCGTGCCGCAGGATGTCGAGACGCTCGCGGGTGACCTCGCCGATGATCCGGATGCCCAGGCCCGGGCCGGGGAACGGCTGGCGCCAGACCATGGTCGACGGCAGGCCGAGCTGCTCACCGACCAGGCGCACCTCGTCCTTGAACAGCGTGCGCAGCGGCTCGACCAGCTCGAACTGCAGGTCCTCCGGGAGGCCGCCCACGTTGTGGTGGGACTTGATGTTGGAGGTGCCGGCCCCGCCGCCGGACTCGACCACGTCGGGGTACAGCGTGCCTTGGACCAGGAACGCCGTCTCGCCCTCGGCGCCGCCGAAGACCCGGACCTCGGCCGCCTCGAAGGTGCGGATGAACTCCCGCCCGATGATCTTGCGCTTCTCCTCCGGGTCCACGATCCCCTCGAGCGCCCCGAGGAACTGGTCGCCGGCGTCGACCACGTCGAGCGCGTCGAAGACCGCCTCGAAGTCGGCGCGGACCTGGTCGGTCTCACCGAGCCGCATCATCCCGTGGTCGACGTACACGCAGGTCAGGCGGTCACCGATCGCGCGCTGCACGATCGCCGCGGCCACCGCGGAGTCCACCCCGCCGGACAGCGCGCAGATCGCGCGTCCCTCGCCGATCTGGGCGCGGATCGCCTCGACCTGCTCCTCGACGATGTTGAGCATGGTCCAGGTCTGCCGGCAGCCGGCAATGTCGTGCAGGAAGTGCTCGAGCACCTGCTGGCCGTGCTCGGTGTGCAGCACCTCGGGGTGCCACTGGACGCCGGCCAGGCCGCGGTCGACGTCCTCGAAGGCCGCGACCGGCGTGCCGGAGGTGGAGGCCAGGACCGTGAACCCCTCGGGCGCCGCGGCGACCGAGTCGCCGTGCGACATCCAGACGTTGTGGGCCACGGGCAGGTCGGCCAGCAGGGTGCCGGCCTCGCCGACGGTGACGGGCGTGCGGCCGTACTCGCGGACGCCGGTGTGCGCCACCTCGCCGCCCAGCCCCTGCGCCATCAGCTGGAAGCCGTAGCACATGCCGAACACCGGGGTGCCGGCCGTGAACAGCCCCGCATCGATGCTCGGCGCACCTTCCTCGTAGACGCTCGAGGGGCCGCCGGACAGCACGATCGCCTTGGGGCCCCGCGCCAGCATCTCCGCCACCGGCATGGTGTGCGGGACGATCTCGGAGTAGACCCGCGCCTCCCGCACCCGCCGCGCGATCAGCTGCGCGTACTGCGCCCCGAAGTCGACGACGAGGACCAGGTCGTGGTCCGGGTGAGCACCATCAGCCGTCATGGACCGAGCGTAGTAGGGCCCGGAGGACGGCGAGCGCCCGGCTCACCGCGCGCCTGCGGCGTCAGCCGACAGGCTGGGTCACGTTGAGGACGATCCCCTCGGGGCCACGGATGTAGGCCATCTTCCAGGCGCCCTCCCACTCACCGATGCCGCCGACCAACCCGTAGCCGAGCTCGGCCGCCCGCGCCACGGTGGCCTCGATGTCGTCGACCTCGAAGCACACGTTGCGGATCCCGAGCTGGTTGGCCGGCGGGTCCGTCAGGCCCGGGACGTGGTCGGGCGTCACGAACCTCGCCACCTCCAGCCAGGTCCCGCCGCCCGGGAGGCTCAACCCGACCACCTCGCACCGGGACCCCGGGATGGCGCACACGGTGTCGATGAACTCCCCCTCGACCACCTGCCGCTCCCCGGCCTCGAGCCCCATGGCCTCGAAGAACCCCACCGCCCCCTCGAGGTCCGCCACCGTGATCCCGACATGGTCGAACCGCTGCACGTGTCCCATGCCCCGAGCAGACCACGCGGGACCGACCTCCTCATCGGTGCCCGGTCCCAAGCCCGATGGACACGGGCTTCGAGATGGCTGCCTGGCGACCTCCTGCACCACCGTTCCCGGCTAGTCCGAGCATCGGGTTGCGAGGTTTCGAGACGGTCGCTGCGCGACCTCCTCAACCACCGTGATCGCCAGTCCCAGCACCAGGTTGCGAGGTTTCGAGACGGTCGCTGCGCGACCTCCTCAACCACCGTGTTGTCCAGTCCCAGCCTCACGGCCAGAGGTTTCGAGACGGTCGCTGCGCGACCTCCTCAACCACCGTCTTCTTCTCACCCACCACCGACAAGCTCCAGCCCTCGTGGCACCCACGACAGGACACAGGGCCTGCGGGCCGGGCCTCCCCGTCGCTAAAGCGCGGCGTGGCGCGGGCCAGCGCAAACCGACCGTGCTGGGAGCGACGCCCAGCGACACGGCGTCGCCTGTCGGCGGGGAGGGCCGGCCCGCAGGGCCGGCAACAGGACGCCACCACGGGAAGGCCGTCCGCCAGGACAAATACCTGCAAATGCACCAGGACCCGGCCGGGGAGGGAGGGTGGCCGGGTCCTGATCGTCCACGCATCCGTTGGACGGCGCCTGGACCACGGAACCGGTCAGAGGGAGGGAGCAAAGAAGACCGGTTCCGATGCGCTCAACGACTTCTCACGGAGTGGGTTACGCCCGTCGGGGATCGAAATCTCCGCGGCCCCAGGCCGGTCTAGACGAGCGATACCCCGGCGGTGTCTGACCTGCGCCGATGCCGGTGCTCCCCCGCTGGGCGGACGCTCAGCTGACGCCGAC